>JAGBYM010000041.1 GCA_017628755.1 Clostridia bacterium | reverse complement strand
TTCGATGCGATGTAGCGTGCTACGCAGACTCCGCTTGCCGATGCCTGGGAGAGCGAGTGGGTCGTTCCTCCGCAGTCGCCGATTACGAAGAGGTTTTCGTGGCAGGTCTGGAGGTGGCTGTCGGTATCAACTTCCATATTATAGAACTTGACCTCAACGCCGTAGAGGAGAGTATCGTCGTTTGCGGTGCCGGGCGCGATCTTATCGAGCGCGTAGATCATCTCGATGATGCCGTCCATGATTCGCTTGGGGATAACGAGAGAGAGGTCGCCGGGGGTCGCCTGAAGAGTGGGGCGCACGAAGGAATCCGCCATTCTCTTCTCGTTCGAACGCTGACCGCGAATGAGGTCGCCGAAGCGCTGTACCATAACTCCGCCGCCGAGCATGTTCGAAAGCTTAGCGATACTTTCACCATAGCCGTTCGAATCCTTGAAGGGATGCGAGAAATGCTTGGAAACGAGAAGGGCGAAGTTGGTGTTGCCCGTGTGCTTCGCGGGATCGTCATAGCTGTGTCCGTTTACGGTAACGATGCCGTTGGTGTTCTCGTTAACGACCGCGCCGCGGGGATTCATGCAGAATGTGCGGACGAGGTCGCGGAATTTTTCGGTTCTGTAGACGATCTTCGATTCGTAAAGCTCGTCGGTCAGATGCGCGAAGATCTCATAGGGGAGCTCAACGCGTACGCCGATATCAACGCGGTTCGACTTTGTAGGGATCTTGAGATCATCGCAGACCTTCTCCATCCACTTACTACCCGAGCGTCCTGCGGAAATGATGCAGATCGGTGCCTCAAAGACCTCGGATTTGGTGTTGACGCGGTAGCCGCCCTCGGTCTTTTCAACGTCTGTCGCGGGTGTGCGGAAGAAGAAATCCACCGTGGGCGAGAGCTCGTTGTAGAGATTTTCGAGAACGACGTAGTTTACGTCTGTGCCGAGGTGGCGTACCGACGCGTCAAGCAGATGCAGACCGTTCTGCAGGCACTTAGTCTTAAGATTCGAGTTTGCGGTGGTGTAGAGCTTTGTGCCCTCGCCGCCGTGAGAAAGGTTGATGGTATCAACGTAGTTCATAAGGTCGATAGCCTCTTCCTTACCGATATACTCGTGGAGAGTGCCGCCGAACTCTGTGGTTATATTGTATTTGCCGTCCGAGAATGCTCCCGCTCCGCCAAAGCCGTTCATTATCGCACAGGTCTTGCATCCGATGCAGGACTTGATCTTCTTGCCGTCGATGGGGCATTTACGCTCGGCAAGAGGTGCGCCGGTCTCAAGGACAGCAACCTTCATTTCGGGCGCAAGCTTGTGAAGCTCATATGCGGTGAAGATACCGCCGGGTCCCGCGCCTATAATTATAACGTCATAATTTTTCATATTCTTACTCCTTTACGGGGTTTTGCATATTTATCTGATTATATAATATCACATAATTGACTAAAAATCAATTCTTTTTTGAAAATTTCATTGACTGAGAGTAAGAAATGTTATATAATATAAATAATTATGTATCTCTCCCTCCGCGGTTTATCCGCGGTGGAAGGAAAGATAAATTTTTCGCATTCTTAGGAGAAAACCATGAAAAGAATTTTTGCATTAACTTTATGCGTACTTATGCTCCTCCCCCTCGTCCTGACAGCACCTGTTTCGGCGGCGGACGAGCTCATCTACGTTGGCTACTCGAGCCCCGCGATCTGCACGGATGCGGGCAAGACCGTCGATCTTACCAAGGTCAGCGTTCAGTTTGAAGAGGGCGTAAATCCTGCCGCGCCCGCTGACACAGTTTGGAAGGACGGCGATAATACCATCACCTCTTACACCCCCGCAGCCAAGGGAGTTTATCAGCTCAAGGCAACCGCGGGTGGCAAGACCAAGACCGTCTTCGTCGTTGCCAAAAATCCGGGCGAGACCGAATACGTTCTTTATGAGAACGATTACTCGACCGCGCCCGATCTCTCTCAGTTCCGCGTAATCCAGCAGCCCTCGGGTACCACCTTCGGTTACGATGAAGCCGAGACCGGTATCTATCTTGATGCCTCAAACGACGGCGCAAACCACATGCGCGTGCTTCTTCCCTCCTATCTTGATCACTTCGGCGACGCGATCTATTCCGCGCGCGTAAAAGTAACCAAGCAGACCGCAACCTCCCGCTTCGGCGCGATGATATTCCGTCTGCAGGATCCCTCGGGCAAGAAGATCCCCTATATTCAGAACGCGTTCAGATACAATATTTCCGCTTCGAACGGTCTTGAGATCGCGGAGCGTACCGCCTCCGACTCTTGGAACGTAACGCAGAAGGGTCCGGTTACCGGCATCAGCGGCGGCTCATACTTTGACGTTACCGTGAACTTCTGCGGAAACGTAGCAACAAGCACAGTAAACGGCAAGACCTACCTCACCGAAAAGAACACCCCCTACACCTCGGGCGCAATGGGCTTCCAGGTCCGCGGCGCGCGCCTTACCGTTGACAGCGTCAAGATCACCGTAAACCCCGAAAGCAAGCTCTTAAAGCCCCGCCCCCAGCTCCGCGACACACGCGACCCCGATTCCAATGTAGTTCTTGAGCCCGCGCTCATCACCGAGGTCAAGACCGCGGCTGAGCTCAAGGCACTGGATACCACTCTTCCCGCAATCGCTATTCTTGATGCGGCATACGAAAACAACACCTTCGGCGTAATTCTTGACGGTAAGTTTACAAAGATCGCCGATGCCGCAGTATGCGAGCGCGTCATCCCCGCTTACCGCGTTGATTCGGCAAGCGAGGCTTTGGCTCTCGGTCAGTACGCGGGAACTCTTGAACTCTGCGATGCTTACGTTATCGCATCCGATCCCAAGCTCATCACCGACGCGCGCTCCAAGTTCAATATGCTCTACGGTATGCTTGACGCCACCGCAATGAACCTCTCTGACGAGGAGCTCCGCGGCAAGATCGTCGAATGCGGCGCACGCGGCGCGATCCTTCCCGAAAGCATTGCAAAGCGCGATTACGTTTCCTATCTCCAGGACAGATACCTTGTAGTATGGCAGGCGGTCACCGAAAAGGATATTTCCGCTGTCAGCGCGATCAACAACGGCGTTCTCGGTCTGATCACTCCCGACGTTAAGGCGACCGAGGCTTGCTTCACCAAATATTACGACACAAACACCCTCGTCCGCACTCCCGAGATCATCGGTCACCGCGGCGTTCCCTCCAAGGCACAGGAAAACACCGTTGAGGGCTCTGTCAAGGCGTTCGAGCTCGGCGCAACGATGGTTGAAAACGATGTCTACCTTATGCGCGATGGCAACATTGTCGTTATGCACGACGCCACCCTTGACCGTACCACCAACGGCACGGGTAACATCGCAGATCAGACAGCCGAAACCATCAAAAATTATGTGGTTGACGGCAACACAAGCTTCCCCACCAATCCCATTCCGCTTCTCAAGGACTACTTTGAGAAATTCAAGGGCACGGGCGAGGTAATCGTAATCGAGCTCAAGGGCAGCAACACAAAGATCGGCGAGCCTCTTATAAAGCTTATCAAGGAATACGGTATGGAGCGTCAGGTCGTTATCATCGCGTTCGACAAGTCGATGATAACCGCAATGCGCAAAGCGGCACCCGGTATTTCCGTCAACTTCTTAACAAGCAACATCACCGCCAATGAGCAAAGAAGCCTTGTAGTAACACAGGACATTCTTTCGACCGTAATTCCGCTCAACACCGCGTACTCTCCCAACCAGGGCTCGGGCACTCTCGGTCCGAATCTTTACGCAGACCTCGCTGTCCGCGGCGTCACCCTCTGGAACTGGACCGTCAACAACGAGGATAATTTCAACAGATTCTTCATCACCGGTATCCGCGGTATCACCACCAACTACAGCCAGTGGGCGGGCACTTACGTTGAGGATTTCACAGCTTCCTTTGATGAAAACGGCAAGCTCGTTCTGAATGCAGTCACATATGCGGGCAACAATGCAGGTTCAGCTAAAGCAGAACTTGTAGTAATCGGCGGTACAGGCACCTACGAGGACGGTCACGTCACCCTCTCGGATGATGCCGAAGGCTTCTTCTTCAAGCTCAAAAAGCCCCTCTCGAACGGCACCGTCTACTACACCGTAACCCCCGTGATCCTCGCAGCAGACAACCGTGAGCCCGCACCCGATACCACAGAGGAAGTCACCACCGAGGCTCCCGATGTAACAGAGCCCGTAACCGATCCTACCGAAGTTACCGACACCGTTGCCAAAAAGAGAGGCTGCGGCGGTATGATCTCGCTCGCTCTCATCGCTCTCATTCCCGCATCCGTACTTATAATCAAGAAAAAGGAAAACTAAGTAATGAAAGAATACAGATTCGATCCCGTCCGCGCGACAGAAGAATGCGTCGAATGGATCAGAAATTGGTTTGAAAAGAACGGACCCGGATGCCGCGCGGTTGTCGGCATCTCCGGGGGCAAGGATTCCTCCATCGTTGCCGCGCTCTGCGTCAAGGCTCTGGGTAAGGATCGCGTTTTCGGCGTTCTGATGCCCCGCGGCGAGCAGTTCGATATCTCCTGCTCGCATCAGCTCTGCGAGCACCTCGGAATCGAAAACGTCGTTGTTAATATCAAGGAAACGGCGGACGCGATGGACAAGGCTGTTGCCGACGCGCTCGGAAAGTCGCTGACTCCGCAGTCGTTCCAGAACATCCCGCCCCGAATCCGTATGACCACTCTCTACGCGGTTTCGCAGTCGGTAAACGGACGTGTTGCAAACACCTGCAACCTTTCCGAGGACTGGGTGGGCTACTCGACCCGCTACGGCGACAGCGCGGGCGACTTCTCTCCGATCTCCTCCTTCACCGTAACCGAACTCAAGCAGATCGGACGCTATCTCGGACTTCCCATTGAGCTTGTCGACAAGACCCCCATCGACGGTCTTTGCGGCAAGACAGACGAGGACAACCTCGGTTTCACATATGCGGAGCTTGACAGATACATCCGCGAGGGAATCGAGCCCTCTCCCGAAAAGAAGGCTCTTATCGACCGCAAGCACGAAATAAATCTCTTTAAGCTCCGCTATATGGATTGCTTTGTTTACGAGGAAAAATGAAAAATTATAAAGCAGTTATAATGGATTTCGACCTGACGATAGCCGATACCGCCTTTCTTATCGAGGATTGCCTCTACTCCAACGCGGCGCGCTACGGCTACGATCTTGACCGAAAGATCTTGCGCGACGGCATCGGTATGACCGCCGAGACGATCTATCTTGATGCGGGACTCGACGCCGATACGGCAAGAAAGCTTGATATCGAATACTTCGACTATTCCGCCCCCAGAATGCGCGAGCAAACAGAATTCTTCCCCGGAGTTGACGAGGGTCTGCGCTCGCTTTACGAAAGAGGACTCACTCTCTCGATCCTCTCGCTGAAAGCATCCGATCATATCCGTACACCCCTTAAACTCAAAGGGATTGACGGCTATATTGATTCCGTCATCGGACCCGATGAGATCTCGGCGCACAAGCCCGATCCCGCGGGAATCTTCCTGATTGCCGAAAAGAAGGGATTGTCGCTCGAAGATATTCTCTATGTCGGCGACAGCGTCACAGACCTTAAGACCGCGCAGAACGCGGGCGTGGATTTCGCCGCCGTCTGCACCGGCGCAATATCAGCCGAAAATTTCGCCGAAATGGGTGCGGGGATGATATATCCCACCTTTGCGGAAATGTGCCGCGCGCTCACAGCAGAAATTGAAAAATAAAATTCATTTACATAGAAAGGTATGGCAAAATGAGTAATATTCCGAAAGAACTTGACAAAAATATGATAGTTTCCGCCGATGCGGAGGGTCTTGTGTGGTATGATGCCGCGAATCTCGATCTTTACGGTTTTGCGGGCATCGAGGGTGACACCTACCGCCGTCTGCCCAAGGAAGTTGCAGAAGCGACCAACCCCGGAACCGCGCGCAACGCCTCGCACACCTGCGGCGGACGCGTCCGTTTCTCTACCGACTCGAAGCGCATCGCCATCCGCGTTAAAATGCCTTATATGACCAAATACGACCATATGCCTATGACGGGTGCCGCCGCGTTCGATATGTATGATGACTACCCCGACTCGCATCACTACGTCTGCACCTTCCGCTGCCAGATGACCGACACCGATGGTTACACCTCGAAGAGAAACGTCCTCGGCGGTAAGATGAGATATTATACGATCAATTTCCCGCTTTACAGCCCCGTTTCGACACTCGAGATCGGTATCGACGAGGGCGCGTCTCTCGGTGAAGGCGCAAAATACATCTCCGTTCCCCCCATCGTTTACTACGGCTCCTCGATCACTCAGGGCGCATGCGCAAGCCGTCCGGGTATCGCTTACCAGTCTATAATCAACCGCCGCCTTGAGATCGACTTTGTCAACCTCGGTTTCTCGGGCAACGCAAAGGGCGAGCAGGCAATGGCTAATTACATCGCCTCCCTCGATATGTCCGCATTTGTCTGCGACTACGACCACAACGCTCCCACAGCCGAGCATCTTGAGGCAACTCACTACAATTTCTACAAGACCATCCGCGAAAAGCACCCGAAGCTCCCCATTATCTTCGTTTCCAAGCCCGACTTTGACAACGGATACGAGCAGAGCGTTGCGCGCCGCCGTGTCATTGAGGACACCTTCTACCGCGCACGTGAGGAAGGCGACAAGCACGTCTTCTACATTGACGGTCAGGGTCTCTACCGCGGCTACTTCAAGGAAGAATGCTCAACAGACGGCTCGCATCCCAACGACATCGGTATGATGAAGATGGCTGAGTCGATCGGTCAGATGCTCACCCGCGTGCTCCGCAACCGCATCTGAGGAGGCTGAGTAATGAAAAAGATCATTCTTATCGGCGATTCGATCCGTATGGGATACGATAAATACGTTAAAGAAGCTTTTTCCGAGACCGCAGAGGTCTATTATCCCGCGGATAACTGCCGTTTTGCAACATACATAATCCGTTTCGTTCACGAATGGAAAAAGAAGGGCGAATGGCCCGAGGATGCCGATCTTGTCCATTGGAACGCGGGTCTTTGGGACGTCCCCGAGATAATGGGTGACGATCCTGTGACCCCCATTGAGCATTACGCTGTCCAGATCGCGCGCATCGACCGCCGTCTGCGTGAGCTTTTCCCCAAGGCGAAGATAGTCTTTGCAACCAGCACAGCCGTTGAAGAGGAAAAATTCGGTCCCGTCTTCAAACGCCGCAACGCGACCATTGAGGCTTTCAACGCCGCCGCGATCAAGGCTCTCGAGGGCACGGACACCGTAATTGACGATCTTTACGCCGTCACAGCCGCCGCACCCGAGGGCTGCCACAGCGATATGACCCATTACTCCACCCCCGCGGGCATTGAGCACGTTGGCGGCGCGGTGATCGGTCTTATCTCGCGCGAGCTCGGAATCGAGCCGAAGGCTGTCGATATGGACACCTTCTACCCCGAAGCATATCCCAAAAAGGTAATAGGAAATTAACCACTTGTAAAACTGCGTTTTACAAGTGAAGACCGCGCACTTATCGCCGCCGCAAAAATCTTCGATTTTGCGGCTCCCCTCGGCGCGCGGGCTCGCACAGCTCGCCTAAAAGGTGTTTTTTCGGAGGCTAAGCCCCCAAAAAAACAAATTTTATTGATAATTGTATAATTTTATAATCACCTATCATTGGAAATTGAAAGGAGATAATCATGAGTGACATCAAAAAAGAAGCTTATGTTGAAGTAGATAAAAATCTGATAGTTGAAACCGTTTTCCCGGATACGGAGGACGTCAAATTCCATAACGTAAGAAACGAGCCCTTTGAGCTTTACAATCTTTACGGCGAGCAGGACGAGATCTACCGCCGTCTGCCCAAGGCGGTTGCCGAGGCAACAAGCGCGGGCGTCAATAAGCTCGCAAAGGAGACCGCAGGCGTGCGCGTGCGCTTCTCGACCGATTCGGGCTACATTCTTATCAAGACCAAAATGCCCGTCATCGCCAGAAACTCGCATATGACCCTGCTTATGTCGGGCGGATTCGACCTTTATGAGGACACTCCCACCGGCAGCCGCTTCGTCAAGGCGTTTATGCCTCCCTACAAGATGGAGGACGGCTACGAGCAGATCATCCGCTTCGGCAGCCGCAAGATGCGTTATTTCACGATCAATTTCCCGCTCCACTCGGTAGTTTCCGAATTTTACGTCGGTCTTCAGGAGGATTCCGTGATCGGTGCGGGCAAGCCCTACAAAAACAAAAAACCGATCATCATTTACGGCTCCTCGATCGTTCACGGCACCGGCGCATCCCGTCCCGGACTTGCATATTCGAACATCATCAGCCGCAAGATCGATATGGACGTCGTAAACCTCGGCTTCTCGGGTAACGCGAAGGCAGAGCTTCCGATCATGAACTACCTTGCGTCCCTCGAAATGTCCCTCTTCGTTTACGATTACGACCATAACGCTCCCAATCCCGAATATCTCGCTGAGACACACAAGCGCGGCTTCGACATTATCCGCGCGGCTCATCCCGACATCCCGATAATTCTTATCACCCGTCCGAACGTGGCAACCAACCCCTCAAAGGCTGAGGAGCGCAAGAAGATCATCATTGACACCTACCGCGCGGCTCTCGATGCGGGCGATCGTCACGTTTACTACATCGACGGCGAGTCCTTCTTCCTTGGTATGGAGGGCGAAAGCGACTTCGTCATTGACGGCGTTCATCCGAACGACGTTGGCTACTATCTGATGGCAGAGGGAATCGGAAACACCATTCTCCAGGCTATCGAGAGAAAGGGCGGCTCCCTTGAGTGAGGGCGGAGGCGTAATCGCCGCCCAAGCGCTCGCATACCTCGGCGACGCGGCGATGGAGGTGCTGATCCGCGAGCGTCTTGTCCGCTCGGGGCTCTGCTCCTCAAAAACTCTTAACAACGCCTCTCTCGCATACGTCAAGGCGACCGCGCAGAGCGAAGCACTCGAGCGAATGCTCCCGCACCTGACCGAAGCAGAAGAAGCAACCTATAAGCGCGGCAGAAACCTCGGCCACGGCAAAAACACCCCGAAAAGCGCATCGGTCAGCGAATACCGCCGCGCCACCGGACTTGAAACCTTGTTCGGCCAGCTGTATCTCGACGGCAACACGCAGAGAATGAACGAGCTTCTCGACATTGGGTACCCTGACCTGCGGTAAATTAGTTGCTAGTTATTAGTTACTAGTTGCTAGTTGAAGGAAAATTGCTATTGTTTGCATAACATATCAAGTCGGAAACGCAAAAACAAAATTTAGTACGCCGAATCATAGGCTATCGCACTTTAGTTTCCCCTCCCGATTTACGGGAGGGGAGTAAGGGGTGGGTCCCTATTTATAAAATGCAAAATTATAGGATATCGTCCTCGGACAGAAGTGGGCGCGAAATTTTTGCATTTAGTTGCAGAAGAACTACATCTTCACCGTTTTTTATCTAATACTTTTCGCCCCCGGCGAAAAGTTACCTTCATTTTTCGCGCAGCGGAAATAACCATTCTCGCGCAGCGAGATAACCATTCGGCGCAGCCGATAACCATTCGCGCTCCGCGCGACAGAATTAATTAAGAAAAGGAAATATAATCATGTCAAATCCCATCATCGAAATCAAAGTAACCAACTTCGGCACCATGAAAGCCGAGCTTTACCCCAAGCTTGCTCCCAAGACTGTTGAGAATTTCCTCAAGCTCATCGAAGAAAAGTTCTTCGACGGACTCATCTTCCACCGCGTTATCAAGGGCTTTATGATCCAGGGCGGCGGCTACAACGCGCAGTTCGACCACAAGGAAGCTCCCTCGATCAAGGGCGAGTTCGCCGCTAACGGCTGGGTTCAGAACGACCTCAAGCATACCGCAGGCGTTCTCTCGATGGCTCGTACCTCGGACCCCGACTCGGCTTCCTCCCAGTTCTTCATCATGCACAAGGATTCCCCCCACCTCGACGCGCAGTACGCAGGCTTCGGCAAGGTCATCGAAGGCCTCGAGGTCGTTGACGCGATCGCATCCGTCAAGACCGGCAGAATCGGCTACTACATGGCTGATGTTCCGCGCGAGAGTGTGGTTATTGAGAGCATAAGAGTGGTTGAAGCATAATAACCAAGTGGACAGTGGTTAGTGGACAGTGGACAGAAAGATGCGAATGATAATTTAATTGATATCTTTGCACTCTTTCGTGCTGTCATATAATTTAATAAACAAAAATCGGATATTGAGATTTTCCCAATATCCGATTTCTTTTATTCGGTTAAGTTTTGTAATGAACAAAATTCAGAAGCACAACACAAAATTATTTGCCCGCATCTTTCTGTCCACTGTCCACTAACCACTGTCCACTAAAAAACAGTTGCCGACAAATGTCGGCAACTGTTTTTATATTACTGTTCAATCTCTTCCATAACGAACGCTTCGAGAATATCGCCGAGCTTGAGGTCATTGAACTTCTCGAGTCCAACACCGCACTCATAGCCCTGTGCAACTTCGCTGACGTCGTCCTTGAAACGGCGGAGAGAGGAGATCTTATCCTCGTAAACAACGATACCGTCGCGTACTACGCGGATCTGTGCCTTACGGGTGATCTTACCGTCAAGAACATAGGAACCTGCGATAAATCCGACGTTCGGAACGTGGATGACCTGACGTACCTCGATATGTCCGAGGAGCTTTTCGCGGAACTTGGGAGCAAGCATACCCTTCATAGCCGCGGTAATCTCGTTGATACAATCGTAGATGATACGGTAGGTGCGGATATCAACGCCCTGACGCTCCGCGGAATCAAGCGCGGTACGGTCGGGACGGGTGTTAAATCCGACGATGATAGCGTTGGATGCAGCAGCGAACATAACGTCACCCTCGGTGATACCGCCCGCAGCAGCGTGGATAACGCGAACGCGAACTTCCTCGTTGGTGATCTTCTCAAGCGACTGCTTTACTGCCTCCGCAGAGCCCGCAACGTCTGCCTTGACGATGACGTTGAGCTCCTTGATACCTTCCTGAATCTGCGCAAAGAGGTCGTTGAGGTTGGTTCTTGCGTTTGCCTTGAACTCCTCTTCCTTTGCCTGGCTGCGTCTCTGCTCAGCAAGCTCTCTTGCCATTCTCTCATCAACCACTGCGTTGACCTCGTCACCCGCCTGGGGAACGTCTGCGAGACCCGTGATCTCAACGGGCATCGAGGGAGGAGCAACCTTAACGATTCTGCCGGTGTGGTCGGTCATTGCACGGACACGTCCAACTGCAGTACCCGCGATAACGATATCGCCGGCGCGGAGAGTACCGTTCTGGATGAGGACGGTTGCAACGGGTCCGCGTCCGCGGTCGAGCTTCGACTCGATGACGATACCCTTTGCACGTCTGTTGGGATTAGCCTTGTATTCCTGCATTTCGGCAATGAGAAGGATCGATTCGAGAAGATCGTCGATACCCTCGTGCTTGAGAGCCGAAACGGGGATGCACATTACGTCGCCGCCCCATTCCTCGGGAATGAGCTCGTACTGAGTAAGTGCGGTCTTGATATTATCGGGATTTGCGGTGGGTTTATCCATCTTGTTGATGGCAACGATGATCTGAACGCCCGCAGCCTTTGCGTGGTTGATAGCCTCAACGGTCTGGGGCATGATACCGTCGTCCGCCGCTACAACGAGGATCGCGATATCGGTAGCCTGTGCACCGCGGGCACGCATTGCGGTGAACGCCTCGTGACCGGGGGTGTCAAGGAAGGTGATCTCCTTGCCGTTGATCTTAACGCGGTACGCACCGATATGCTGGGTAATACCGCCCGCCTCACCTGCGGTAACGCGGGTGTTACGGATAGCGTCAAGAAGCGAGGTCTTACCGTGGTCAACGTGACCCATTACGCAAACAACGGGTGCGCGCTCAACGAGGTTTTCGGGGCTGTCCTCTTCCTCATCAAAGAGTCTGTCCTCGATGCTGACGACAACTTCCTTGGTGATCTCTGCGCCGAGTTCGTCCGCGATAAGGAATGCGGTGTCAAAGTCGATGGTCTGGTTGAGTGTAACCATCATTCCCATGAGCATAAGTCTCTTGATGACCTCTCCCGCGGGAGCCTTGATGCGCGATGCAAATTCGCCAACGGTGATCTCGTCCGGAATCTCTGCCTTAACGGGAGCCTTCTTTACGGGAGCGGGAGCAGGCGCGGGGACGAATCCGCCCTTCTTGCCGTTCTTGCCGTTTTTATTGTTATTGTTGTTATTGTTCTTGTCGTTTTTGCCCTGCTGACGGTTATCCTTCTGGTTCTTCTGATCCTTGCGTCCCTCGTTCTTGCCGCCCTGATTCTGGTTCTTCTGACCCGGTCTGTTTCCGCCTTCTTTTTCGGTATTCTGAGCCGCAGGGGACTTCTTTACCTTCTGGCTTCCGCCGCGGTCGTCGCGGATATTCTCGGGAACGATACCGTCAAGGTTATCATCATACTTCGAAAGGTCAACAGCACCGCTTCCTCTGGTGTCAACGACACGGGTAGCAGCCTTGGGGCTGACCGTAACGACCTCGCGCTCGCCCTCGGGACGCGCGCCGGAACGCATATCGATAGCAGTTCTGCCCGACTTCTTTTCCTCGCGCTTCTCCTGCTTCTTTTCGGTCTTTTCCTGCTTTGACTTTTCGTTTGCCGCACTCATACGCGACTCAAAACGCTCGCCCGCACTGCGCGCGACGTTCTGCTTTTCCTGAGGCTTCTGCTCGGACTTTTTCTCCTCGGGCTTCACCTCGGGCTTCTTTTCCTCGAGCTTCTGCTCTGCCTTGGGAGCAGGTGCTGCCTCAGGCTTCTTTTCGGGCTTCTTCTCCGCGGACTTGGGTGCACGTGCTTCGGCAGGCTTTTCAGCCTTTACCTTTGCTTCGGGCTTGGTCTCTGCGGCTTTTTTCCGCAAAGAGGGTATGCCTGTCACGCCGTCGATATAATCCTCGATGCCGACGATCTGATTTGATGTGGTGAGAACTTCCCAGATCACATCAAGCTCGAAGGGTTCGAGGGTCTTTTGTGTTTTGACTTCAAGCCCTGCCGCCACCATGATATCTATAAGATCCTTGGTCTTGAGCGAAAGGTCCTTTGCCAACTGATTCACTTTATACTGAGAGCCGACTGCCATATTATCTGTCTTCCTCCTAACGGATACGTGATTTTAATGTTTATTTATTGTTCGCGGATGCTTCTTCCGCCTTCTTCTCGACCGCCCCTGCCATGGATTCGTCTGTTATTGCCATTGCCGCCACGAGGGATTTTCCCGTAGCCGCGCCGATCTCGGCGGCGGTGAGTTCTGTTTTTATAAGCTTTACGCCATAGAATGCCGTGCGGTCGGAAAGCCTTTTGTCTGTTGCCGCGGAATTGTCACAAGCGGCGACAACAAGCTTGACCTTACCCGCCTTCAGCGCCTCGCAGACGTTGACGGTTCCGCATACGGCGCGGCGCGCGCGGATGCAAAGTCCGAGCATTCCGAGAAGCTTTTCCTTCGGGGTGTTTCCCATTACTGCTCTCCTGCCATCTGAGCCTCAAGCGCGTCCCAGACCTCCTCGGGTATGCTTACACCGAGATTCGATTCTGCACGGCGGTTCTTGCGGAGCTTTTTGAGGCACGCGGGATTTTTGCATATATATGCGCCTCTTCCCGATTTCTTACCCGTAAGGTCGAGTGTGATCTCACCCTCGGGAGTGCGGAGGATGCGCACAAGCTCTATCTTCGGCTTATGCTCATTGCATCCGAGGCACTGACGCATCGGAATCTTTCTCGGCGCGGGCTGTCCCTGTTTTTTTGCCATTTTTAATTATTCGGGCTTGATATCGATCTTGCAGCCGGTAAGTCTTGCTGCGAGACGTGCGTTCTGACCCTCGCGGCCGATAGCAAGAGAAAGCTGATCGGGCTTAACGACTACGTGCGCGGTCTTATCACCGAGCATGGTGACCGAATCAACGGTTGCGGGAGCAAGAGCTGCCGCGATGTACTCAGCGGGATCCTCGCTGTACTTGATAATATCAACCTTCTCGCCGTCAAGCTCGCCGAGGATGGTATTGATTCTCATACCCTTTGCGCCGACGCAGGAACCAACGGGATCAACGCTCTCGTCGGTCGAGTAAACCGCGATCTTGGTTCTCGAGCCTGCCTCACGGGCGATACCCTTGATCTGAACAACGCCCTCCTGAATCTCGGGCACTTCGAGCTCGAACATACGGCGGACAAGTCCGGGATGCGCTCTCGAAATGGTGATCAGCGGTCCTCTTGCCTCGCGGTTGACCTCGGAAATATATATCTTGATCTTCTGACCAATGAAGAATTCCTCGCCGGGGATCTGCTCGGTCTGGCGCAGACGCGCGTTGCCGTTGCCGGTGAAGATGATAACGTCGCCGGTCTCATCGTCGATCTTGGATACGGTTGCGGTGATGATCTCCTCGCGCTTTGCCTCGTAAGCTTCCTGAGCGATCTTTCTTTCAGCCTCGCGGATAGCCTGAATGATTACAGAGCGTGCCGCGCCGGCGGAAAGACGGCGGAAGTTCTTGGGCTTTACCTCAAATTCAAGGATCTTGCCGATGGTGCTTCTCTTGTTGCGGAGCTTTGCTTCCTCAAGGGAGATCTCGGTCTCGGGATCCTCAACCTCGGCTACTACGGTCTTCTGCTGGAAAACGCGAACGTCCTTCTTGTTTTCATCAATGCTTACGCGGACGTTGGTGTTGTTTCCGTATTCCTTTTTATAAGCTGCAACAAGAGCCGCCTCGATCTTTTCGATCATATAAGCCTTGGATATGCCTCGCTTCTGTTCAAGCTCTTCAAGTGCGGCGAAAAATTCCGAATTCATTTTTCGATATGTCCTTTCTGAAATTATATACTATCAAAATCAAACAAAGTTTTAATCTTCGAGACGGATTCGTACTCGAAGGCGAGAGTCTTTTCGCCAATATCGACGAGGATCTTTCTCGCGGGATCGGTCTCTCCGCCCTCAAAGCCGAGGAGGATGCCGTCATACTTGCGGCTTCCCTCTACGGGAGCGAAAAGCTTTACCTCAACTCTCTCGCCGACGCAAGCGGTGACGTGCCAGGGGAGGGTGATATCTCTCTCGATTCCGGGAGAGGAAACCTGGAGGTAATATGAAGTGTCGATCGGGTCGGTCTCGTCAAGGATGGGATCGACGGCGCGGTTGACGCGCTCGCAGTCCTCAATACCGATGCCGCCCTCGCGGTCTGTATCAATAGTAATACGAAGTATTCTGTCCGCGCCTTCCTTGACGAATTCAAGGTCCCAGATCTCACAGCCGCACTCGTGGACGGTATTTTCGATCAGGGGATAAACGCGCGCGGCGACTCCCGTAAGCTCTTTTTTCATTTCTTCTTTTTCTCTTTTTTCTCTTTTTGCTTTTGCTTTTTCAGCGCCTTGAGATTTTTCTTCTCTTTTTTAACCCATTTGAGGGTAGCCTTTGCCGATTTTTCCTCGCGCTTAAGTGTCTTTTTGAAGTTCTTAAGCTCTTTTTTGAGGCGCTTTTTGTTCTCGATGTGCTCCGCGATAAGCTCGGGGAGAGTTACGAGAGGACGCAGAGGCTTCTGCACAGGCAGAGGCTTTTGCACCGGCTGCGGTGCCTGCGGCGGATGCGGCTTTTGCGGCTTTTGTGCTTTTTGAGGTTTCATTTCTACCTCCGAAGCTGATTTATTCTTTCGAGAAAATGAGAGAGGACGTGGCGCCCTCTCTCAGTCTCTACTCGTACATATATATTATAGCACATAAAAAGTCAAATTGCAATAGGTTTTGGAAAAAATGTTTTACTTTTTTATATTTTTGCTGTTTTCACCCAAAATTCATTACATATTCAATAATTTACTATTTACAAATATAAAAAAGTATGATACAATATTATAATGTAATATTATAATTGGACAAATATCGCTAAATGCGGAAGGAGGTACAGATGACGCCCGCTAAAACACACAAGCCCGAGTTTCCCGGGAAGCTTTACGGTCTTCCCACAATCATATATTCGCTCACACTTCTGCTCGGCTCGCTTTCGATGGTCTTTTCAGAGGCTCCCGTTTTCGCGGGGATCACGGTCTTCATCCTCGGCGCGATCATCTTTACGCAGGCGCGGCGCCTCGTTCCCGTACTTGGAATAATCACCCCCTGCCTTTTCCTGATAGCAACAGGTAATCTCACCGTCCCCTCAATATATATCGGATTCATCTACAGCTTCGGTGTCTCCGCGTATCTTATGATCGGCAAGGGAAGCTTCAGGACGATTGCTCCCGTGATCTCGGCATACGCCGCCGCGGCGATCGTGCTCGGTCCGCTCGAAGCTTTGCCCGTATTCATCCCCGCCGCGCTCGGAATCCTCGCGTCTCCGATGCTTCGCCGCCGTCCGCTTTCCGAGACTCTCTCTATGCTGACGATCCTTCTCTTCGGTGCGGCACTCACCGTCTTCCTTGTTGTGGGCGGAGATCTTACGGAAATCGGCGATTATATCCGCAACTACATCGTTGAGCTGTACGGAGCGGTCAATGAAGAAATGTTCGTTATCGAAGAAAGAGTGGTCGAGATGCTTGCCACCTACTTCGTCAACATCCTCCCGGGACTCGTATTCGCCGCGGCGTCGGCAATCTGCTATATTGCCTGCGACCTGACCGTCTCGCTCTTTGCGTCGAGCACCTCTGCGGAAATTCCCGAATCCATGTACGTCCTCTCCCTCACGCCCGTAAGCGGAGTCGTCTACATCATCTGCTTCCTCCTCTCCACCGCATTTGCGCTTGAGGGTCGGGCATACGAAATGGCTGGCGCGGTTACCGACAATATCCTCGTCGCGCTGACGCTTCCCTTCATCCGTATGGGATGCGCGAGAGTCATCGGCTTCTTCAGACGTGAAAAAACAGGCTTCCAGGAAAAGCCTCCCATGATATCCTTTATCGCAATAATCGTTCTCTTTATGATCTCGCCCTCGGTTGCCGCGGCGGTATTTACATTCCTCGGCATCGCCGCATCGGTAAAACCGATAACCTCCGCAATTTTTCGTAAATTCACGCGCACAGACAAGAAAGATTCAGAATAAGGAGATAATTTAAATGTCTTCAAACAGAAATATCGACATCAGCTCGTTTGACCTGACTCTTATGAGCGCGGGCACGGGACTTGTGCTCCTGATAGTCGCCCTGGCAACAGCCGCGTTTACCGAGATATCTCTCGGCATAATCGCGCTCGTGTTTGTTATTGTCCTGGCAATCTTCGAGGCGGCTATATGCTATTTTGCCTACCTTGTTCATAAAAGACATATGACCGACGAGACCTCAAAATCTCTCGAGCACCTTATAAGCGAAGTGGTAAGACAGGTGGATTTCCCCTCGGTCATCACCACCGCTGACGGAAAGATCCTCTGGGCGAACAGAAAGATGCTCACCCTCTGCGGCGCCGCAAACCAGATGGCGCTTTCGGGTAAGAATCTTTCGGTATACACGGGTATTCCCATGAACGAGATCATCGGAATGACGGGCAAAAAGGTCGTTACTGTAGCAGAAACGAACTTCTACGCCTACTCATACCTTATGGAAGCGCCCGACCGCGACTACTGGATGACCACACTCGAGGACCGCACAGAGATCGACGAGCTTGAGGCTCAGATCAACAGCGAAAGCCCCGTTGTCGCCTACGTTTCGGTAGACAATCTTGATGAGCTTGCTCAGTACGTTCAGGGCTCATACCGCGAGGCGGCGGCGAAGGTCAACGAGATAATCACCGACTGGGCGCACTCGATCGGTGCCCTCATCCGCGAATACGACCGCGAAAAATACCTTCTCGTCTTCCCGAAGGACAGACTTGACGAATGTATAGAATCCAAATTCGATATCCTCGACCGCATCAGAGAGGTTCGCTTCGGCGACGAAAATATGTCCGTCACGGTCTCTATGGGCGTCAGCGGAGTAGGCAAGGATATCACCGAGCGAAGCCGCAACGCCGAATCGGCTCACGAAACCGCACTTCAGCGCGGCGGTGACCAGGTCGCATTGAGAACTCCGACCGGCATCGACTTCTTCGGCGGTAAGACAAAGATCAATCAGAAGCGCACAAAGGTCCGCTCGAGAGTTATTTCGGACAAGCTCATCTCGCATATCACCGAGGCCGGCAACGTCCTCATTATGGGTCACAAGAACCCCGACTTCGACTCGATCGGCTCCTGCATCGGCCTTGCAAGACTTGCGCTTGCATACAATCCGAACGTCAAGATCGTTATCGACTCGGATAATTCCAATTTCAGATGCTCGACCGAGCGTCTTATCGAGGCAATGCCCGAATATGAAGAGATCTTCATCAGCGGAGCGCGCGGACTCGATATGGTCCGCACGGATACTCTTCTCATCATGTCGGACGTCAACAACCTCAAAATAGTTGAATCCTCCGACATCGCGGCAAACGTATACAACACCATCATCATAGACCACCACCGCAAGATCGCGGAATTCGACCGCGAACCCCTTATCGCATACATCGAGCCCTCCGCGTCATCCGCAAGCGAGCTTGTCAGCGAGCTTATCGAGATTACCTCGATGGGCACACACGCATCCGACAAGGCAAAGCTTTCGCGCCACGAGGCGAACGTAATGCTCGCGGGCATTATGCTTGACACCAAGAATTTCACCAGAACAACTTCGGAGCGCACCTTCTCCGCGGCTCTCTACCTCAGAGGCGCGGGCGCGGATCCCGAATACGCGCGCACCTTCTTCTTTGCTGATCTTTCAAGCTTCGTAACCGAAGCAAAGCTCGGAAGCGAGGTAAGACTCTACCGCGAGCGCATCGCGATCACCGTCTGTGAAGGCAACGGAACTCCCGATGACCGTATCGCGGCGTCGAAAGCTGCCGATACTCTTCTCACAGTCCAGAATATCGACGCGGCGTTCGTGCTTATCCGCACCGATGAAGCTATCGCGATCTCGGCGCGCTCGAACGGCAAGATAAACGTACAGCTCATTCTCGAAAAGATCGGCGGAGGCGGCCACTTTGATGCCGCGGGCGCGCAGGTCAAAAACACCGTCTCAAAAGAAGTCCTCGAGCAGCTCAAAGGAGCTATCGACGAATATCTCGACGGGGATATCCGCTTGTAAAACTGCGTTTTACAAGCGAGAAACGCGCGCTTATCTCCGCTTGTCAAAATCAAAGATTTTGACAGCTCCCCTCGGCCCGCGGACTCTCTTTGCTCGTCTTAGCGGTGTTTTTTCGGAGGCAAAGCCACCGAAAAAACGAATTTTATTAAATTTTGCGGAACTTGACAATCAATTAACAGTACAATTTTCTAAGGAGATATAAAAATGAAAGTAATTCTGACACAGGACGTAAAGGCACAGGGCAAAAAGGGAGACATCATCGAGGTTTCCGATGGCTACGCGCGCAACTTTCTTCTTGCACGCAAGCTTGCCATCATCGCCGATGCCAAGGCATTGAACGAAGCAAAGAACAAGGAAGCATCCAGACTCCATAAGATCGAAACCGAGCGCGCGGCAGCATCTGAGATCGCGGTAAAGCTCGAATCTCTTCTCGTAAAGATCGCGGCACCCTGCGGCGCAGACGAGCGTCTTTACGGCTCGATCACCGCAAAGGATATCGCAGAGGCTCTCAAGGCTCAGCACGGTATCGAGATCGACCGCCGCAAGATGGTTCTCGATCATCCCATCCGTTCCTACGGCAACTACAAGATTGATGCCAAGCTCTACACCGACGTAGTAGGTCACATCAACGTTCTCGTTTGCAATAAATAATAGAAATGAATTCTGACATTATCAAAAAAATGCCGTTTTCCATGCTCGCGGAGCAGGCGCTTCTCGGATCGATCCTCATCGACCCGCCCGCGCTGACGCAGATCTCGGATACGGTGCGCGCGGAGGACTTCCATCTTTCCGAACACCGCCAGATCTACACCGCTATGAAGCAGCTTTCGCTTCTCAGCCGCGACATCGACCACGTCACTCTTCTTGACGAGCTCGAAAAGGAAAAGGTATATAACCGCGAAGAGGCGGAGATCTACCTCCGCACACTCGCAGACGCCGTTCCGAACGCTCTCAACATCAAGGACTATGCCCGAATCGTTCTTGAAAAGAGCATTCTGCGCCGTCTTATCGAGACCTGCGGTAAAATCAGCGAACGCGCCTACTCCGAGCAGGAAAACGTGGGCGAGCTGATCGAATACGCCGCATCGCAGATGTCCGAGATCGCAATGGGACGCGACAGCCGCGGATTTGTAACAATGACCTCGATGCTCGAAGTCATCTTCCGCAACCTTTCGATCCTTTATGACGATCCCAACGCCTTTGACGGAATCCAGACGGGCTACAGCGACCTTGACACCACTCTTGCCGGCATCGGACAGAGTGACCTGGTTCTCGTCGGCGCGCGTCCCGGTATGGGCAAGACCTCGTTCTGTCTTAATATCGCGCTCAATTACGCGAGAAGAACAAAGGAGAAGGTTGCAATCTTCTCTCTCGAAATGTCGTCCGAGCAGCTCGTTCAGCGTATGCTCTCGTCCTACGCAATGGTAGACAGCTACAATATGCGAACCGGACGCCTCAGTCAGCAGGACTGGCAGAAGCTCGCAAACTCGGTTGTTGACCTTGCGGGCGTAAACGTCCTCATCGACGACACTCCGAACATCACCGTCTCGGGAATGAAGGCAAAGCTCCGCCGCGAGGGCAAGATCGGTCTTGTTGTTATCGACTATCTCCAGCTTATGCAGGGCGATAAGCACACAGACAACCGTGTTCAGGAGGTTGCCGACATCTCGCGTAACTTAAAGCTCCTTGCAAAAGAGCTCCACGTTCCCGTAATCTGCTGTTCCCAGCTCTCGCGAGGAACCGAGGGACGTACATCGAAGCGACCTATGCTCTCCGACCTTCGTGAATCGGGATCTATCGAGCAGGACGCCGATACCGTTATCTTCATCTACCGTGATGAATACTATATGGACGCCGAGGCAAAGGATAAGATCGACGTCACCAAGGCACCCGTTGCCGAGATCATCGTTGCAAAGAACCGTCACGGCTCGACCGGTACGGTCAAGATGCACTGGATCGGACGCTACACCACCTTCTATTCAATTGAAGAAAACCGCGGAGACGATGCGCCCCCCGATTACGGTGCTCCGCCTCCCGCAGCTCCCCCCGCGGGAATGTAAAATATCATGAAAGAAATCACTCTCTCGCTCGATCGGGAAAAGAGCTATTTGCTCGGTCTTTCGGGCGGTGCGGATTCGGTCTGTCTCTTTCATCTGCTGAAGGATGGCGGTTACAGATTTTCCGCCGCGCACATCAACCACGGCATCAGAGGCGATGAAGCCGACCGCGATGAGGAATTCTGCCGCAATCTTTGCCGTGAGAACGGCGTGGATTTTCATTTGCTCCGCCGTGACGTCCCCGCGCTTGCAAAAGAGCAGGGCAAAAGCCTTGAGGAAGCGGCAAGAGACGTAAGATACTCCTTTTTTGAGGAAATTATGCGCGAAAAAAGCATACCCGTGCTTCTGACCGCGCACAATGCCGACGATAACGCGGAGGCACTCATCCTCTCGCTCGTCCGCGGATGTTCTCCTTCGGGTGCATGCGGAATCGCGCCGATACGTGCACTTGCGTACGGAGTTGCCGAAAGACCTCTGCTCGGATGCAAAAAGAAGGATATCGTCGCGTTTTGCCATGAAAATTCCTTTGATTTCGTGACCGACAGCACAAACGCCGACGTCTCCTATCCCCGCAACCGCATCAGGCAGAATATTCTGCCCGAGCTTGAGGCGATAAATCCCGAATTTCTTTCGGCTTTCGCAAGGTTCACGGAATCCGAGCGTCTTGACTCCTCCTTCCTCGACCGCGAGGCGGAAAGATTCACGGAAACTCTGCTTCTCTCGGATATTTCCTCGATCCCTTACCCAATCACGTCGCGCGCTCTCGCAATCGCCGCGCACCGCGCGGGTGCTTCGCCCGAAGCCGTCCATATCGAAAAGATGATCGAAATGGCAAAGAAGGGCACGGGATCGCTCTCACTCCCCGGATCGGTCAGAGCCGAATGCCGCGGCGGAAGGATAGTTTTCCTCAGCGACACGAGAGAAAAAAAGAGAGCAACCTACCCCGATTATGAGCCGATCGACCTTGATTTGGGCGAAAATGAACTTCCACACGGAAAGTTGATGCTTGTTAGCGGCGAATTGACAAATGATTCCGCACAAGTTTACAAATTATCAACATCCGCGCTCATTAATCTTGATAGAATAAAAGGAAAGATATACGCGCGTCCGCGCCGCGAGGGCGACCGCATCCTCATCGGCGGTATGCACAAGAGCCTCAAAAAGCTGATCTCGGAAAAACTGCCGCATCTTTCGCTTGAAGAAAGACGCGCTCTGCCCGTTATCTGCCTTGATGACGAGATCGTATGGGTTCCATATCTCGGCGTATCCGATTCCTTCCGTGGAAGCTCTCACACGATCTGCTACTTGGCAGAAAAAATGCATAATATATAATAATGAAGAAAACAGGAGAAAACTCATGAAGAACGACATCAAATACATTCTCGTATCCGAAGAAGAAATAGACTCCACAGTCTCGCGCATTGCAGCCGAGATCGACCGCGACTATCCCGATCGCTCCAAGGGACTCCTTCTCCTTTGCATCCTCAAGGGAAGCGTCGTTTTCATGGGCGACCTGATGAAAAAGATCGAACGCCCTGTTGAGATCGACTTTATGAAGGTTTCCTCTTACGGAAGCGGAACTGCCAGCTCGGGCAAGATCAACATCATGCTCGACCTTCACCGCGCAGACATGGCAAACCTCGACGTCATCGTTATCGAGGATATCATCGACAGCGGACGCACCCTCTCCTACCTCGTCGACTACCTCAAGCTGACGGGCGCGCGCAGCGTAAAGACCTGCACAATGCTCGATAAGCCCGACCGCCGTGTCGTTGATTTCACTCCCGATTACGTCGGCCGTGTCATCCCCGACGAATTTGTTGTCGGCTACGGTCTTGACTACGACGAAAAATACCGCACCCTTCCCTTCATCGGGGTTCTCAAAGAAGAAGTCTATTCGGAATGAATATATAGCCGAAGAGAGCCAAACCCATAAGCTCTGCGGCGATAAATTTTCGCGTCTTTCGGCGTGATATATCTCGCAAGGTTAATACCTTGCTTCGCTAAATCCCACCAAAATCCATCAAAAATTTATTCGCCGGAGAGTGTGAAGCAGTTTTCATCGAGCAAATATTTGGATAGACGCAGTATATGCGGATATTTACCGATGAAAACCTTATGAATTCGACTCCCTTCGGCTATAATTTAGAAAGGCACCATATCCCAATGAACAAACGCTCAGGCAATCTTCGCACAATACTGATCTACGTGCTGGTCGTCGGCGTTCTGATCGTCATGCTCTCATCCCTCTTTATGGGAGCGGGTCAGAAGGCAACGCAGTACAGCGACGTAGTTGCTCACTTTGAAAAAGAAGAGGTCAAGGAATTCTTTATTGATAACGAAGGCCTCATTCAGCTCAAGCTGCAGGACGATAAGACAGTTACCTATCGCCTTGCAAGCATCTCGTTCTTCCGTGAGGATCTCGGAGACCTCATTGCAGAACAGCATGCCGCAGGCATTATCACCGCGTATGAATACGAGCCCGCCACCGTATGGCCCTGGTGGGTATCGATCCTTCCCTACGTTGGAATGATCATTCTCTTCGCCGTACTCTGGTTCTTTATGATGGGTCAGATCGGCGGCAAGAACGGCAAACCCGGCAATTTCGCAAAGGCTCGCGTAAAAACTCCCGCCGACACCAAGCAGAAGGTACTCTTCTCCGACGTTGCAGGTGCGCAGGAGGAAAAGGAAGAGCTTCAGGAAATTGTTGAATTCCTCAAAAATCCCGAAAAATTCGCCCGTCTCGGCGCAAAGATCCCCCACGGCGTTCTGCTGATGGGCCCTCCCGGCACGGGTAAGACCCTGCTTGCGAAGGCTGTTGCAGGCGAGGCTGACGTTCCCTTCTTCTCGATCTCGGGTTCGGATTTCGTTGAAATGTACGTCGGTGTCGGCGCGTCTCGTGTGCGCGATCTCTTTGAGACCGCCCGCAAGGCTCCCGCATCCATCGTCTTCATCGACGAGATCGACGCAGTCGGACGCCACAGAGGCGCGGGTCTCGGCGGCGGACACGACGAGCGCGAGCAGACCCTCAACCAGCTTCTCGTTGAGATGGACGGCTTCGGCGCGCACGAGGGCATCATCGTTATGGCGGCAACAAACCGTCCCGACATCCTCGACCCCGCTCTTCTCCGTCCCGGACGTTTCGACAGACAGATCACGGTAAACTATCCCGACATCAAGGGACGTGAGGAGATCCTTCACGTTCACGCACGCGGCAAGAAGTTTGAAGACGACGTTAACTTTGAGCGTATCGCGCAGACCACCGCGGGCTTCACCGGCGCAGACCTCCAGAATCTTCTTAACGAGGCGGCTCTCCTTGCAGTACGCAGAGGTAAGTCGCTGATCGGTATGGAGGATATCGAAGATTCCTTCATCAAGGTTATTGCAGGTCCTCAGAAGAAGTCCATGAAGCGCAACCCCAAGGAGCTTCGCAAGACCGCATACCACGAGGCAGGTCACGCTCTCGTATCCTATCTCCTTCCCACTCCCGATCCCGTACACCAGATCTCGATCATTCCCGCGGGCCGCGCCCTCGGCTACACCCTCAACGTTCCCCAGGAGGATAAGCAGAGCGAGTACCGCGAGGAGCTCAAGGAAGAGATCAGCGTTCTTCTGGCAGGCCGCGCCGCAGAGGTTCTCACCTTCGGTGATTTCTCGGGCGGTGCATCGAATGACATCGAGCGCGCCACCAATATCGCGCGCAAGATGGTAACTCAGCTCGGTATGTCGGATGAGCTCGGACCCATCCGCTACGGTCAGGGCGGCGGCGACGTATTCCTTGGCAGAGATTTCTCCTCCCGTCAGGATTACTCGGGCACAACAGCCGCAAAGATCGACGCCGAGATCCACAAGATCGTCACCGAGGCTTACGAAGTAGCAAAGAAGCTTCTCACAGAGAACGCATCGAAGCTCGAATTCGTTGCAGAATATCTCTTCACTCATGAGATCATGGACGGCGACCAGTTCAAGTGCGCAATGGAGGCTGAAGAGCCCACCGTAGAGGCACTCGAAGAGATCGCAGCCGAGAAGAAGCGCAAGAGCGAGGAAGCCAACGCACGCCGCCGCGAGCAGGAAAAGCGCGAGGCAGAGGAAGAGGCAAAACGCCAGCGCGAGATCCTTGAGAGAATCTTTGAGGACGACAAGAAAGATACTGCCGAAACGAAGACGGACAAAAACGATACTAAGTGAACAGTGGTTAGTGGACAGTCAACAGAAAGATGCGAATGATAATTTAATATTTGTTATCGTTCCTTTGCAATTCAGATAATTTAATAAATAAAGAATCTCGGATATTGAGAAGTTCACAAAGCTTCAAAATATCCGAGATCTTTTACTTATTTAATTATTATTATATTATCATGCCCTACAAAATTATAAACGCACTAAACAAAATTACAGATCAAACTCCGCATCTTTCTCTCCACTGTCCACTGTCCACTGTACACTGTCCACTCACATCAACACATCCATCGCCAGCATCAGACAGAAGCCGATAAGGAGGGCGTAGGTTGCGCCGCGCTCACTGCCGTGCGAGTGGGTTTCGGGGATCATCTCGTCGCTGATTACGTAGAGCATCGTTCCGCCCGCAAAGGCAAGCGCAAAGGGCAGGATTGCCTGCGAGATGCTGACGGCAAAATATCCGATAAGCGTTCCGATGACCTCGACAGCACCCGTCGAGGCGGCAATGAGGAAGGTTCGCTTCGGACTTATGCCCGCCGTGAGCATCGGAGCGATGATTACCATGCCCTCGGGGACGTTCTGGAGTGCAATTCCCGCGGCAATGATGATTCCGTCGGTCACGTCGCCAGTGCCGAATCCCACGCCCGCCGCAATACCCTCGGGAAAATTATGGATGGCTATAGCGAGCACAAAAAGCAGTATTTTATCGATCTTACCTCCGCCCTCGGGGTGGCTTTCGGGCTCGACACCGCTCAGCTTATGCAGATGCGGAACGAGACGGTCTAGCATATTTACCGTCAGCGCGCCGAGGAAGATACCAACAACGGTGACGGGAAGCGCGCCCGCGCCGCCGCCGTGCTCAAGCGACGGAAGGATAAGTCCGAGTATCGAAGCCGCAAGCATAACGCCCGCCGCAAAGGACAGTATGATATCACCGATCCGGTGAGAAAGTTTTTTGAATACGAAGCCGAGAATCGCGCCGAGCAATGTCGCTCCGCCGACGCCCAGCGCCGTCAGTAGTACGAGTTTCATTTTGAGTCTCCTTTCGGGTGAAGTCCCTCAATAATATTATAGCATAAAGGGGCGTGTGAGGTCAATGATTTTGAGTGCAAAATGCATAATGCAGAGTGCACTTTCTTTGCATTTTGCATTTATCATTTTGCATTTTTCTAAAAACCTCTTTACAAACGCCCGAAAATTTGGTATTATATATAATGGATAAAAACAATCCTTATTCTTATAAAAAAGCGAGGAAAACACTATGATGAACATTCCGCGTCCCGAACATCCGCGTCCTGATTTTTTCCGTCCCGATTGGATCAATCTCAACGGCGAATGGGAATTCCACGAAGATTACAGCCGCTCGGGCAGAGCACGCAAGCTCTACCATGCCGATGCCGCGCTTAACCAGAAGATCACCGTCCCCTTCTGCCGCGAGAGCGTGCTTTCGGGTCTCGGCAATACCGATTTCTGCGAGTGCGTATGGTACCGCCGCGCCGTCACCCTCCCCGAGGGTTGGTTTGGTGGCTCCGACCGCGTCATCCTCCATATCGGCGCATGCGACTATAAGACCGAAGTATGGGTCAACGGCAAAAACGTCTGCAACCACGTTGGCGGTTTCGTTCCGATAAACGTCGATATTACAGACGCTCTCGAGGCGGGCGAAAACATCATCACCGTCTGCGCTGACGACGTAATCCGCTCGGGAAATCAGCCCGGCGGTAAGCAGAGCACCCTCTACGCCTCCCACGGCTGTTCCTACACCAGAACCACCGGTATCTGGCAGACCGTATGGCTTGAGCGCGTTCCCGCATCCTACATAAAGAATTTCAAGGTTTACACCGACATCCACGCCGGAACCGTTACGGTTGCTGTCAGCGCGGTTGCCGCAGAAGGCAAAAAAGTCGTTGTCAAGACCGGCTACGAGCAGGTACCCACCGGCATGGCTGAAGCCGTAGTCTCGAACGGCATGGCTTACGTCACCGTAAAGCTCTCCGAGGTTAACCTCTGGGAGATCGGCGAGGGCAGACTTTACGATATGTCGATCGCTCTCGGCGACGATACTGTTTACACCTACTTCGGCATGAGATCTGTCGAGGTCAAGGACGGATTCCTTTACCTCAACGGCAAGTGCGTCTTCCAGCGCCTCATTCTCGATCAGGGCTTCTACCCCGACGGCATCTACACCGCATCCGATGAAAAAGAGCTCATCGCCGACATCGACCGCTCGATGGCTTGCGGATTCGACGGCGCAAGACTTCATCAGAAGATCTTCGAGCCCCGCTTCCTCTACTATTGTGACAAGAAGGGTTACATCGTTTGGGGCGAGCACGGCAACTGGGGTCTTGATATCGCACGCGCTGACGCGTGGGCAAACTTCATCCCCGAATGGGTTGAGTGCCTCGAGCGCGATTTCAACCACCCCGCAATCATCGGCTGGTGTCCCCTCAACGAGACACAGAAGAATCAGGATCCCGATTTCGTCCGCGCGCTCGGTGCCGTCACACGCGCGTTTGACCCGACCCGTGCCTACATCGACACATCGGGATGGACTCACGTTCACCACGTCTCCGACTTCATGGACGTTCACGACTACGACCAGAACCCCGAGACCTTCCGCGCGAGATATGAGGATATGAGAGTCAACGGCACTCTCCAGGGCATGCCGCGCAACCACTTCGGCTACACCACCACCTTCGTTTCCGAGTACGGCGGAATCCGCTGGGCTCCCGAAGGAGCAGGCTGGGGTTACGGCAACGCTCCGAAGACGGGCGAGGAATTTATTGAGAGATTCCGCGGTCTGACCGACGCTCTTCTCGACAACCCCGCTATCGGCGGTCTCTGCTACACTCAGCTGACCGACGTCGAGCAGGAGGTCAACGGTCTTTACACCTACAACCGCGAGGTCAAGTTCGATCCCGCAATCTTCAAAGCAATCCTCCAGCGCAAAGCGGCTTGTGAGGAATAAAATTCGATAAGAAAAGGTTACATAAAATGAGCGAAAAAATGATGGCAGCCGTGCTTTGCGGCGACAGAGACCTTCAGTATAAAGAAACCGACAAGCCATCCCCGAAGGCGGGCGAGGTGCTTGTGCGCGTCCGTGCCAGCGGCATCTGCGGCTCGGATATTCCCCGTGTTCTTCACGGCGGCGCGCACTTTTTCCCCATCATCCTCGGCCACGAGTTCTCGGGCGAGATCGCAGAGATCGGTGAGGGTGTTGAAGGCTTCGAGATCGGCGACCGCGTTTCGGGCGCGCCCCTCAAGCCCTGCGGAAAGTGCCGCGACTGCCAGAAGGGCAACTACTCCCTCTGCAAGCACTATTCCTTCATCGGTTCGCGCGAAAACGGAAGCTTTGCGCAGTACGTAGCGATCCCCGCGAAGAACGCTATCAAGTTCGATAAAAGCGTTTCCTTCGAGCAGGGCGCAATGTTTGAGCCCTCGACCGTAGCTCTCCACGGCGTGCTGCTCAACGAGTGCGCGGGCGGCGAGTACGTTGCTGTTTGCGGCGGCGGAACCATCGGTCTTTTCACCGCGCAGTGGGCAAAGATCTTCGGCGCGAAGAAGGTTGTCGTTATCGACGTCCTCGACGAAAGACTTGAGCTCGCAAAGAAGCTCGGCGCAGACGAAGGCTTCAACGCAACCGATCCCGATTTTGCAGAAAAGGTCCAGGCTTACACCGGTGGCACAGGCTTCGGCGCGGTTTACGAGACCGCGGGCAGTCCCGCAACCATGAAGATGGCGTTCGAGCTTGCGGCAAACCGCGCGCACGTATGCTTCATCGGCACTCCCCACACAGACGTGACCTTCACGCCCAAGATGTGGGAGAACCTCAACCGCAAGGAATTCCGCCTTGTCGGCTCCTGGATGAGCTATTCCGCACCCTTCCCGGGCAAGGAATGGGAGCTCACCGCCGCTTGCTTCGCCGACGGCAGACTCAAATACGACGACGGACTCGTCTTCGCAAAGTACCCCCTCGCAAAGGCTTGGGATGCATTTGAGCTCTACCTCACCCCCGGCGCGGTGAAGGGCAGAATTTTGCTGGTGGATGAAGACTAAGCAAAATGCAGAATGCTAAATGCAAAATGCAAAATTAGTTAAAAATATCGTTTAGCTTTCAAAATAATAAAAGGACTGAATCTTTTGTTGGATTCAGTCCTTTGTTTATGTAGAACTTCAAAATTAAATTATCAGTTCATTTTGCATTTTGCATTTAGCATTTTGCACTTTAAAACGCTCCTCCCATACGAAGCAGGAAGGTGACAAGGAACACGGTGAGCGCGGAAGCAAGTGTCGACCAAACGACGAGCTGACCTGCGAGGGTGACGTCGCCGCCCATTTCCTGAACCATGGGCACGCTGGGAACTGCAACGGGTGTTGCGAATGCCGCAACAAGGGTAGCAAAATGTGCGGGAGTGAAGCGTTCGCGGAAGAAGGCGTAAGCTACTCCGAGTACGAGCGCGGGAACGATCACGGTACGTACGACTGTACCGAAGATGATCTCCTTCTTGAGTGCCGCAACTGCGGAGAACTCAAACTGTGCGCCGAGAACGAGAAGCGCAAGCGGGATTGCGAGGTTTGCGAGGTACTGGAGAACCACGAAGAGGGGTCCGATATCAGAAAGTCTGAACTCGATTCCGACCTTCTCAAATACAAAAGTACGTACCGCAACGCAAACGAGTGCCGCAAAAATACCGATTATGAGGGGATTTTTGATGATGTCAAGAATGATCTTCTTGACAGATACCTTCTCGCCGCCCTCGTTACCGAGCGCGGAAAGGCTGATTACCGCAAGAACGTTGAAGCAGGGGATGAGCGCGGCGGAAAGGATCGTTGCCGCCATAATACCCTCATCGCCGTAAAGCGAACCCGCAAGAGGGATACCGATCAGCGAATAACCCGATCTGAAAATCGCCTGAACGAGAACACCCACGCGGTCCTTCTTGCCCGCAATGATCATTGAAGCGGGAACAGCAAGTCCGAAAATGACGAACAGCGAAATCAGGCAGAAGCCGATAAAGCCGAGGTCAATATCCGAGATCTTCATCTTATAGATGTTTACAAAAAGCATAACGGGCATAAATGCTCGGAAAACGAGCTTGTTCGCCTTCTTTGAGAAGTCCTCGTCCATCATACCGATCTTTTTGAAAAAGTAACCTACAACGACCGTCAGTACGATCGGTGCAACCGCGCTCAGCGCGAAAATGAGAGAATCCATTTTGAAACCTTCTTTTGATATTTTTTAACCCCAATATTTTATCACTTTTTTGTTTTCTCTTCAAGTACATTTTTTGACGATTTTATTCCCTTTATTGCATTATTTTTGTAAATAATGATGCAAAAACAGTAAATTCATATTTTATTATTGTAAATATTAAAAATATATGATATAATTAGTATTTGGAAAACTATGTGTACGGGTTGCGCCGTACGTTTTGGATTAAAAAACAGGAGGTCTGATTTTGAAGGAAAGTATCAGACTGCGCAGCGGGGCTACAGTGCCGCAAGTCAGCTACCGTGAAGCGCAAGCAAAAAATTATCTTGACAGAGCTACTCTCAAGCTCATGCATCTTACACCCGACGGTGCACCTGCGGCGTATTCGGAAGGCAAAAACGGAGGCGTCGTTTTCTGGTTTGACCCCGAAAAGCTCACCGAGTCGGATCCCGAACTCTGGTATGCTCCCGACGCACGTCAGGAGACCATCAAGCTTGAATCGGGCACCGAGATCGAGCGCATGTCGCTCCGCCGTGCCGCATCCTTCGGCTACTACCCCAAGGAGAGACTTACCGCAATGCACCTCGAGGTCATCGAGGAGCCGGTAGCATTCACCCGCCGCCGCGATAAGGAGATCGTTTATTTCTACGACAAAATGACCACTCTGCGTATGCCGCTGATGTGCGTCAAGTGCGGCAAGGACGTCCGCTTCAAAAAGAAGCTCTGCAAGGCTTGCTACGAGGATGAAATGGCGATCCGCCGCGCAGAAGGCGACGCTCACAGAAGCGCATACTACGGAATGGACCGCAGCCGCGTTCTCTTCTTCGACCTTGAGCTGACCGGCTTCTACGATCACGACGAGATCATCTCGATCTCGATCTTCAACGCCCTAGGCGAAAAGATCATGGATACCCTCGTCCGTCCCGTGCATACTAAAAAGTGGAAGCGCACCGAAAAGATCCACGGCATCACCCCCGATATGGTCAAGGACGCGCAGACACTCGAGGAGCTCACCCCCCAGATCAAGGAGATCTTTGCGGGCGCAGACAACCTCATCGCATACGGCGTATCCACCGACTACAGCCACATTAAGTACATCTACAAGACAGAAAAGGAGCGCAAGGCTCTGCACGACAAGATCCGTTGCTGTGCAAATGAGTTCGTGCGCTACATACACGAGCATCGCCCCGACATCGAGCACGCCAGCCTCACCGACGCTATGGCATGCTTCGGAATCGAATGGGACGGCGTTGCCCACACCTCTATCGCAGACACGATCGGCTGCATGAAGGTTTGGGAAAGACTCTTCCCCCATTACTACGAAAATGAACCGGAGGCAGAAAAATGAAAGAAATCTCCCGCAGACCCATGCCGTCTGAAACGGCACAGGTGAACGAAGATATCCCCACCTTTATGCAGGAAGGCGTTAAATTCGCCAAGCTGATCACCGCCGCCGACAACGGCGAGGAAGGCGTGATCGAAAGCATTCTGCGCGGCGCGGGCATCCCCTACGTTGCAAAGGAAAACACCGCAGACAGCTGGATGCGCGTTTTCATGGGCTTTTGCACCACGGGCGTTGACTTCTACGTACCCGAAGAACTTCTTGACGACGCCACCGACCTCATCGCGGGCGAGGGCGCAGTAGAGCTTACCGACGAAGAGATCGCGGCTCTTGAAGAAGAGCTTGCTCTCGAGGAAGAGGACGAGGACGAAGAAGATGCGTGAAAGCTTTCTTTGCAAATACGGCGAGATCGCGCTCAAAGGCGCAAACCGCGCATCCTTCGAGGCACTTCTCGTTCGTGAAATAAAATTCAGACTCGGACACGTCGGCAAATTCACCGTCACACGCTCGCAGAGCGTTATCCGCGTTGAACCCACCGAGGAAATGACCCCCGATATGCTCGATGCGGCATATTCCCTTCTCCGCAAGACCTTCGGTATCGTCGCGGTTTCGCGCGTTGCCGAAACCACCAAGGACTTTGACGCCATCGCCGCTCTCGCCGTAGAATACCTCGGCGAAAGACTTAAAAACGCCCGCACCTTCAAGGTTGAGACCAAGCGCGCGGACAAGCGTTTCCCGATGACATCGGATGCCGTCAGCCGTGAGCTCGGCGGACGCGTTCTCTCAAAGTTCAACCACCTTAAGGTTGACGTTCATAACCCCGAGGTTCTCGTAAAATGCGAGATCCGCGACAACGCCGCATATATCGGCGCAGGTCAGGAACCCGGCGCGGGCGGTATGCCCGTAGGCTCGAACGGACGCGCGCTTCTCCTCCTCTCGGGCGGTATCGACTCCCCCGTTGCAGGCTGGATGATGGCAAAGCGCGGCGTAAAGATCGAAGCCGTTTACTACGAGGCTTTCCCCTACACCTCGATCGAGGCACGCGAAAAGGTCATCGAGCTTGCGCGCATCGTTGCGGGCTGGGCGGGCAGCGTCCGTCTCCACATCGTTTCTCTCACAGAGATCGAGGAGGAGATCGCGAAGAGCTGTAATGAGGATTATTTCACCCTCCTTCTCCGCCGCTTCATGATGACGATCTCGGAAAAGATCGCCGAGCAGTCGACCTGCAATGCCCTTGTCACGGGCGAGAGCATGGGTCAGGTTGCTTCGCAGACGATTCAGGCACTCCACGTCACCAACTCGGCTGTAAACATCCCCGTTTTCAGACCCTGCATCGGTCTTGACAAGGAGGAGATCGTAACCTACGCGCGCCGTATCGGCAGCTTCGAGACCTCGATCCTTCCCTACGAGGACTGCTGTACCGTCTTCACCCCCCGCCATCCCAAGACCAAGCCAGAGCTTGACAAAGTCATCGCAGAAGAGCAGAAGCTCGACTTCGCCGCCCTTTGTGAAAAGGCTCTTGCAACCGAGGAGATCATCACGGTCCGCGGGATAGAGGAATAATGTCTCTAAAGTATAATCCAAAACTTGTCGGAAATGCTCAATATCTTCGAAAGAATATGACGGACGAGGAAAAAGAGCTCTGGTACAAGTTTTTGAAGCTATTACCGATGACCGTTAATCGGCAAAAAAACATCGGCAATTACATCGTTGATTTCTTTATTTCAAGTAAAAATATTGTTATTGAAATCGATGGCAGACAACATACGACGGCTGAACACAAAGCCGCCGATGCTAAAAGAGACGCCGAACTGGCAAGCTTAGGTTTAAAGGTTTTGAGATATTCAAACAGAGCAATTCGAGAGGATTTCCTCGTTGTGTGCGGAAGTATTTTGCGTCATATCGGTACGACTTGGGATGATTTGAAGAAGAAATGACTCGCCCTAAACGAGTACTGACATTTCTCCCCACCACTTCCCCTCATCCACCGCTCTCGCGGTCCCCCTTCCCCGCCGGGGAAGGTAAAAGGATGACTGCAAGCTTCGAAGTTTGTGCAGACGAATACCGTTAAGATCAAATCCTTTATCAACCAAATAGGAAAATTTTTATTGAAACAACTTTAAGTTTTAAACAAACCATTCCTCTTTGATAAGCAAAATTAAATCACCCAAGCATAATCCGCTGAAAAGTTAAAGATTATCGGCATACCCCTTTACCTTCCCCGTGTGGGCGTATTTGCAAGCAAATGTGGGGACTGCGATAGCAGTGTGATGAGATCCTTGCTACGCAAGAGGAAGAGACAGACACACTCTGTTCGCACCAAGCGAAATAACGAGCGTATTTCAATAAAAATCTTCCGCTTTGCTAAACTAAATTTAATCACCCAAGCATAATCCGCTGAAAAGTTAAAGATTATCGGCATACCCCTTTACCTTCCCCGTGTGGGCGTATTTGCAAGCAAATGTGGGGACCGCGAGAGCGGTGGATGAGGGGAAGAGGCGGACATACTATGTTCGCTCAAAACAAAATTACGAGTTACAAGAACAATTTTTCCTAAAAATTTACCTAACCCTATTGATTATTTTTGGGTTTTGTGGTATATTTATATATTGGTAAGAAATTAAATTTGCGAAAGGCAGGTTTCATAATATGACCTACAACAAGAAAAACATTGAGGACATCAACGTATCCGGTAAAAAGGTCCTCGTACGCTGCGACTTCAACGTTCCGCTCAAGGACGGTGTAATCACCTCCGATAAGAGAATCGTTGAGGCTATTCCCACTATCAAGTACCTTCTCGACCAGGGCGCGGCTGTTATCCTTTGCTCCCACATGGGCAAGCCGAAGGGTGAAGTCAACCCCAAGTATACCCTCGCTCCCGTAGCAGCAAGACTTACCGAGATCCTCGGTCAGGAAGTTAAGCTCGCTCCCGACACCATCGGCCCCGAGACCAAGGCAATGGCTGCAGCTCTCGAGTGCGGACAGGCTCTCCTTCTTGAGAACACCCGTTTCGACAAGAGAGAGGAAAAGAACGATCCCGAGTTTGCAAAGGAACTCGCTTCTATGGCAGAGATCTTCGTAAACGACGCTTTCGGCGCAGCTCACCGTGCACACGCTTCCACCGCAGGTGCAGCTGATTACCTCCCCGCAGTTTGCGGCTACCTCATCCAGAAAGAGATCGGCGTAATGGGCAAGGCTCTCTCCGATCCCGCTCGTCCCTTCGTATCCATCCTCGGCGGCGCTAAGGTTTCGGATAAGATCGGCGTTATCAACAACCTCATTGAGAAGGTTGACACCCTCATCATCGGCGGCGGTATGGCATACACCTTCTTCGCTGCACAGGGCTACAGCGTTGGTACCTCCCTCTGCGAGCACGACAAGATCGACCTCGCTAAGGAGATGATGGCAAAGGCAGAGGCTAAGGGCGTTAAGTTCCTCCTCCCCATCGACAACAGAGTTGGTAAGGCTTACGACGAGAACACCGAGTACATGGATGTTGATTCCGATAACATTCCCGACGGTTGGATGGGTCTTGACATCGGCGCAAACACCCAGAAGCTCTTCGCAGAGGCTATCAAGGGTGCAGGCACCGTTGTATGGAACGGCCCGATGGGCGTTTCCGAGTGGACCAATTTCGCAGCAGGCACCAATGCAGTTGCTAACGCAGTTGCAGAGAGCGGCGCAATCTCCATCATCGGCGGCGGCGACTCCGCAGCAGCTGTTGAAAAGCTCGGCTACGCAGACAAGATGACTCACATTTCCACCGGCGGCGGCGCATCTCTCGAGTTCCTTGAGGGTCTCGAGCTTCCCGGCATCGCTTGCCTTATGGACAAGGAATAAGATTTAAGTTTCTAGTTGATAGACGCTAGTTGCGTTTAAGTTGCTAGTTGCTAGACGCTAGTTGTTAGTTGAAGGTAGCTTTTTTCGCACGGCTCAAAAAGCATTTTAATTAAAATGAAAATTTTCGAGCAACGCGAGAAAATTCTCCTTCAACTAGTAACTAGCAACTAATAACTAACAACTAATTACTAACAACTAAAAAACATCGTACCAAGCTAAACCGATTTTAGCCATCTAAATCAATTTGTAATTTTTGAAAGGTAGGATAAACATATGAATCCCGCAAAGAGAAGAACAGTAATCGCAGGCAACTGGAAAATGAACTTCACTCCCGCTGAAGCACGTGAGTTCATCAAGAACGTAACTCCCCTCGTAGCAGGCAAGGACAATTGCGACATCATTTTCTGCGCTCCCTACGTTACCATCGCGGCAGCTATGGAAGCAGCAGAGGGCACCAATATCAAGATCGGCGCTGAGAACGTTCACTTCGCACCCAAGGGCGCGTACACCGGTGAAGTTTCCGCTGAGATGCTCCGCGCTATCGGCGTTGAGTACGTAATCGTTGGTCACTCCGAGAGACGTCAGTACTTCGCAGAGACCGATGAGACCGTTAACCTCCGCACCAAGGCTGCTCTCGCAGCAGGCATGAAGGTAATCCTCTGCCTCGGTGAGGTTAAGGAAGAGAGACTTGCAGGCATCACCGATGAGGTTGTTGGCATGCAGACCAAGCTCGACCTCGCAGGTATCACTGCAGAAGAGCTCAAGAACGTAATCATCGCTTACGAGCCCGTTTGGGCAATCGGAACCGGTCTTACCGCTACTCCCGAGCAGGCACAGGAGACTTGCGCAGTTATCCGTAAGGTAATCGCAGGCCTTTACGGCGAGGAAGTTGCAGAGTCCGTTACCATCCAGTACGGCGGATCCATGAACGACGCTAACGCAGCTGAGCTCCTTGCAAAGCCCGACGTTGACGGCGGCCTCATCGGCGGCGCTTCCCTCGTTCCCGAGAAGATCGCTGCTATCGTAAACGCTGCACAGTAATTTAGTTTCTAGTTGAATGAAAATTTCCGAGCTTTTCAGCTCGGAAATTTTCATTTTAGTTAAAAAAACAATAGCGGAAAAGTTTTTGAAGAGTCAAGAGAAACTTTTTCACAAAAAGTTTCTCTTGTGGGGTACGGGGCAACGCCCCGAAATGCGCGCCGAGCAGGCTGCGCCCCGCAGACTGCTTGGAAGGAGTAAAATCTCCCCTTGCGGGAGATTTTCGCTCCTTCATCTTATTGTCGCCTTGCACAAATCTCCTCCTTCCTTTTTGTGCAATTCGCCAAAATTTTCAAAAACACGTGACCGAAAAAATCCTTTTCCTACTATATAAGTGAAGGGACATCCCGAAAGGAGGCTATGAACTTGAACGACGAAAAAATTATAGAACTCTATTTTTCGCGCGACGAGACCGCGCTTGACGAGACCCAAAAGAAATACGGTGGACTCTGCCGCTACATAGCCTCAAATTTCCTCGCCCTGCCTGAGGATCGCGAAGAGTGCGTAAATGACGTCTTACTCGCTCTCTGGAACTCGATCCCGCCCGAAAAGCCAAAAAATCTACCCGGATATATCTCGGAGGTCGCACGCAGACAGGCGGTCAACAAATCGCGCGCAAACAATGCCTGGAAGCGCGGCGGGGGAATACAGACGGTCAACGAAGAATTTCTCTCGATCCTTGACGACGGCACAGACCTCGCCGAGCAATTTGAAGCAAAACGCGCCGGCGAACTGATCAGCCGCTATCTGCGAGGATGCCCCGACTTCGAGCGTCAGGTATTCTTAATGCGCTACTATTTCGGAATGACGCCGTATGGAATCGCAAAACGAATGAAGTGCGGGGAGAGCAAGGTCAAGATGACTCTCCTGCGCACGCGCGAGAAACTCGCCGCATACTTAACAAAGGAAGGTATTATGCTATGACAAAGAAGGGATATTTTAAGGACGCGAGACTCCTTGAAGCTCTCGAATATATCGACCGTGACCTCGTAGGCGAGGTCGCCGTAAAACTGAAATTTGACGAAACCGCACCTCTCACCGAAGAGCCCGTCATGACCTGGAGAACCCCCTTCAAGCATTGGAAACGAATGCTTGCCACCGCTGTCTGCCTCATTCTGCTCTCCTGCGCCATACCAATTATAAACTACGTTTTGCCGAGAGTAGGCGTTACCATCGGAGGCAATGCGGGCGCGGGGACATCTGAGCTTGAAGCGTCAACAACGGATGAAAGCAAAGTTATTGATTCACTTTACGAACGTTCTATATATGCTTATCCGGAAGGTATGTCAGCAAAGGAGATTTATGCGGATGTGCTCAAAGGCGGATGGGTGGTAAACACCGATGGTGAAATAGTCGCGGAAGAAAAAGCATGGGAAGAGTTTTTAAGCAAGACTGACAATAGAACAGAGTCTACGGTCTTAATCGCATGCTACTACGAGGAGTCAGAATCGATTTTTTTGAAAAGTGTATCATACGACGGCGAAGTATATAGCTGTGATTCACGTTATATCTGCCAACCTGAAAACAAAGATCATATCAACTCATATACTGCTAAATATCTGGTATGCCACGATATGACATCTCCCACATATGCAGAGAAACGTAACTGGGACCCTCCTGTCCAATTTGTATGGTTCTTGACCGATTATCCGGAGATCCCCTTCATTGAACAGCTTATTACCTTTGAGTCTGAGAACTATGAATTCTTAAGTGACAATTACCCGACGTGGTTTGATTTAATTTGGTTAAATGACGAATCCGAGATCATCGATATCGACTTTGACAAAACCATCGAGCTTTTCGCCGATATGTCTGCGGATGAGATTTATACAGAGGTGCTTAAAGGCGGGTGGGTTGTTATTCAAGATTTCGATTGCGAAAATATTGTTGAGATTGAGTTGTGGACGAAATTTTTAAACGCCGTGGAACAGGGAAAAGAATGTTCGGTTTGGATCGCGTATTATTCCGAGCACGTTACGATAAAATTCGTCGGCGCAGATGACGAACAATACGCCGGTATTTCGCAGATAGTTTTGACTGAAGTAAAATATGACGGAAACAAGTTTGTTAAATCAACCAAGTGGTATCATCCCGATTATAAGAGCTTTTATTCAAGTGAATATTCTTATTTGCTTGCGGAAAGACACAAGCACAAGGACGCGACGACTTATTATTTAGCCAACAAACCCGATCAAAGTTTGAATGATATCAGATATTCAAGCGAAAAGGTGAGCATGGATAGTGCCATTATCCTTGACGATGGACTGATAACCGTTTGGGAACATTGATGATCTTTTAACTGAATAATACTATCCCCCCCGGACGGTTCGCACTGATCCGGGGTGACTTTTATTTGGTAAATACGATATATCGCGTGCCGCAGGCACCAGCAAACGATATTCAGACCGCTGAACAAATAAGTCCGCGCACTTTAACTCCCCTTCCCTGTTTAAGGGAAGGGGGCGGGGGATGGGTCCCTATTTATAAAATGCAAAATTATAGGATATCGTCCTCGGACAGAAGTCGGCGCGAAATTTTCTGTATATGCCCGCAGAAAAAATATAATCTCTGTAGAAAAGCCGCGCGCGGGGGGAAATTCCGCCCTCTGCGGAGTGCGGCTCAAGGCTCTGCCTTGAGAATCCGCAAGTTTTTGAAAAAACTTGACTAAAACTTCAACCTTTTCAATAAAATCGAAAATTTCCGCCTCGGCGGAAATTTACCTTCATTCCGCGCAGCGGATAACCATTCTGCGAAGCAGATAACCATTCCGCATAGCGGATCATCATTTGCGCACTTTTCGCGAAAGTTTTCACAATCAAGGAAAACTTTCGCCTTTTTTGTTGATTTTTCCTTTAAAATAAGTTATAATATATAATGATATATTATATGCTGTCTTTGGAAGGAGGCGGGGAGATTTGAGAATACTTATGGTTGCGACCCGAATGGGCATCGGGGGCGCAGAAACGCACATACTCACGCTGTCGCGCGCGCTTAAAAAACGCGGGCATCACGTCTGCATCCTCTCCTCGGGCGGCGCATACCTTCCCGCGCTGATCTCCGCGCAGATCGAACACGTCACACTCCCCCTCGACCGCAAAGACCTCTCCTCGGTCATAAAGTCCTCAAAGGAAATATGGAAGATTGCCACCGAAGGAAGATTCGACGTTGTCCACGCGCACGGACGCATCCCCGCCTTTATCTGCGGAATGCTCTCGCGCCGCGCCGGCTTCCCTCCCTTTGCCGTCACCGCGCACGGCTTTTACGATCCCGCACCGCCCCGCCGCGCTCTCACCCTCTGGGGCAGGCGCAACATAGCGGTCAGCGAGGACGTCAAATCCTTTATAGTTGAAAAATACAAGCTCAATCCCGCCGATATCGACGTCATCACAAACGGCGTTGACACCGACGTTCCGCCCCATCAGGACTCGCCGCGACTCCGAATCGTCACCGCAAGCCGTCTTGACGGCGACACCGCTCTCGCACCCACTCTTCTTTGCGAGCTGATGCCTCGCATCCGCCGTGATTTTCCCGAGCTTGATCCGACCCTCACCGTTGTTGGCGGTGGAAGCAAGCTTCCCGAGCTCCGCGAAGCGGCAAGACTCGCAAATTCGCAGTCGCCCGGTGCCGTAACGGTTGCGGGCAACGCCCTCGACATGCCCTCGATCCTCGCGCGTGCCGACATCTTCGTCGGTTCATCGCGTGCCGCGCTCGAAGCGATGGCGGCGAGCGTGCCCGTCATTCTCTGCTCCGACATGGGATGCGACGGCGTTCTTGACGAAACCAACCTCAGACGCGCCGAGGAAACGAATTTCACCTGCCGCGGCGGTTCTCCGACAGATCTTGAAACTCTCCGTCTTGCCCTCGAACGTCTCCTTTGCGCAAGTGAGCGCGAGCGTTCGCTCTACGGCGCATTTGGACGTGCCTACGTCACCCGCCGTGCCTCGGCAGACATTTTTGCCGAAAAGACTCTCGCCTTCTGGCGCGATCTCATCGAATACGAACGCGGCGGCGTAATGCTCTGCGGTTACTTCGGCGCGGGAAATGCGGGCGACGACGCGACACTTTCCGCTGTCCTCTCATCTCTTCCCAAGCTTCCCAAGGGCATCATCCCCACGGTTCCGTCCTCAAATCCCGAGGCTCTGCCCGATGGCGTCCGCCCGATCGGCAGATATAACCTACTGAAAATCAAAAAAGAACTCAAAAACACGCGTCTGTTTCTGCTCTGCGGCGGGACTCTGCTCCAGAACAGCACCTCAAACCGCTCGCTCGCCTACTACTATTACCTCTCGCGCCTCGCATCGAAGCAGGGTGCGCGCGTGATGCTCTACGCGGGCGGAGTCGGTCCGATAATTGGCGACGAAGCCGCATACGAGGCAGTTGCGGCGGTTGAAAACTGCGACGCCGTCACCCTCCGCGACCCCGATTCGCTCGCTCTCCTCAATGAGCTTGAATGCGAAACCGACGGAATCGCGGTCACAGCCGATCCCGCGCTCCTTACCGCACCCGAAGAGCTCCCCGAAAAGCTTTCGGCTCTGCTTTCCGAGGAAGGCAAACGCTTCTTTGCCGTCTCGCTCCGCCCGCTTGCGGGGCTGAAAAGAGGCATAGACGCTCGGCATCCCGATGAAATATACAAGGCGATCACCGACGCCATCCGCGTTGTGGCGGACAGGCTGAACGCGACGCCCCTCTATATTCCCTTTGCCGAAGAGGACGTCAAGCTCTGCCGCAATCTTATGGTAGAGCGCGGAATCCTTCTTGGCAGACTGAGTCCCGGACAGATCGTAAGCGTTCTCTCAAAATGCGAATTCACGCTCGGTATGCGTCTCCACTCCGCCGTATTTTCATCGGTTGCGGGCACGCCCGCTATCATGATCGCATATGACCCGAAGGTCGGCGCATTTGCGCGACACGCCTATCACCCCGCCCCGATCAATCCCGATTCGGATGACTTCAATATGCGCGCGATCGTAGGAGCCGTCGGAAGCCTCTACTCAAATATGAACCCCGCCAAGCAGACGCTTAACGCCCGCACGGCTGAATTGATTAAAAACACAAAGGCAGACGCCATCATCGCCGAACGCCTCTACCGCGCCGAGTAGCCCCAATTGTAAAACTGCGTTTTACAATTGATGATACGCGCGCTTATCGCCACCTCAAAAAAACTAAAAGGAAGGTATAAAACCATGGCAAAAAGCAAATACAAGCAGATCAGAACCGTAATCAGTCTGATCTACATACTCACCGGAGTTTCCTCCGTAATTCAGGCACTTGAAAGCCTTCTCGCCCTCAATCTTGTCGGCGTCTTCGCATCTGCTCTCGGTGTGCTGATGTTCGTTGCGGGCATCTGCGGACTTTGCAGCGTAAAGCCCAAGACTCTGCATATTCTCGGCGTTGCCGTTATGCTCCTCTCTCTCGGCTCGCTCGTCTACAGCATCCTTGTAGCGCATACCTTTAACTTCAATATCGCAAATCAGTTCCTGCTTTCCTGGCTCTTTATGCTTTGCGTATAAAAGCTGCTAGTTACTAGTTGCTAGTTAAAAATTTTCAATTATAAATGTGCTTTTTGAGCAACGCGAAAAAAGCTACCATAACTCTGCACTCTGCACTCTGCACTTTGCACTTACCGGAGGTACCCATGTCTCAATCCAAAATCCAACTCAAAGCCACCCGCGCCGACCACATTGAGTTCAAAAACAACATGCAGGGCTCGGGTCAGCTCAAGCTCGGCTTCAAATACAGCTACAATCTTCGCCACGCCGCACCCGGTGTCGCGCGCGGAGAAGTCATCATCACCGCAGAGGACAAGGACGCGCCCGACAAGCTTTCGATCACGGTCAAGCAATCGGGAATCTTCGCCCTGCCGCCCGAAATGTCGCGCGAGGACGCTCACCTCGAGACCTTCCGCATCCTCTTCCCCTATGCCTCGGCAACTCTGACCGCAACCACCTCGATCGCGGGCGTTCAGGGCATCGTCGTCCCCCGCATCGAGATCGACGAATCGAACGTCTACCGAGTAGAATTCAAACCGCCGAGACCGGACGGCGATAATTAGTTGTTAGTTGCTAGTGGTAAGGTGAATTTTCGCCATGGCGAAAATTTTCGATAACAAATAATAAAAAATTATAACATCAGACAAACACGAGAATTATAAATTACTACCGAGTAATAGACAGGATGCGGGGGTTATAGGGGGTGTCCCCCTATAAAAACCAAACGATGTCATCCTGAGGGCGCGTCCGCAGACCACTTGGCGCCCGAAGGATCTCGTGCCGACCGAGTTGTTCCTCGGGCGGCGCGGTGCCGGTACGAAGAAGTCTGCTGTGAATCAAAAAACAAAATTATACCACCAAATGTAATCACTATGGATATCAAAACATATTACGTTTACATTGAAACAAACAAGACTAACAAAGTTTTTTATATCGGCGTTACAAATAATATTGAGCGACGCGATAAACAACACGAAAACAAAATACACCAATACGGTTTTACCGCAAGGTACAACGTAAACAAATTGGTATATTACGAAAAATTTCACGATATAAACAAAGCAATAGCAAGAGAAAAATCTCTAAAGGGCATAAATAGGCAAAAGAAGCGCGATCTCATTCGTGCCGTCAATCCGAAGTATGATGATCTGAGTGAAGCTTGGGTACGCAAACCTTGTTCACCGGCGGATGCAGAGCAGACCACTTCGTAACGGCACCGCGCCGCCCGAGGAACAACTCGGTCGGCACGAGATCCTTCGTCGCCACGCGGCCTGCGGGCGCTCCTCAGGATGACATCGTTACGTTTGCAGGGGCTTCGCCCCTGCACCCCGTTTTGCGAGTGCTAACAT
>JAGBYM010000003.1 GCA_017628755.1 Clostridia bacterium | reverse complement strand
GGAAGAACCTCGCCGCCCGCTTCGCGGATCTTTGCGGCAACCTCTTCGAGCTGTGCTTCGCGGCGCGCTGTGATGACGACTTTTGCGCCCTCAGCGGCAAATTTCTGTGCGGTAGCGGCTCCTACGCCCGAGTTACCGCCCGTGATAATGGCAACTTTTCCTTCCAAACGGTTCATTGAAAGATCCTCCTTGGTTTATAAAATTTTTATTTTAGTATATCATAATTTTGGGGGTGTGTCAAGTGTTTTTTCTGTTTCTGATAAGTCCGATAATTGCCGAAGCCAATACGGCGCTTTCGTACACCACGCCGCCTATCGAGAGAACGAGGGCGTTGTAGATCAAGCAGAGAGGTGCTTTGACGAGCATGACCTTGCGCGTGTTCTGCGGGTCGGAGAGTGAGAGACCTACCGCTGTGCCGTAAAGACCGAACATCAGGATGATGGAGTACCACGCCTCCCAGGTGATGATGGTTGTAACTGTGACCATAACGACATAGAATATCGGCTCAAACCATCCCTTACCGCCGCGTTTTGCGCGGAAGAAATAGAGAATATTATTGATAGCAGCCAGGAGATTGAGAGCCGCCGCGCCCGGCGCGCCGATGAAGAGATAATGCGCCGCAAAAACGAACGCTACGGTTATCTGGAACGCCAAAATCTTTTTCGGCGTTTTCATCTGGAATGAAATGAAACCGAGGGCGACGGCAACGATGCCGAGTCCTTGACCTATATAATAAAGAATGTCTTCGAGCATAATGTGTACCGCCTTTCTTGGATTAAATTATATCACAAAAGAGGGGGAAAGTCAACAAAATGCAAAATGCAAAACGCAAAATGCAAAATAAACTTGAAAAAACATAAATTTTATGATATAATGGTCTCAACAAAAAACTCCCACGGAGGATGAAAATGAAAAAGTACACTTATCAGACTCTTGGCGTAATGCTCGATATGTCGCGCAACGCCGTTATGAGCGTTGAATCGCTCAAGACCTACTTCGGCTATCTCGGAAAGATGGGATACAACTGCGTTATGCTCTACACAGAGGATACCTACGAGGTTGATGGCGAGCCCTACCTCGGCTATATGCGCGGAAGATATTCAAAGGCTGAGCTTCTCGAGCTTGACGAATATGCGGATTCCATCGGCATCGAGCTGATCCCCTGCATCCAGACTCTGGCTCATATCCAGGGATTCGTTCCGTGGAGAAAGGTTCCGATCGACAATGAAGACGCTATGCTCGTTGATGATCCCCGCACCTATCAGTTCATTGAGAACGCGATCAAGTCCTGCCGCGAGTGCTTCAAGAGCAAGAGAATCCATATCGGTATGGACGAGGCTTGGACTCTCGGACGCGGTAAGTTCATGGATCTTCACGGCTATGAGCATCCCACCTCGATCATCAAGCGCCATCTTGCAACCGTTTGCGAGATCGTACGCAAGTATAATTTCGAGCCGATGATGTGGTCGGATATGTTCTTCCGCTCGATCAACCCCGGCAACGCATACTACACTCCCAAGCGCGAGATGCCCAAAGAAGTCATCGAGGCTGTTCCCGAGGACGTTATTCCCGTATATTGGGACTACTACCGCGATAACGAGGAAGCATATGACAATATGCTCTACAACCACGAGCAGCTTTCTAAGAAGACCTGGTTTGCGGGCGGCGCGTGGACATGGAGAGGCTTCCTTCCCATGAACGCTTTCTCGATCATGTCGATGCACTACGCGATCGACGCATGCCGCAAGCACGACGTAAAGAACATCTTCGTTACCATGTGGGGCGATGACGGACACGAATGCTCGCGCTATTCGATAATGCCCACTCTCTATAACCTTGCCGAGTACCTCAGAGGCAACGACGACGAGGATAAGATCCGCCGAGGCTTCCGCCGTATCTTCGGTGCGGATTACAATGCTTTTATGTCGCTTGATAAGCTCAACGACATCGTAAAGAACGCAAACAAGAACGACGCCGTACCGAAGCTCGTTCTCTTCAACGACTATTTCAACGGCTTTAACGATATAAGACTCCTTCCCAATCAGACCGAGTATATCGAATCGGTTGCCGATGAATGGCATAAGTACGCGAGAAAGTACCGCAAGTGGGCGTATATGTTCGAAAGCGCTGCAGCGCTTGCCGATGCTCTCGCGCTCAAGTACGATCTCGGAATCCGCACCCGTGCAGCATATCTCGCGGGCGACAAGGAAACACTCCGTCAGCTTGCAAAGAAGGATTACGTAAAGACCTATAAGGCTATCGAAAAGTTCGCTCTTGCGTTTGAGAAGCAGTGGAACATCGAGAACAAGCCTACGGGATTTGACGTTCAGGATATCCGTCTCGGCGGTCTCCTTCGCCGTACCGATTCCTGCCGCCGCCGTCTGCTCGACTACACAAGCGGCAAGATCAATGAGATCCCCGAGCTTGCTTTCGAGCTTCTTGAAGGCACCGTTCCCAGCGGTTCGAACAACTGCTACGGACTCATGGCAACTCCCAACAGACTTTCGCATAAGATCGTTTGATCCAATAAAAAACCAGGACTGTCTCAAAACAACGAGACAGTCCTTTATCATTACTGAAGAACGGGAAGTTAAATGGTAATATAATGATTTTTAATTGCGAGCTTGTAGGAATCAATATGTATGCTTGTCTATTATGCTGTGCAATAATGTTCTCCTCATTCACCGCTCCTCGCGGTCCCCTTTCCCCGCTGGGGAACGTAAAAGGGTGCTTGCGATAATTTAATTGCTACAGCGAATATCGCTCGATTTTATAATTTTGCGTAGCAAATTGGAATATTTTCATTGAAACGATTTTGCAAAAATTCCACCAAGAGCGCAAATTTTTTTAATAAAAATATTCCAATCTGCTTTAAAAAGATTTAGTTTCAAACGATGTTCGCTGAATTGCAAAGGCATTCGGAGAAATCCCTTTACGTTCCCCAGCGGGGAAAGGGGACCGCGAGGAGCGGTGAATGAGGAGAGCAAAGTCTGTACTGCATAACAGATAGGGCTTAAGTTATGCTGTTGGATTGACCTATTACTTATATTGTCTGGAATATATAAAGATTCTCGAATTTGATTTCAGATATCTTCATACCCTTAAAATTTGCGAATTCCAGTATGATCTCATTAAGTCCGCGTGATGCATAGTTATGAAGTATCACGCTTGTTTTGCTGTTAAGAAGGATCGTCTCCTCGCTGACAGTGAGTTTGGGATTATCTAAATTCGCCATTACACAGAAACAAGTTTCGTTGTACTTCACGGTTATGCCGACTAAATCGATTCCTTCGGGGGATTCGATTGTTTTATGATACTGTCCGAAAGTGATATCAGTTTTCATATTCGGTTACCTTTATGCTGATCTTGGTGTCTCCGGTATTAACCTCAACAATGGAACCGGTCAACCCCGAGTCGATCATATCGGTAAGCATACCGATGTGATCGAATGCGTCTTCGCCGATCATTTCTTTGAAGCTGCCGTTTTCTATTGATTTTTTAACGAATGAAACCGGAAGTCTGGTGGTGATTTCTGTATCTCCGTCTTCAACATTAATGAGAACGATCCTGCGGTCGATTTTTTCTTTTGGCGCTTCAATAATCTCGGGGAGAGCCTTTTCGCCGTTCAAAAGATCGTCAACTGTTACACCGAGAATTTTAGCGAGTGACTGCATGCCTGTGATATCGGGATATGAGGAATCGCATTCCCATTTCGATACAGCCTGAGACGTAACCGAAAGTTTTTCCGCAAGCTCTTCCTGCGTGAGCTTGTTTTTCTTTCTGAAATATGCGATGTTTTCGCCGATGGTTTTCATATTAAAATACCTCTTTGGTTTGATGATTTCGAGCTGTGCACTTTCCCGATGGCTATATTTTAGCATAAAACAGTACGAGATTCCACCGACGGACAGTTGGATTTGATGGTTTTACACAACTGTTTGTTGTTTTTCAGAATTTTAGCTCAAAAAGCTCTCCAATATGATTTCCGTAGATGCATTTGCCCTCGTAGAAATCAATTAGCTCTGCTTCGTCGGTACAGTCTGCCTCAAAGAAGTCGAAGAAGAATGTCTGCTCTCTTTTTTCGGTATCAATGATTCGGATTGCGGGGTGTATCTTCTCGCCGAAGCCTTCGACGGAATAGATCTTACCGTCTCGGCAGACCGCGCCCTGAACGTAGTTATGGTAGGGCGTGTCGAAATATTCCTTGATCATATCGGTTGTGAGAATGACCTCGCGGATGCCTGAAGCACCCACCTCGCCGTCCGAAAGCTTGGGAAGATCAAAGGAGAAGTATCTCGTCTGCTTCTCGCCGTCGCGCATGAGGAAGGCGTAAAGAAGAGATCTTTGCGTGTCAACGACAAAGTTACCGTAGGGGCGTTTGTCTTCGACGTCACCCGCCGATCTCCAAAGCCCGCGATCGTCGGTAAAGCCTATTTTGATAAGCTGTACGAGCGTTGTCGAAAAGACGTTGCCTTCACGCACAAGGCGGTAAACGCAACAGATGCCGACGCGCTTGTCTTCGGTTTTGGCGTAATTGTTGTATACGTTGCTGTAAAGCAGAGGAAATTCATCATCGGGCGCAAAAAATTCATTGCCGAAGATGACGGAATTGCTGTGCGGAACTATCATATCCAAGCCGTCAAGCTTGAATTCCGCAAAGGGAACGGCTTCTTCGGTGAGATATTTCATATCGTAGACCGTGCATCCGCCCTTTGAAGAAAAGCGGAAGAGAAAGTTATTGTAGATCGCGCCGTCCTGCCCGCCGACGATTTTAGATAATTTTATGATTTCCATTTGAGTATCCTTTCAGAATTCGATCTCCATTCCGTCCCACGCGACAATCATTCCGTGTTCCGCTGCTTCTGCGCTGAGTTCGGCGTGGGTGCGGTCAACGAGGTGCCCGTGCCGTAATATTTAAACTTCATTTCCTTCTCCCGTATAGCTTTTTGAGAAATAATTTATCACAGTAACAGAGTTATTTCTTTTTGGAAACTATTTCGTCAAAACCAGAGCTGCGGCTGAGAGAATTTTCTTGAAAAATTATCGGCAGCATTTTCTGCTTTTTATAATTTTCCCATTTGGGATACAATTCGTATATGCTGCGATAAAATTCACGGTTCACAATCAGTTCTCTTTCTTGAACCTGCTTGTTGTTAACGATCAAAAAGTATCTGTAGCTAAGTACGTTGTCTATCTTTGAAATCTCAAGCAAATCCGAATTGACAAGAGAAGATAAGGTTTCGAGCCATTCCAGATAGCCGACGATTTTCGGATAATATTTATCAACGTCAAGGCTATAGCCTTCTTCAACACGGCATTTTTCAAGCTCGTTCATTAATTCGGCGCAATCATACGTTGAATAGAAAAGCCCGCTGTATTCAATTAAAAATGTTGCTTCATTTAAATTTTTGTCGCGTCTGAACTGATAAAACAGCGCAGTTGCACCGATTATGGCTGTACACGCGGTTGTTACGTTAACTATTCTGTCCGAAATATCGTCTTTGAGAAGCAGACTGCTTGCTACTCCCAAAACAATTAATGCAACCGAAAGAACGGTAATTAAAACTTTTTTGTTTTTCATCTTATTTTTCGCTTACGTCAGAATAGAATTCAAGCCAGTATTCGTACATTTTTTTCGCCTTTTCGATGGAGGCGTTAAAAGCAGAAAGCTCGGTCCATTTGTCGTCCGAAAAGCCCTCGCAGTCTATTGCGCAGAGACCCGAGAACATATCGAAATAGAAGGGAAATGCCTGACAAAGGGAAGGGCTGAAATCGTGTATTGAGCATTTACCGTCCTTGAATGCTTTGCATGTTCCGTTGCTTTCAAGAGCCATTTTGTAATAAGGCTTCTTCATTACCTCGGAATATCCTTCTTCGGTAAGGTGCTTGAAGCCTTTTTCGCAGATGGTTTCGTAGTCTTCTTTGGTAAGAACGATTTCGTCAAAGGGGCGCGAATCGATATTACATATCTCTTTTGATATTCCTTCAAAGGGGCCGCAGCAAGAATGCTTGCATTTATCCATTTTGCAGCAAAAATTGATTTTTCCGTTTTCGATCTTCATCGTTGCCATGTTAAAATCCTCTCATTTATATATTACCGTGATCCGGTAATATAATTTAATTGCAATATATGCTTATTTTACCACAAAACATATGGGGTGTCAAGAGAAAAATTATATATTCAAATACGAAAATATCCGGACCTTTTCATAAATAAATGAAGCGGTCCGGATATTTGTTATTTATTCGTTATATCTTTTCGGAAGCGAAGAATTCTTCCATCTGACTTTGATCGAGGCTCTTTTTATCAGCCAGAAGGTCTGTAAGGCGTTCGAGTGTTCCGCGGTGTTCGCGGATCAGCTTTTGCGTGCTTTCGTACTGGTCGCGGAGAAGAGCTTCTGCCTCTTCATCGGTCCAATGAGCAAAGATCTTTTCACCCATTGCAAAGTCATCAAGGCAGGCGCGGATATAGTATCTTGCGTTCTTTATATCCGAGCTTGCACCGGTGTTAATACCCTTTGAATCTCCGTAAAGCTCGATTTCGGCGATTCTTCCGGCAAGACACTGGCGAACACGGTTCATCAGCTCGTCAAAGGTATAGGTTCCGTGCTTGTTTTCGCTTGCGGATTCCATAAATCCTCCGTAGCCGCCGCGGGATACGATAGTAAGGAAAGACGGAGTGTTTCCGCCGAGTCTGCAGATCAGAGCGTGGCCTGCTTCATGGCAGGCGGTCTGTCTGAGGTGATCGGGATCCATTTTATTCACTTCGCCGAAGCGGAATGCGTCGAGAGTGTCCAGATATTTGGTTTTGTCGGGCTCTTCGTCGCCGAGGGCTCTGACGTACTGCGCACTCATCATCTCTAGGTCTGCGTTGCTCATACCGCCTGTGCGCTTTGCCATATTGCGGAGTACCTTTTCATGATCATCTCCAAAATGGATGCCGTGCTTCTTCAGATAGAAAGCGAGGAATTCGTATCTGTCATCGGTATCGGGCAGGGAAATGAGGATCTTGCTGTCAAATCTGCGGACAAACGCGGGATCCAACACTCTTCCGCTGTCTCCGTCAAGGTCATAATTGGTAGCTGCCAGTATGAATACGGGTCTTCTTTCGTCGGATACGAAGCCGTCCATTTCGGCAAGGAAGGTGTTGAGCGCATCTTCGTTGTGAGACGTTGACGCAGATCCTATCCTCTTTCTGCCGATAGCATCGACTTCATCAACGAAAATGATGGAGGGCGCGTATTTTCTTGCCTTCTTGAATATTTCGCGGATATTACGTTCTGTTTCTCCCACGAGCGAACCGAAGAAGGATGTTGCCGAAACGGGGAAGAAGGTGGCGTTACACTCGTTTGCCATTGCCTTTGCGAGCATGGTTTTTCCCGTGCCGGGAGGGCCGTAGAAAAGCACACCCTTTGGCATACGCTTGCCGGACAGCAGAGTTTTACGCGGATTATCAAGCGCCGCGCAATATTCGCTGAGAGTTGCTTTGGCAGACTTACATCCGATGATATCGGCAAATTTCAAATTGTTGTTTTCACCCTTCTGAGCGATCATAGAACCGTCGCCCGCGCGCGGAGCACTCTTGATCTGAAGCTTTTCGAATGAAATAACCGCGCAGGAGGTATCATCGATGTACTGTGCACAGTTGAAGGACAGGAATTTTCCGGATCTGCCGAGCGAATATACCGCGTTATTGATAAGTGCATTGAAGGAGAGCATATCAAGCGTTTTGCTGAATTCTTCCGGCTTGGAAGGAACAAGCTTGATTATATCTTTTGCACCTTTCGCCAGAAGAGTATCAAAGGATCGGGATTCTTCGGGTGTGGTATCCAGAATATATATAGGTGTTTCGGGCGAGAATTCGCGTATGTAATTGAACATCTGCATTCCCGCGGAGGCGATGTCTTCAATATCATTGGGAATACGCTTTGTGTCTGTTAAGCCGCAAAGCGGGTCGATGATTACGTAGTCGGTTACACCGCGTACACGGCGTTTGAAGAGATCACTGTCACTGGATGCTTCGAAAACAGTGTTCTGACGCTCGCTTTCGCGTGCAAAGAGACTGTCATGACCTTCCGCAAATACGGCAACGTACATTCTATCGCGGCTTACGAAAAGATCACCTACTTCGTCAGCACAGTCGGTATCGATGCAGAGGTTAATGTTCTTGACCTTATTGACTTCCGTAGCATGGCGTGTGTAAAGCTGCATAATGATTTCCTGCAGCTCGCTGACAAGAATATTTCTCGCCAGACCGCGTAAAGATCTCGCGTCAGCAACGCCTCCGCCGTTATAAAGAACGAGAGCCGAGAGCATCTTGGGATCATATTCGACCTTGACGCCCGAAGACTGCTCAAACAGGCTTATCTGGAGCGCGATCTCATCGCGAATGATCTCCATCAGGGAGAAAGGCTCAAGATGGTTGAAAAGTATGACGTGTCCGTTAGCCATACGGGTTGTGATACATTCGGGGAAAAAGGGTTCTCTCGTCTGAGGGTTCTTGTCGTTGCGCAGAGCGTCGAGTATAACGCTTCTGGGAGTGCCGGAAAGATCGCATACGGTTACGTCTTCGTATAATTCTTTTCCGGCATTGGTGGTCATTATTATGATATTGTCCCGGAAAGATACCTCTTTTTTGAGCTGATGGTCCATAAGTCTTCCGGCATCAAGTATCTGCAAAAAGAGGTGGATGGTATTGATGTGTGCTTTTTCTATCTCATCAAATACAATAATACCGTTCGGATTTGATCTGACGAATCCCGTGACTACGGCGGCCTGTCCGTGGTCACCGTTGAATTTATTGTTTGCAAGGTTATCCGAATACTCACTCATATCTACCACAAGCATCGGACGGTCGAGCAACTTTCCGCATTGAGCCGCAAGGAAGGTCTTTCCGACGCCCGAAGGACCGGTGAAGAGAAACGTGGCGAGAGGGCCGTTGCGGTTGGGGTTGTTTGCCGAAAACATTTCGCATTCAAAAATACTTTGAACAACTTCGTCTACGGCGTGTCTTTGACCTCTTATCTTCTCAAGAAGTCCGGATTTGAGTTTTTGGATACGTTCTGCCTGATGCGAAAGCAAAAGAGGTCCGCTTTCTTTTTTGGGGTCGGGAGTGGGAACAGCTGCCGGCTTTTCTTCAGGCGTTTTTTCTGCTTTTTCTTCGGTTTTAGAAGACACTGTTTCTATGATATCGCGGAGATCGGACGTTTCCTCCGATGACTGAGTGATCGTTTCATCTGCTTTTTTCCAGAACGCTGCGTTGTCTTCAAGAGCTGAGGCAGTTTCTTTAAGCGATGCCAATTCCTTCCCGTCGGGATTGACGATCGACACGATCACAGATTCGCACTGTGCCTTGTCGGTGAGCATTTCCGAAATAATATTTTTGACCGCAGATTTGACCTCGGAGGAATCCTTGTCGGTTAAAATATAAAAGATATGCTGGAAATTGCCGTTCTTTTTGCGTACTATATGCTTATCGACAAAAATTTCACTGAATTTGGTGCCAATATCTTCCCAGAAGTCACTGTTACTTGCTTTCTTGTACGACCAAATTATCTCGGCAGAGCGGAGAAGCATTGATATTTTTATGATTTCCATTTTCTGAATCCTTTTTAAAATTAATAAACGGCTCATCATAAGACATTTGCGTTGAACTGATCGTTCAAGCGTGTCCTGATGAGCCGTAACATTGGAATTATGCGTAGATTGTCTTCATAACTAAGGGCTTGATTTCATCGCCAATGTTGATGGAACGAATCAGGAGCTCCAATGCCTCGTCGGCAGCATTCTCAATCGAAAGAATTGCATCGTCGTGAAGCATCAGATCTTTATCCTTATCAACGAAGAATGTGATCCACTTATACTTGGTGTTGAGCTCGTTGCAAAGGAAGATGATATCAACTACCTTTTCTTCGGGAAGATGCTCGTAAACGAGGTAAAGGGAGAAGTAAGTGCCGTTGTCGCCGCTGAAAATGCACTTGAAGATTTTGCCCTGATAGGGAAAATCTACTATGGTTTCACCGTTGCTTCCTTCAGAAGCAGCGTAACGAAGATTTTTGGAATCGAGGGATTTAGTGAAGAGTTCTGCACATGCGTTCATTTTATAGTACCTCCAAAGGTTATTACAAGTAGATTATAGCACAAAATATCATGTTTGTCAATATATTATTTACAAATAATGAATAAATTATATTAATACTCACAGCGCGGTTTTCGTCAACCGTTCTGCAAAATATTCAGCAACATAGCGGCAGTTGAGGATCTTTTCGACGATCTGACCCTTTGAGAAATAATAGTGATTTGACGCTTCATAACCGATCGCGGCGTTTTTGTTCATCTGATTGAGCATCAAACGAGCAATTTTTTCCTCATCCTCGGCAAGCTTAATGCAATCATCGAATCTGCCCGCATCCCTTGCGCGGATGAAACGGATTTGATTGAGAGATGATTTGAAGATACAGTACGCGGCATGCGCCATTACGGAAACTTCGCTCTCGTCGCCATCGGGCAGGAGCGCAAGACCCTTTTCCCAGCCCTCGCAGAGCTTGCAAAACTGAACTTCGAAAACGTCGACGGGATAGATCGAACGCCAACTCTCGAGATCGTCATAGGCAAAGCAGGTCATTGATGCCGTGTAACCCGTGGTAGTCGGGAAGAGAAGATTTGAGGGTCCCGCGTTTTGCGGACCTTTGTAAAGCGTGCTCATATGGAAGGGGAATTCACGGAAAGCCTCGGCAAATTGCTTTTCGGCTTCGAGATACCTTCCGTCATCGCCCTCGATATTGCATTTTTCATAGAAATACTTTGCCGCCGCGGCAATATTGCGGCAGGGATAACCGCCGAGTGTCCAGGAGAGCAGAATGTGCTCAACGCCCTCGTCGCGGAGTGCGCGGATATGCGAGTCTATCAGAGGTGAAACGGGGATAGCGGGGACGGTC
>JAGBYM010000040.1 GCA_017628755.1 Clostridia bacterium | reverse complement strand
TACTCTGCGTACTGGTCTATCGACGATTTCGCAAGGGCGCCGATCGCGGCGCTTGCGGCACTTACCGCCGCAACTCCGATCTTGGCGGCGGTCGCAAGTCCTTTACCGACCGCGCCGGTTATTTGTGATATTTTTCCGCTCGCCTGATCGTCAACGCCGATCTTAACGAACAGATCCATTAAATTCATTGAATCACCTCAATTCCGGTCTTTGAGATCACGTCCTCGATGATTTCTTCGGCTGAACGGTTGTCTACGGGCTGGGGGTTTATAATGTCACTATATTCTTTCGTATAATGCTTTCCCGTATTTTCCGCTATCAACCGTAAATTCCGCGTGACGTAATCCCTGTATACTTCATCCTCACGGTCCTGCTTGAGCTTAACAGGAAGCGTGGCAATGATAGCTTTGGGGCTCATCCTGCGCGGATAAGAAATAAGGGAGCGAATTACTCGCTCCCCTCCGAATCCGCGCACGATTTGAAAAAATCAAGCAATTCCTTGTCTTTGACTATCTCTTTCAACTGTTTCATAGTTGTGAATATGTTCTGACGCGCGATCGTATCCGCATCAACTCCATTCAATGCTCCGAGAATACCGAAAATATCGGCTTTTCTCTTTTTGAGCAGAATCGGTATGATCTTTGTGATCTTTTCTGCGCCAAGTGCGAGCATTTCAGCACGATTTGCCGCTTTCTTGGGATCAATGGCCTTTCTGAGCTCACCAAGAAGCTCCTCATCCGTGGCGATGCTTGCCACCATAGGCGTTATTTCACAAAGAAAATCCGCCGCCTGATCTGTGCTCATTTCAGAGAATTTCATAATTAAGCCCCTCCTGCTTTAATGTAAAGATCATACGGCACCGTATCGGGATCTTCGATGCTGTAATGCGCCGTATAAGTGAATGCAAACTGACCTTTTGCCTTATCTCCGCTCTTGAGGGAGAAACCGCCCGTAGAAAGAGCGTTCTTAAGGTGAATTGCGATATATCCGCCGTTGGTTTCGCCGTTCTTGTCGGAATAATCGCCTACCCACCATATATCCTCAAAGTCGGTATCTTCAAGAGCGTCACGCGGGACGATGTGTGTGGGATCGTCTTCATCGATTGACGCAGCGGCGATAAGGGATTTTGCGTGGGTTGTGTTGACCGTAAGATACGTTCCCGATATCGCAATTTCGCGAGAAATAATCTTTTTGAGCTCCTTTGTGTTCTTCGGGCAATTATCTATATCCTCACCGAAGTCCGAATATTCGGGAGTGTCGGTGAAGGAAACACCGCCGCTCGTTGCTCCGAGAATATCCTCTCTTTCTGCCTCGCCGCTTGAGGGATCAAAAGCAGACAAGAGAATGCCCGCGTTAAGCTGGAGCTCCTGAAAGGTTGTTGCAGGAATTTGTGTAAATTTCATATCCTTGCTCCTATTCTGTAATAAATTCAGCGACGAGATTAAGGTATTTGCGCTTAATCATTGAATCGCTGTCGTCGCTCATATTCTGAGCAAAAGGCTGCCCCTTTTTCAGCCATATAGCACCGCCATCGCAAGAGAGCATTACGCCGCCTCTTCCGATCCTTGTGCTTATTTCCTCCGTTTTTGCGTTGCATTCCACCCAAGAGGATGAGCGGTACCACAAGCTCGCCGACATTGCCACCTCGTCCCCAAAGCTGTCGCTTGAAAAAGAAAAGGTGATATAAGGGAAGGTCGGCGCATCATTGCCTGTGGGAACGCTGTTTTCTTCGTATGCGGTCAGATTGAAGGAAGACCAAAAGTTATATATTGCCGCTGCTTTTGTCATACGGGGATCCACTCCTCAGCAGTTACTTGCGACACCTTAAACGATGCCGCAGACGGTGTCTTTTTGTCGTCACCGTCAGAGGTAACACGGAATATCTTACCGTCAGACAAACGCCTGAATACGTCGTGATATTCAAGCTGTAAGCCCTGCGGAACGGTTACGGTATACAAACTGCTTACGCCGCTTTTTTCTGCGCTGCGTGCCTCTATAGACGTGTCAAAGGTGATTGCCGCTTTGAAGTGCGCACCTTCCGTCCAAGTGTTTGTATATGATCCTTCACCGTCGGGCGTTTTTCTCTTGTCGAGAAATACACAATCCGTCATTGCATCTGTAAGTAACGACATTATATCTTCCTCCATCGGTTGAGCTGCTTTGCAAATACCTTTTGCCACGAATTTGACGATACACCGTTCGCGTCAACGGGCTTCGAATACGAATACCCGCCGAATGATTCGCTCGAATACGGTGAGGGCTTTGCCGCGTCGCTCTGTGCATACTTTTTTATTTCCTCGGCAAGATCAATGACCGCAGGAGGAACAGCCATTGATCTTACCTCCCCGACGAATATCTCATCGGTGAATATATCGTGCGGGTATTGATATACTCCGTCATTGAAGACAGAGCCGATGATACGGAAATATTGACCTTCTTTCAGGAAGTCAGACGGTGAAAGAACGCCGTCTTTTATAGTGAAAGTGCCTTTATAGGCATTTCGCTCGAAATAGTTACGGATTTCACCGCAAATCTCATCAAGCATCATTCACCGCCTCCTTTACGCTTAATTAGCCCGAGATTGTACCGACAACAACGCCGTCGATTCTCTCGGCAAAGAGAGTCATACCGTTAATAACGGTGTCGGAAGCCGTCATATTGGTATAATCGGGCTCCTCGTGGATGCCGATGTATCCGGTTTCGTCGGACGTGAAGCTGAAAGCTTCGCCGAGATCCGCGCCATTGACCGCAATATAGTACAGAACGAGGTTGTCCTTTGCGGTTGCATAAACCTTACCCTTGGGAACGGAAGCGTTTATGATGACGGTGCCAAGACCGAGGAAATCCTGTACATAGGTCATTCCGAAAGCGGTCTGAGTGGAGATCTGAGCGTCCGCAAGATAATCGGCGATGTCAAGGGGATTGACGAAAAATGCCGCTTCGATTGCATCATCCTCGAACTTTACCTGAAGCTGTCCCCACATGTGTGCGAGTACATCCTGAAGGTCTGCGCCGGTTGCTGCGCCCGTTCCTGTTGCAAGGAAGGCGAAGAAGTCGGAACGGATAGCTTTCTGAACGTCCTTGAGCATTCTGTCGGTGGTAGTTGATACTGCCTGATCGTATCCGCGCTCAACGATTGCCTCTGCGGAGGTTGCCTTTCTCCACTTCTTGAGGGTGATCTCGCCGTAGCTTACGGGCTCGGTTGTATACTTGGACAGGGGAATAGTGTCACCCTCTGCGACGTCGCCGCTTTCAAGAGTGCCAACTGCCTTATATGCCTTGAGTGAAGTGCCTGCCTGCTTTGCGATCTTACGGGTAATGCCGAGAGCTTCGATGAGCTTCTTCGCGCTTTCGCTGAACTGAAGCGCAAAATCGATCTCACGAGCACGCGCAAGATCAGCCTTTTTGATAAGATTGGTTTCTGCCATTATTTAGATTCTCCTTTTCCGAATAAATCAAGATTCTGTGCAATGGCGGCGCGGCGTTCAGCAGGATCTTTGATCTGCGAAATGCTTTCGCGCGTCACGGCGGAGCCGCCATTATTTGCCGGGGGCGTTTCAACGCCGGCCGGATGTGTCGTGGTTGTTACCACAAAGTCCGCCCAATTTGTCTTTGCGGAATCGGTAAGGGATTTTTCATCGTCGATCTTGCCGTCTGTAAGTTTGATATTTTCGATAACGGATCGTTCCGCACGGACTATCGTGTCGATGTACTTCTCCTTGATTCCCGCATTTTTAAGCAGCGTTCTGTATGCCGCTTCGTTGGCGGTGTATGTTTCTTTCTTTGCGATTTCGGATTTATAGGTTTCAAATGCCGAATGTTCCTTTTCGTATTTTTCCTTGTATCCGTCCTCTCCCTTTGCCTTCAGGTCGTCAAGTTCTTTCTGAACCACCGGAAGCTTTTCCGCGTCGTCGCGGTACTTCTTGACGTCGTTTTTGAGGGCCTCTGTGACCTCTATGTGAGCATCGATGATGAGATCGATCTTTTCCTCTTCGATACCCATACCCTTCAGCATTTTGCGTGTAAGTGCCATGTTTTCTACCATTCCTTTCCTTTGGCGGCGTTTCTTTGCCAAGATAGATTTATAATTAGGTCAGCCGAATTGCTTTACGGCTATAATTAACGACAAAAAACGGAGTTAAAGCAACACAGAATGTGCTTTAACCCCGTTCGGTTCTTCACCCCCGACATTTCGGGAGCGGTCATTTATTGATTTGTTGTTTTCTGACGTGCAGAATTTTCGCCCCGTTTTTGGACGGCACGATCTCGATGCGATCACCTTGCGCGATAGCTTTTTCTATCTTGTCAAGGGTGTCGGGCTCGAGAAGTAAGGATCTCACGTCGGATTGATGTAATTTTACCATATTTTCCATACGATGTAAACCCCGTTTTGAATGTTTTTCGGTTTGATTTATGCATTTTCAAGAGCGGCTTTCATAAGACGCTCGTATTCCGCTCGGTGCTCCGTTGCGGCAGGTTTTAGAAACGGTCGCGGAGACATATTGACCGTGCCAAGCTCAACGTACGGTGCATACTCCACGTTTGTGCCGATGTACGCTGCCTTCTCGTCCATCTTTACGGCGTGTGTGATGCTATTCCTCAAACGACCGGTATCAACGGGAGCCGCTTTTTTTGCGTGCCCCTC
>JAGBYM010000039.1 GCA_017628755.1 Clostridia bacterium | reverse complement strand
TCCCTCTCTATATTCCGAATCAGGCGGAGGCGGACGATACGATATGCATCAAGGTCAAGGGCAACAGTATGTCACCGAGGATTGAGGACGGAGATATCGTTCAGGTTCGCAAGACTCAGAGTATTGATAACGGTAGCATTGCCGTTGTTACGGTTGACGACGAAGGTCTACTCAAGCGCGTGACTTACGGCGAAAAATGGATGGAGCTTCGTTCGATAAATCCTATGTATAAGCCGATGCGCTTCAACGGTGAGGATCTGCAAAGGGTGCGGGTTGTCGGAGTGGTAGTGAAGATCATAAAGCACGTCGGCGGCAGAGAAGAGATTATCGAAACAATCCCAACCGATTATAACGAGGGAGAGCAGGCGTTGCTTGAGCTATTCCGCTCTGTTCCAGAGGACAAAAGAGAATTGCTTATGCAGGTGATTAAGCTGACACTTAATAAAGGATGAAAAATGCCCCCTCGCTTCAGCGCAAGGGAGCATCAAGTTAAATATCGTTTTTTAACATGAAATCTGTAATAATGGCAATCGCCGTCAACAGAGCTTGTTCGGGGTCGTGGTGATTGCGGATAAGATCGAGTATTGTTTTTTCGGCGTGTTCGGTGGTTGCCATTGTTTTTTTCTCCCTTCGTGGCGAGCTTTGTGTGTCGCTTGTTGTGAGAATATTATATCATGGCATTTTTGAAATTCAACACCCAAAAGCGACGGTTTGTTGCCCCAAAAAAGAACTGTATAAAATACCTAAAATTATTGTAAAAAGGACAAAAAGTAATATGAACAGACAAATAAGTATCCCCGACGGAGCAGAACAGTGGCTCATAAATCTTATAGAATTAAAGAATCGTACCGATATATCCGTCAAGCAAATATCAGAAAAGGAAAATGTGGCTGAAAAATCCGTTTCCAACGTTTTTGCGGGCAAGGCAAAGAGCCCCGGCGTTGACCTTATCCGCCGAATTATTCATGCGCTCGGCGGAACGTGGAGCGAAATATTCGGAGAGAGCGGAGCCGTTATCGGCGGCCAGGATCTCGCATCTCTTCAGACGGAGGTTGACAGACTCAAATCCGAGGTCGAACTTCTCACAACGAGCTTGAATATGGCAAATATCGAGATCTCAAGTAAGGAAAAAATGATCGCCGCGCTTGAGAGCGAAATTAAGATTCTTAATCTCAAGCTCGAATATGAAGAAAAGCTTGTCTCCGTACATAACTTTTATAATAAGCTGACAAATACGAATTAAGATGATCTGCAAAAAATGTAAAAAAGAGATCGAGGACGATTCCGTATATTGTCGGTACTGCGGCAAAAAACAGATAGAAACCCCACGCCCTAAGACAAAGAAACGCGCGAACGGTACCGGGAGCGTGTATAAGCTGGCAGGACGCCGCCGAAAGCCTTGGGCGGTTGTCATATCGGTCGAGGGCAAAAAGATCCTTCTCGGCACGTTTAAGACGCAGACAGAGGCTAACAAAAGACTTGACTCGGCAAATACTAACGGCATTTCCTCGTATTACGATCATACCCTCGGTGAAATGTTTGAAATACTTGTCAATCTCAATAAAGAACGCCTTACGAAAAGCGGCTTGACAAATTACAGATCCGGATATAAATACCTTGAGATCTACCAAAACACAAAAATGCGCGATATAAGAGCCGCGCATATTCAGGACGCCATAAACAGAGCGCAGGCAGAAGGCAAGGGGTATGCAACGTGGAAGAAGATACAAAATATCGCCTCTTTGATGTGTCAGCTTGCGATGGCAAACGATTTGATCGACAAAAACTATGCGCAGCTTATAACGCTTCCAAAGCAAAAAGAAAAGACGGAAAAACCGTCCTTCTCTCCCTCTCAGCTTGAATTGATGTGGGCTTCTTGGCAGAAGGACCGCATTATAACCGCAGTCCTTGCAATGTGTTATATAGGGCTTCGTGTAAATGAGTTTCTTGACCTCAAAAAAGAAAACGTCGATCTTGCCGAGCGCGTGATATATGCGCAGGGAAGCAAGACCGAGGCGGGAAAGAACCGTATTATAATAATTCCTCCCGTGGCGGTGCCGTTGTTCGAGAAGATGATGACATCGGAATCGGAATATTTGTTCGCATCACCGAACGGAAAAAGATGGGAGGTAAAGAACTTTCGCGATCGCGCATTTTATCCCGCGTTGAGAGGGTTTGGCATAGACAAGGACGCGGGAACAGACAAATCAAATCTCACGCCGCATAGCTGCCGCCACACTTACGCATATCTTTGCGTCAAATACGGACTTAATCCGAAAGCAACAATGGACCTTATGGGCCACACGAAATATTCGACGTCTACGGAGATATACGCCGAGGCAACAAAGCACGATATCGAATTTTTGAAACGCGAAGCGGACAAAATCAAATAAATAAAAATATATGTTTGTTAGCTATTTTGTTCGCTACCCACAAGAATTTGCGAGAATTTAGAAGAATTTGCGAAAAAAAGAGGTCAAAAAACACCAAAAAAATGAACAACAAAAAACCCCGCAAAGCCTTTAAATACAAGACTTTGCGGGGTTTTCTCTTTGGAGCTGCTAATCAGATTCGAACTGATGACCTCGTCATTACCAAGTCTATTTTCAATGCCGAAACCCCTTGAAATATAAGGGTTTTTGCGCATAATGTTCGCCACTTGTTAGCAACAACAAACAACACCGAGGAATTTCTCCTCGGTGTCTTTCTTAATCGTTCAATTTGCGAAGAACTCCGTCATATAAGCGTGGATTTGTTACCTTTATCACTTCGAGAAGTTCGTCAATTACCTTCAACACCTTATCGACTTTCATTCCGTCTATCTGTTGCAGAAATTCGCTTTCACCGCTTACAGATAGCGTATCTATCTTTTTTAGGCCGTTATTGTGTTCGGTAGCTAACGGTTCACCGAAAAGGTGATCGTATATAATGTAGAAGTTCGCAAGCTTGCTGATCTTCGCCGCAGTAATGGGCTCGGACTCGCATTCCGTGATAGCTTCCAACAGTTCCTTTTCGGTAATCATAGTTTACTCCTTAAGCGTTTTCAATCTTTCGGATGCACTGCTGGATAGCCATACGATCCTTTTCGGAATCGACTTCCTCCATCATATCCTCAAGTTTTTCGATAAGATGCTCTTTGGCATCTCCACGGCTATAACCGCCACGACCACCGCCGCCGCGCGATCCTCCGCCTTGTCCGCCTCTCGCGTAGGAAGAACCGCCGCCCATACCTCCGCCGCCTTCATAAGAAGATCCGCCACGATATGAGCCGCCTTCCTCGGAATATCCGCCTTCCTCACGGGAATAACGTCCCCTGCTGTCACGCTTGGCATTTCTGCCGCGTCCGCGTGCGTATGAGTTGCCGCCGCCTTCGTAACTTCCCATAGCTTCCCATCTGCCTCCGTCTTCGGAATATCCGCCGTCCTCAAGCATCTCTATTTTGTCGATGTTTTTTACGGTATCGGTAAGCTTGTGGATGGTTTCAAGATCGCCTGCGGAAATCTTGCCGCCGGACATCTTTTTTGCCTTTTCTTCGTACTCATAGAGCTCGTCCATAAGCATTTCTTTGATTTTATGCATATTGTGTTCTCCTTTCTTATGCCACGCGGTCAAATATGATGTTTGCGTTTTCAACTTCAATTGCGGTGCCGTCGCTGATGTTTGCGACGGATACGGTCACGCAACAGCCGCAGGGAATAATGATAAACGTTGACAAAGCCACGTTGAAAAGATCGCCGATCGCCGCCGGCGTAACCGTTGCGACGGCGTTTGTCAGCGTTTCGCCGTCTTCCTGAAGCGCGACGGAAATAGGACCGAGAACGCCGCCGTCAGCCGCAGGAGCTACGGCAATATTTGCATTGAACGTAACTCTGTAAATTGTTTTGCAAGCGTTGCTTGCACCTTTCAGACGGAACACGCCCGATCCGCTTCTGTGGGTTATAAATCCCTTGCGACAAGCTCTGTCGCCGTCAAGGAATATAATGTTTTCGTCCTCCGCAACGATCTGCGAAAGACCATAGCTGTATTCAGCTGCCATAATAATTCTCCTTTTCTTGAAAAATAGAGGGGAGCAAACGTCTACTTTTGCCCGTTTACTCCCCGAAAAACATTATCGGACAGTAGCTTTATCGTCCGACCATTCGCAAAGTGCGAAAGTAGTGATTCTTTTATCTGATTTTAGAAGCCGCCGTTGTTTCCACAGCCGCATCCATTGTTATTGTATCCTACACCGTAGGGATTGCCGTAGCAACAGTTGGGATTCGGCACAACGTATGCAGGAATGGGACAAGTCTGTCTGTCAAGACCAAGTCTGCGGATAAGCTCTGCAGTCTGTGCTTCCTGATTTGCCGCGATGAAGTTGTTCTGCTTTTCCTGCGAAGCGGCAAGGCGGAGAGCCATGTTCTCATCGCGGAGAGCCTGCGTCTTTTCGGACGCCATATAGTCGATTATGCGGTCGCCGAGCTTGTCGATTGCCTGAAGGGTGTTGCAGTTGAACGCCTGAGCGTCAAAGCGGTTCTGCATGTTCATCTTCTCGATGTCGCAGCAGCAGTCGGAAATCTGTTTGGAAAGCATCCAACTGTTTCTTTCGTTGCCGTAAGCAACATCTTTAATGCCGCCCTTTATATCACAGCAACACTGTGCCTGCTGATAACCGAGGTTGGAAATAGCACTGTTTACACCGCTAAAGCCTTGACAAAGTGTCTGCTGAACACCTGCAAATCCATTGAGCATATTGGTATTCTGTGCATAGAAGCCGTCGCAAAGTCCGTTGTTTACTCCGTCGAGCTTTCTTTCGATGGTTGCAAAGTCGGTCGCGAGGACATAGTTTTCACCTATACCGCTACCGCCGCCGACTCCACCGCCGAAGCCGTTTCTGCCGTATCCGAAGAGGAGCAGGATGATGATCCACGCCCAATCGTTGCCAAACATACCGCCTCCGTTATTATAGCCGTCATTTCCGCAAGTACAGGCGCGGATGTCGGCAGGGGTCATTTCGCTTGTAGTAATTGACATAATTTTAATATCCTTTCTTTGAAAAAATGAAATTTATGAAAACAGATATTGCGCGCTTGATATCTGTATTTCGTACAAAAAAGCGGGATTTGAACACTTACAAACCCCGCTCGGTTATTCCTGTCCGCAATTCCGGACAAGTGATTATTTTGGCATAATAGACAATATCTGATTTGCTATCTGCGAATATTGGTTGAATTGCTGTTGTGTCATCTGGCCCGAGTTGAGAAGATTCTGCACAGCTTGACGAGGATCGCCTTTGAACGTTCGACGCATTTCGCGAGCTTGGTTTATAATCATCTCGACGGGGTTTGAGGGAGCGGTCGGACGGTTGCCGAATGAATTATACAGAGGATTCGCCATCTTCAAAGATCTCCTTTACTGTAATCTTGTTTATTTTTGCCGTGAGTGCCTTCAGCTTTTCCTCTAAGGCGGTGAAAGCCTCTTTCGTGACGAACTTATCGCCGCAAGTACAAACGTGCTCTGAGGGCGTTTTTGGGGCATTTGCGGCGCGTTCTGTGAAATCAAGTGTTCGCATTGACGGAACGCCGACGGCATCGACGGATTTTATATATATCGTCGGTGAGCTTTTATCCCACAGCGTGACGGTGTTACCGGGAGCAACCGGATATGACGTTGCCTCCGTTTCGTTTAAGACCCATATCATATCATTAACCTGCGGTGCTGCGACGTTTGGCATCTGCATTGATGGCTGTTGCATCTGAGGGGCAACGTGGCCCTGCTGGAACTGTTGACCGAAAGCGTTCATATTGTCGGTCATATTAGGCATAATAGGCGTGTTGTTCTGCATCGGATTGAAGAATCCGGGTCTATAAAAGGGTGCATAATTTCCGTATGACATTTTTTCTTATTTCCTTTCCCAATAATATATCGGTATTTCGTCGCCGCTGTCCCACGTGTCGTAATAATCGCCGTCTTTCGCACATACGACGTGTCCGTGAATGGCGAGAATATACGTGCCGTGCGGATGGTCCCGGCAAAAATCCGCGACCGTGTAGCAGTCGGGGCAATCGTCGGGTATTATCTGACGCCTGTATCCGAGGCGTTTAAGATAAGATCCCCATACTCTGTTTGCGGACGGCATATCGCACAGGCAAAAACCTTCGAAAACAATTTCGGCATAGGTTTCTTCCCAATCCTTCCCGAGAGCCGTTGATATGGCTCTTATTGTGCAATCTCCTACTTGCTTTCCGGTTGGGTTTGCGTTGAATTTTTTGAACATAGTGCGCCGCTCCGTTCTTCAATAGCGAGTAAAAAAAGATCGTTATCGTATGAATTTGTATGATCGAATTTTGCGTTTTTCATGGCTTAATTATAGAAAAAAACAGAGCCGCCGACAATATCATCGGTGGCTCTGTTTCGTATCAGTTTCAGCTCGCTTTTATTCAATTTTTTATATGCCGCAAAAGCCGTTCTTCGCCTTTGTATATGATGCGCTTGATTTGGGCGACAGAGAGCTCAAATTCCTCGGCAAGCGGCTCGTAACATATACCGTCAAGCAATCTGCGTTTTAATATTTTTCGGTCGCGTTCACTGAGTATCCATTCGTCAATCAAATACTCAATCTCGGATCTGCAAAGATCAATCAATTTATACCTCCAAAAAATAGACGGAGTCAGCCCTATAGCTGACCCCGTTCGGTCGTTCCGTCAACCGTTTATGACGGATTTATTTGTTTTTACTTCTCAATCTGCCTTTTTTGATCTTGAAACCTTTAGCTTTGCGGTTGCGTTTCCTCTTGATTTTCAGACGTTGCGCCATTGTATACATCTCCTTGTACATCAACATTCATATTATTAACGTCAGAATCACCTTGCGCGTAATAATACGTATCAAACTGACTTTCGTAAATTATCCATCCGACGTTTGTTGAGAACAGCATAGCAAGGGCAACGAAAAACGCGATCATCCATCTTTTTGAATGTCGCTCGGCTCTCGCCATCTCCATTTCATAAATTGCGCCGGGGACACTTTCGGGGAGCTTCATCGGCTCTCTGCTCTCGGTGGTTGCACAACTTTCGCAGATCTTTGACATTGTTTTATCCTCCAAACAATAATTTTATACAAAGCGGGATCACAGCTCCGCCTATTGCTGAGAGAATACCGATTAAAATGCCGAGCTTTGTGCTGACCTTTCCGAGCTCGATCTTTACCTTGCCAAGCTCTGCCTCGACAGCGTGGATCTTTTTATCCTCGGCGTCAATATTACGTGCGCAAACGTCTTTCTTCACATACCGATCGTCAAATCTGCCTTCAAGAGCTTTGTATTCTTCTTCTGTCATTATAGCATATAACTCCTTGTTTTGTCAATAGATTTTGTTTTTCTTAATTAGCAGGAATTACATATCATCCCACGTATATTGACCGTTAACCACTATGGTTTCAGATGAATCAATATAATCGAAAGATTCACCGTCATTGAGATCGTCACCGTCTTCACTGTAAATACATCCCATATCCTCATAGAAGTTATCTTTGTTATACGCGGAATTGACGAAGTCCAACCACGTCATACCGATTCGGAAGGTGTATTCTCTGCTGCCTATTGTGAATTTACCCTCTGCGCTCGGTTTCAAAGCATTTGCTTTGTTTATAAGAGTCTGAAGGTCAGAGTCTATTTTTTGCAATCTTTCTTTGTTTGTCATATTCTCAACCTCCTTTTACCAAGCCGCATAGAATCGGAACGTTGTGTTTTCCGTCAACGTGTAATTTTGATTAAAATAAAAATCATCGTAGTCTATCGGATCGAGATCCTCGTCGTACTCTGATTCCTTCCAATATTTCATTTCGTCGATCGGAGCATCTCCAACTCGCTTGAACATTATCTCTTTTACGTTATCGAGCACAAGATCATACCCGTTGATGCTCTCCCAAGTGCTTCCGTTATCAAGAGAGTACGTCGCGCAAGCACCGTAGTCCTCGTCGTAAGCACCCTGAATTGTTACGGTATAGCCAACCGCACCCAACTCATCAAGGATGGCATTAAGGTCTGCAATCTTTGATTCAATGGACGTAAGATCGGTGTCGAGATTCTCGCTCGTCGATACGTTGACCTCAACAGATTCATAATTTCTTACGTTATATGTGCCGTTTTCCTTGATAGTCAGTTTACCGCTCGGCTTGACGTATCCATAGGGAAGAATGATATTTTTTTCGTCAATAACGTTTACTTCATAGCCGGCCTCTGCCTCGTCTGCGTGTATAAGCTCGATTGTTGCGAATCCTTCTCCAAGAGCAGT
>JAGBYM010000038.1 GCA_017628755.1 Clostridia bacterium | reverse complement strand
TGAAAAAACCATTGCAAAATTTAAAATATGTGATATAATATAATAGTAAATATAAAAATGTCGCAGTGTACCCTCTTCGCGGGCGGTTTATAAACGCGCGAATGTGATATTGCGAGACGAAAAACATAATCAGGAGGAAAAAATGTACACCAAAATTCTCGTTGTCGATGATGACAGCTATATTTGCGACCTTCTTAAAACATCCCTTGAAAAGGAGGGATACGAGGTTCGTACCGCTCCCGACGGTTACCAGGCTATTGACGTATTCAAGAAATATGAGCCCGATCTTGTTCTCCTCGACATTATGCTTCCCGGAAAAAGCGGTAAGGATGTTTGTACCGAACTCCGCAAATTCACAAACAAGCCCATTATTATGATCACCGCAAAGGGTGAGGTAGTTGACAAGGTAGTTTGCCTTGAGCTCGGCGCTGACGATTTCGTTGTCAAGCCCTTTGACATGAGCGAACTTTTCGCACGTATCAAGGCGGTTCTTCGCCGTTGCAATACTCATGACGATCCCGATGACGATGAGGTCATCAAGTTTGAGAATATCGAAATCAGCAAGCAGAAGTATGAGCTTAAGCTTAACGGCAAGAGCGTTGATATTCCGCCTAAGGAGCTCGAGCTTCTCTATTTCCTCGCGTCTAATTATAACCGCGTATTCACCAGAGACCAGCTCCTCGACAAGGTATGGGGATTTGATTATCTCGGCGACTCGCGTACAGTTGACGTACATGTAAAGCGCCTCCGCGAAAAGCTTGAAGGCGTTTCGGATAAATGGGTGCTTAAAACCGTTTGGGGCGTAGGCTACAAGTTTGAACTGACGGGTAACTGATCCCGAACTTAACATTACGCCCGAGTAAATACTCGGGCGTATGTTTTTGAAGTATGAAAATGAAAGGAGAAGGGAATGTTTAAAAGCATATACGTTAAATATATCGTCACTTTTATGATCATAATCGTAATAAGCCTTATCCTTCTTCTTGCCATAATCGGCACGCTTGTTGACGATTATTCCGAAAGCTCGAAGAATGAAGCGGTCACAGCCGCAGCGAGTGCACTCGGAGACGGAATAGCCACAAAATTGCAAAGCTACGGTACAAGCGGTAATTTCCGTAATTTCTGCTCTTATTACGAACCCGATATTGACGCTCAGATAAACGCGGTCAAAGCAATGGCTAATTTCCCCGTTACGGTATTTATAGCCGACAGCGAAGGAAATATCCTCGTCGCCCGCCCCGACGAAAACTGTGTTTATCAGAACGGTGCGCAGATCCCGCGTTCTCTTATGAACGAGATCAACAACGGAACCGAGCTTTCCGTGCTGAACAATCTTGAAGGTATCTTTGATTCGCCGCACGTTGTAAGCGCAACCCCGATCTATCTCCGTAACAACTACATCTGTGGAACTGTTATTGTCTGCTGTGATACCGAGTCTATCAACGATTTCTCGGAAGTGCTTATAAAGACTGTTGCTATCTCGAGCCTCTGGGTTATGCTTGCGGCACTTATAGCGATCTTCTTTATCAGTGAGAAGATCATCAGCCCGCTGCGCGGAATGAGCCAGGCGGCAAAGGCATTCGCAAAGGGAGAATTCAGCGTACGCGTTCCGGTTGTCGGAAGCGACGAGGTCGCACAGCTTGCCTCTGCGTTTAACAATATGGCGCAAAACCTTGAAAACCTCGACGATATGAGAAACAACTTTATGTCGAGTGTTTCTCATGATATGAGAACTCCCATGACCACAATCTCGGGATTCATTGACTGCATTCTCAGCGGTGCCATCCCTCCCGAAAAGCACGAGTATTATCTCAAGATCATACGTGACGAAGTTCTGCGTCTTTCACGTCTTGTTGCAAGCCTTCTTGATATCTCAAGAATCCAGGCGGGCGACCGCAAGTTTGTAATGGCACCCTTTGACATCTGCGAGATGGGACGCCAGATAATAATTTCTTTTGAGCAAAAAATTGACAAAAAGCGCCTCGAGGTTGAGTTCGATTGTGATGACGATAATATGATCGTCACGGGCGACCACGACGCGATCTATCAGATATTCTATAACATCACTGATAACGCAGTAAAATTCGTGCGCGAAGAAGGTCTTTTGAGGATCTCTATCAAGCGCGAAGAGGGAAGAAAGGTCAAGGTCTCGGTTTATAACGAGGGTGACGGAATTCCCTATGAGGACCAGCCTTACATCTTTGAAAGATTCTATAAGAGCGACCGAAGCCGCGGCAAGGATAAGACCGGCGTAGGACTCGGTATGTTTATCGCAAAAACAATTATTGAAGCGCATAAAGAGGTCATCGCGCTTGAAAGTGAACCCGGCAAATACTGTGAATTCTATTTCACTATGCCGCTTACTCCCGATGACAAGAAACCGCGCTGACACGAGGAAACCGAATGAACGAATTTGAAATCGAAAAGAAAGAAGAAGAAACCGAAGCTCCAAAGCCCGAGGAGACCAAGGAAGTAATTTGTGAAGAGATTACAATAACCGAAGATCCTCCGGCTGCAGAAGAAATTCCTGCTGAAGTAACTCCCTCACCTGTTGAAGAAAAGCCTCTTTGGAACTTTGCAATTCAGGCTGAAGCGGACAGAAAAAAGGCGAAGAAGAAGGGTGCCGTCGGCGCGCTTGTATACGCCATTATAATGACCGCGCTTTTCCTTGTTTGCTTTGCCGTTCTTGCCGTTATGCTTTTCACAGGATACGGAAGCAAGGATGAGGATAACGGTGGCAACAATCAGCAGGTCGTGGTAGATAACTCAAGCCTCCCCGATCTTGTTGAAAGCGTGCAGGGTTCTGTTGTTACAGTTAAGGTCACAACCGCAAACGGTACAGGATTCGGAAGCGGATTCGTCTACACCGATCAAGGACACATTATAACCAACTACCATGTTATTGACAATGCCAAGAAGATAGTTGTCATTTGCCATGACGGACGTATTCTTGAAGCCGAGCTTATCGACGGTGATGAGCTTTCCGATGTTGCAGTAATACTTGTAAAGAATCTCGGAATTCCGAGCCTTGCTGTCGGCGATTCCGATGCACTCCGTGTCGGCGAGGACGTTATCGCGATCGGAACCCCCGTTGATACCGAATACGCGGGTACCGTTACCAAGGGTATCATATCAGGCGTAAAGCGCAAGGTCAGAGTTTACGAGCAAGCTGGCTATCTCAGCAAGACTATGGAAATGATCCAGACCGATACCACGCTTAACCACGGTAACTCTGGCGGACCTCTCATTAATATGCGAGGCGAAGTAATCGGTATTAATACCATGAAGTATTATGCATCCGATGCGGGTGATACGCTCTATTTTTCGATCCCGATCAACGATGTTGTTGAGATCGCCGATGATATCATTGCAAACGGTAAATATTCGGGTGATAAGGGAAGCGCATCGCAGGGCGTCCAGCTCGGTATTTCGGGCATGACCGCAGTCAAGGATGAGGCTATCCGCATTGACCAGACTACCACGGTCACTCCCGAGGTTGACGGAGTTCTCATAGTAGCCGTAAACGAAGGTTACGCCGCATACGGAAAGCTTGAGATGTTCGATATTGTCATTTCCTTTGACGGAGTAAAAACAACTACGATCGAAGGTCTTCGCGCCGAGCTCTTCAAGCATAAAGTCGGCGATACCGTTACTCTCGAAGTATGGAGAGACGGGCAGATCGTAACCGTTGATATTACACTTTAAAAATATAGTCCGCAGAGACTTGAATCTCTGCGGATTTTATGATATAATTGATTCAAGAGGGAGGTGCAGATATGCTTATAACAATAATTGCTACATTTGCCATAACCACGGCTGTATTGATTGCAACAGCAATTATAAACAGAAGATTTTGCTTGCCCGTATATAAATACGTTATTGTCCCTTCTAAAAAGACACTTGTTTACACATATGTCTTTGGTGCATTAACGGTTATATTTTTGGCACTTGCCGCTCTTATATATATTCAAAATAAAAGTATTGCCGAGAGCATAGTCTTTTACTTTTTTGGTCTGTTGTGTGCGATAGGTGTTGTATGCGACCGTTTGTCGAACTGTTGTAGATATGTTGCTTTTGACGGTGTCGACACAGTTATTGTACATAACTGCTTTAATCATAAGATTTTTGCTGCCGCACAAATCGAAAGGATTCACAGCTTTAGAGGGATAATTTATTTTTCAATTAAGGACAAACGCGGCTTGTGGCAGGACTTGTTCACTATTGAAGCTGCATCCGTTGATTCGGTTGAATTTGTGCATGCTTTGGATGCTATTGCCCAAACTCCCGATGATTAAAAATCCGCAGAGACTTGAATCTCTGCGGATCTTTTTTATCTGTTGATTTTTTTCATAATAGAATCAAGCGACAGACCGTACTTGTTTGCAATATCGCGGGCATAGCTCTTACCGTCGGGTTTAGCGCGGTAGATCTTGAAGGAACGCTTGCCGGAGTCGATACCCGCAACGAGTGTGTCGATCGGTGCACCGCCTTCAGCACGACTTTTAGCATTGATATCGTCTATCATAGCCGAGAGCTCGTGCAGGTGGGTGGAGAAGAGCGTACGGCATCTTACAGCCGAGAAGCCCGCAAGGATCTCTGCGGCGATGTATGAAGCCTCGTAGGAGCCTGTGGACGAGAGGGACTCGTCAAGCAGAACGAGAGAGTGCGAGGTGACGCAGTCGAAGATCTCGCCGAGTCTCGCGCATTCCTCTCCGAGACGTCCCTTGTCGATCGTGTCGTCTGCACCGGTGGGGAAGTGAGTGTAGATCGCGTCAACGGGCGAAATGGTTGCAGTCTTCGCGGGAACAAAAAGTCCGAGCTGCATCATGACCTGAGCCATTCCGAGTGCGCAGGTGATAACCGATTTACCGCCTCGGTTTGGTCCCGAAAGAACGTAGATGGTCGCATAATCATCGAATACAAGATCATTTGTGATGATCTCGTCGTCGATTTTGAGCGCGACTGCGGGGTTGTAAAGCCCGATCGCGTTGAACGCGCGGTCATCCGCGGGAGCAATGGTCGGAACGCAAAGATCACATCCCTTTTCGCGCAGACGGCTCATAAGGCGAGTGCCCTTAATGAGAAATTCGATCTCGGGCATGAGGTTGAGAAGGAAATCCGTGTTCTCGAGAACGTACTGCTGAACGATCTTTTTCCAGGAACGGAGAGAGGATTTGTAAACCTCGTTGATCGCGGTGTTGAAGGCGAGAGAAAGCGCGGTCTTCTGGTTTTCCGACTGCTTTTTTCCAAAGGGAACGAGATTAGCTATGCAAGTGTATTCATCGTCCTTGAAATTGAGTCGGAGGATCTTTTCGAGAACCTCGCCCGAGCGGAAAGACTCGGAGTTGATCGAAAGAACGCCCGCGGACGAGGGACGGAGCTGTGCGTCAAGGTTGACACCCATGGTAACGCTCTTGATCTCGCGCACGCGCTTTGTAAGCTCGCAGAGCTTCTCGTTGAGCTGTGCGTAGTAATCGCTCTCGGCAAGCTCGCTGATACGGTCGCAGAGCGTTTTGAACGCCTTGCCCTTAAGCTTGTCCTTGACGGCATTGAGCCCGTCGTCAAGTGTATCAACACAGGAGATGTAAAGCTCGATCTCGGTAATGCTTGAAAGATAATCGTTGGGGTCGCCGCTGTCAGCCTCGAGACGGCGAAGCTCCATGATATCCGAGAGAATGGGGAGGAGATCGTTGAGCGTGCGGATGAGCTCGGGATTGTCAAGCATATCCGCAAAGGTCTCGCGGCGGTAGTTGATGACCGCCTCGTCGGAGGTGAAGAATTCAGAGAGAGAGCCGTTCTTCAGATCAAATATCTGGGAAAAGCCCATCTCGTCAAGCGTAAAGTCGGAAATGTCGGGACGTCCGCTTTCGGAATGATGGCGGCTGATGCTCTCTGCATCGGGATATAGTAAAGAAAAGTTTGTAAGATCCAAAACTTTCAATTTCCTTTCGGTTTTTGTCAATTAAATATTATATCATATTTTTCCCAAAAAGTATATAGTAAAATGTAAATTGTTGATTATTTGTCGGATTTGAGCGTACCCATATGTACAGTCTCATCAGTGTTTACCTCTTTTGCGTCGGTCGGCGTTAAAGTAGCAAGCGGATTTTTTGACATTGCCGCCTCGACCTCGCTGTTGGAAACGTGGGTGTAAATCTGTGTAGTATTGAGCTGCTCATGTCCGAGAATTTCTTTGAGCACGCGGACGTCGACTCCGCCTTTCGAATACATGAGCGTAGCCGCCGTGTGACGGAGCTTATGCACCGAAAGCCCGCGGTTGCCGAGACCCGAGAGTTCTAGATATTTTTCAACCATTACCTGAACCGTACGGTTGTTGATGCGCTTTCCCTGTTTGGAGAGGAAGAGAGCGTTCTCGTTCTCATTTGCGATCTTCTGCTGTTCACGCATAGGGATATATTCTTCAAGCGCCGCACGGCAAGCGTCATTGAAGTAAATGATGCGCTCCTTGTTACCCTTTCCGAGAATGCGGACGGATCTTAAGAATCTGTCAATGTCATTGATATTAATTCCGACGAGCTCGGAAAGTCGCATACCGCAGTTGAGAAAGAGAGTTACCATACAGAAGTTTCTGATACGCGCGTATTCTGTCTGCGAAGTATCGTTTCGCACCGTATCTATAAACATAATAGCCTCTTCAAGCGACATGTACTTAGGCAGGCTTTTTTTCTTTTTTGGCGATTCAACTTTTTCCGCGGGATTGTTTTCGATAAGCATTCTCGTTTTGCAGAAATATTTGAACATCGCGCGGATTGCGCAAAGCTTGCGCGCGCGGACGTTTGCCTGGTTCCCAAGATCGCGTTCGCAATAGAAAAGGTAATTGTATATTTCGGTTACTTCAACCGAACGCAGAAAGTCGTAGTCTATTTTATCGACGCGGATCTTTTTTGCTTCTTCCGATCGGGGATCGACACCCGTTCTGTCAGCTATTACAAAACGCAAAAAGTCGCGTACGTCGCGCATATATTCGTTGACCGTCTGGCGTGAGCATCCCGCGATTGCCAGCTTATAGCTTGCAAAATCGCGGAGCGCGGGAGAATAGTCTTTGGGATTGTATTCAGTAGCCATATTTTATCACCTCGCTGTGACTATATATAATATTATACAACATTTCGCAAGATTTTAGTGGATAAAATGTAAATTTTCAGTATTTACTGTTGAATATTATTTGATAAAAGTATATAATTTAAACAATTGTGTTGTTTAAAGGCAATTAATACTACCACGGAGGACATTTACAGTGAATGAATTTATGAAAAAGTATTCATACAGCTCCGTCAAGCTCTTTGTAACCCAGATGGCGATCTCGCTTTTCGGACTCGTTCTTGCAATTGCTTGTGCGGCGATCGGAAAAACCGCTCAGATAGTTGTCAGCGCTTTTGCGGTTTTGTTTTATCTTTTTCTGATCTATACGGCAATCTGGGAGGTCGGATCAAAGGACAAGTTTGGTATCGAATATGAAAAATTTGAGGCAAAGCCTCTTACCGGTCTTTATATCGGACTCCTCGCAAACAGCATAAACCTCGTTCTCGCACTTGTTATCACGCTTGGACTCAGCTTCGGAGACGGCGGCATTCTCTCGACTGTCGGTGCGCTTTGCGGAAGTGTTGCGATTTTTATTGAAGGTATGTACTCCGGTCTGCTTTCGATACATGTAGGAGGAGCACCGCTTAATAGCTTCTGGTACCCCTATTTCCTCATCACGATCCCCGCGATTGCAACCTCGGCTTATGCATACTATGCGGGAATCAAAGGAATCCACTTCACAAAGATTATGGTTCCCGAAAACCCCGAGGAAGCAGAAATCAGAAAAGAAAAGAAAAAAGCAAGGAATAAAGAAGAATGAACTACAAACACCTTATTTACGATTTCGACGGAACACTTTCCGACACCTACCCCTGTTTTACCGAATCTATCCTGCAGACACTGAAGGACCACGGTCTTTCGGATACATACGAGAGCGTATATGCAAAGCTCAAGGTTTCGGTAGGCTACACCGTGCGCTGCTATGATTTCGGCAAGGATTCCGCTGAAGTCAGAAAGCATTTCCACAAAATACACGATGAGCTTGCACCGAAGATTCAGAAGCCCTATCCCGAGGCTGAAGAGATCCTTCGCTACGCTATGGCACAGGGACATAAGAATTATCTCTACACCCATTCCGGTAAGATCGTAAAGATCCTGCTTGAGCAGTGGGGAATTGCTGATTGCTTTGAGGACATCATCGACTCGACAATGTCTTTCCCGACCAAGCCCGCTCCCGATGCGCTCAACTATCTCTGCGAAAAGCACGGACTTGACAAAAAGGACTGCATCATGATCGGTGACAGCGATATCGACACCGACTGCGGACGCAATGCGGGTATGAAGGGATGCCTTTTTGATCCTGAGCATTACTACGACAACGCAGACGTTGACTACAGAATCGAAAATCTGCTTGAACTTAAAAACATTATCTGATTATAAATTGAAAGGACAACTACAATGTCACAGAATATTGCAGAACTGAAGCAGGAATTTGCGGCAAAACTTGCTGCTGCAGAGTCCATGCAGACGCTCGAGGAGATCCGTGTTGATTTCCTTGGCAAGAAGGGAAGCGTGACAGAGCTTCTCAAATCCATGAAGGATATGAGTCCCGAAGAGAAGAAGGCCTTCGGTCAGGAGGTAAACGTACTCAAGAACGAGCTTGCGCAGGCTATCACCGAAAAGGGTGAAGAGCTTCGCCGTGCAGAGCTTGAGCGCGAGGTTGCTTCGATGCCCGAGTTTGACGTTTCGATGCCCTCGGTACTCGATCGCGGCTCCTTCCACCCCATCACACTCGTTCAGCGTGAGTGCGAGACCATCTTCAAGTCGATGGGCTTCCACGTTGAGGATTACGCAGAGATCGTAAGCGACTACGAATGCTTCGAGGCTCTCAACATCCCCAAGCACCATCCCGCAAGAGACATGCAGGATACCTATTACCTCACCAACGGTCAGCTTCTCAAGACACATACCAGTGCCGCACAGAACGCTATCTATAAGAAGTACCGCGACGACCTTGTAAACAACGGTGTTCCGATCAAGGCGATCTTCCCCGGACGTTGCTTCAGAAACGAGGCAACCGATGCTTGCCATGAGAACACATTCTTCCAGATGGAAGGCGTTATGGTCGATAAGGATATCTCGATCTCGAACCTCATCTTCTTCATGAAGACAATGCTTTCCGAGGTCTTTAAGCGTGACGTAAAGGTTCGTCTCCGTCCCGGATTCTTCCCCTTCGTCGAGCCCGGTTTCGAACTTGATATCAGTTGCGCGATCTGCGGCGGAGAGGGATGTCCCTCCTGCAAGCATTCCGGCTGGCTCGAGCTTTGCCCCTGCGGCATGATCCACCCCGAGGTACTCAAGGCGGGCGGAATTGATCCCGAGGAATACACCGGCTTTGCATTCGGTCTCGGACTTACCAGACTTGCAATGATGCGCTACGGCGTTAAGGATATCAGAGACCTCAACAGCGGAAGCCTTAAGGTTCTTTCGCAGTTCACTGAGGATAAATAAGAAAGGACGGAAAGAAATATGTTATTATCTATGAATTGGATATGCGATTACGTTGACCTTTCCGGTCTTGACAAGCTCGCGCTTATCCAGAGATTTTCTCTCTCTACCGCAGAGGTAGAAAACGAAATATTCATGAAGGGAAGCGACCTTTCCGGCATCGTTGTAGCCGAGATCAAGTCTGTCGAGGAGCATCCTGAATCGAGAAAGCTCCACCTTCTCAAGGTTGATATCGGCGAGGCTGAGCTCGTTGACGTCGTTTGCGGCGCTCCCAACGTAGCTGTCGGACTCAAGGTTCCCTTTGCAAAGCTTGGCGCGCAGATCGGTGACATCACCATCGCTCCCCGTAAACTCGCAGGCTTCACCTCCAACGGTATGTGCTGCTCCGAAAAGGAACTCGGCATCAGCGATAACAACGACGGTCTTATGATCCTCGATCCAGCATTCGCTGTAGGTACCGATATCAAGACCCTCTTTGATATAGACGATATCATTTTTGAGGTTGACAATAAGTCGCTTACCAACCGCCCCGACCTCTGGGGTCACTACGGTATCGCGCGTGAGTTTGCCGCTATCTCGGGCAGAAAGCTCAAGCCCCTCGATTGCGCTGATCTTACCGAGTACGATAACCTTCCCGCAGTTGATATGAAGATCGAGGATAGCCTCTGCCAGAGATATTCCTGCCTCCAGGTAGAGAACATCACCCGCAAGGTAAGTCCTGTAAATATGCGTATCCGCCTCTACTACTGCGGTATGCGTTCTATCAACTTCCTTACCGATATTACCAACTACATTATGCTTGAGATGGGTCAGCCCATGCACGCATTCGACTCGCGCAAGGTTGAAAAGCTCCGCATCAAGAGATATGACCACAAGTTCTCCTTCAAGACCCTCGACGGCGTTGAGCGCAACATCGACGAGGACATGCTCATGATCTGCAACGGCGATATCCCCGTATGTATCGCAGGCGTTATGGGCGGACTTGATTCCGAGATCGTTGAGGACACCACAAAGCTCACTCTCGAGTGCGCTACCTTTGATGCAGTTTCTGTCCGTAAGACCACAGTACGTCTCGCGCACAGAACCGACGCTTCCCAGCGTTACGAGAAGTGTCTTGATCCCGAGATGACCACCACCGCTGTAGCTCGTTTCGTAAAGATTATGAAGGACGCTGATCCCGATGCCAAGGTTGTTTCCTCTCTTACCGATGAGCAGGCATATAAGTACCCCATCATCACCTTCACCTTCGACCGTTCCTTTGTAAATCGCTATACCGGTATCGAGATCTCGGATGAGCATATCCTTACAACTCTCTCTGCTCTCGGCTTCGGTATTTCGCTTGAAGGCACCACCTTCACCGTAACCGTTCCTTCCTGGAGATGCACCAAGGACGTAACCATGAAGGCTGATATCATCGAGGAAATCACCCGTATCTACGGCTACGATAACTTCGATATCAACACCGTTTACGCTCCCTCTTACCCCATCCGTGCGGATATCAGAAAGAGCGTTGAGGAGCAGATCAAGGACCTCCTCGTAAAGAGATTCTCCTGCCACGAGCTTCACTCCTATATCTGGACCTACAATGATGAGTACAAGGAGCTCGGCATTGAGGTTGAGGATAACGTAAAGATCGCAGGCGCGGCTAACCCCAATATTGAAACTCTCCGCAAGACCATTATTCCCACCCAGCTCTGTCAGGTTAAGTATAATACCGCATACGCTCCCGAATTCGGCGTGTTCGAGATCGGTTGTGTTGTTGACGGACTCCGCGAAGACGGTCTTTGCAATGAAAAGAAGAAACTCGCAATCACTCTCTATTCCAAGACCGAGAGCGTTGAGACTGTATACGGCAAGCTCTGCAATATGCTCGCAGTTCTCTTTGACGATATCAAGCACGCTCCCATCAAGTTCGTGAAGAAGGAAGCAACCCATTCCTATCAGCATCCCAGAAACCTCAATGCGGTATTCTGCGGCGAGACCGAGATCGGTGAGATCGGAGTGGTTTATCCCACTGTATCCAAGAAGATCGATAAGAAGGCTTCTATCGTTTACGCAGAGATTGACGTTGCAGACTTCGCAAACTGCGATAAGATCGCTCTTGTCTACGACGAGCCCTCTAAGTACCCCGAGATGGATATCGACCTTACCTTCAAGACCGATATCTACGCGCCCATCGGCGAGTCCATCAAGGCACACGGTGGCGCACTCGTTAAGAATATCAAGGTCACCGACAGATATGCAGACGAGGCAGGTAAATCCATCACCGTCCGTATCACCTTCGCGGATAAGACCAGAACCCTCACCCGCGACGAGGTCATGGTGGTTGCCAATAAGGTGATCGCAGATCTTACAGGCAAGGGAATTGCGCTCAAAGCGTAATCAAATATAATAAAAACGGACACCGAAAGGTGTCCGTTTTACTTATTTAATTATTTTAAAGAACATATACTTATTTGATTCGAACGGATTCTCAATAAGATATCCGAGATCGCGCAGTTCTTCTATAATTCTTGTTGCTCTTGAAAAACCTATTCCGAGCTCACGCTGGAGCAAGGCGGTGTAAAGCTCAGATCGTTCCTCGCCCAGTTTAATAGCAGCTTCCATAAGCGAATCCTCGGGCTTGGCGCGCATACTTTGTAAAGCATCCGGATCTTTGCGTAATAAATCGTCAATGGATACTTTGAAAAAATCTGCAATTATCGGAAGAAGCTCGATGTCGGGATAGCATTTTCCCGATTCCCATTTAGATACTGCTTGATTTGATACTTTGAGCACCTCGGCAAACTGCTCCTGTGTAAGCTGTCTTGCCTTTCGCAGTGCCGCAATATTCTCTGATAATCTTATCATTACAATTCCTCCGTAAATTATTATTTCGAACGGTTTCTGTCCATATTATACGACTTATACAACGGAAAATCAACAGATTGTTAGTTGGGAAAATTCAAACCGTTGGTTGGAAGCTATTTGTAGTATTCTTCAGGAATGTCTTTCGCTTCTTCGCAAAGATCATAATCCGCCATCGACCAAAGCATACTTATAACCTCTGTTCCGCGAACCGCGTCGAATATTCCAATCGCAGCATTCCCGAGCTTGTCATTTTTCAATGCGCCGAGCGCCTCAAGCGGTTTTCTGTAGTTCTCAAAATTTTCGGAACCCGTCTTGCCGTGCTTTTGGTATTTGAGCGAGTAATGGCGTCCGTCTCGGTCAATAACTGTCAGATCAATTGGCGGTGCAAGTCTATCAGGCAGATCTATCATCTCGTCGATCGCGTGAATGAATGTGTTTCGATTGAGCCCGACTCCGATCATAAGAATCTTTGCCTTTTCATCGTAAAGCCTGCGCCATACTCCACCCGCAAAACAAGGGGACGTGGCAAGCTCCTCGCCTTTTACAAATTCTTCCGCACGTTTTCCAAACGCGGATACCGAGTGAGAGGGGTGGAGAGAACGTATTCCGTCCTTCCTGAAAGCTGCAACTGTAGGCAATGCACCAATGCAAGGCTCTGTTGAGCGAACGTCATATATCGGCTGGCTTTTGCCAACGTTGCTCCAAGTGTGCGTCGGAACTAAAAAGAGACCCTCATCAAGATATGAAGTGAAAGCATCTATCAGCCCATCGCAACCGCCTTCAACCTCACCGAGCGAGCGCATAGATGTGTGAACCAAAACGGTATAGTCACGTTTAATTCCGATACGTTCCAAAAACTTATGTATATCAGTTTGTGTCAGCATACCGAGTACCTATTATACCGGAAATCCCCCGTCAACAGGAATACACGCCCCTGTAATAAACGAAGCCTCATCTGTAGCCAAAAATCCGATGACTGCCGCGACTTCCTCTGCCTTGCCGATCCTGCAAAGAGGCGTTGCCTCGGCAAGCTCCTTCATAGCGTTTTTGTCGAGCATAGAGTTCATATCGGTGTCGATAACTCCCGGTTCAACGCAGTTGACGGTAATTCCAGAAGGTCCGAGCTCTTTAGCAAGAGCCTGCGTAAGTCCGCGCAGCCCTGCTTTTGATGCCGAATAATGCACCTCGCAGGATGCACCCATTCTGCCCCATACCGAGCCGACATTTATGATCTTTCCGCTCTTCTGCGAAACCATAATCTTTGCCGCCTCGCGCGAGAGGGTAAATGCCGATGTCAGATTAGTGTCAAGCATACGGCGCCAATCCTCGTCAGAAATGTCTGTAAAGAGCGAGAATCCGGCAATACCGGCGCAGTTGACGAGAACATCAATGCCACCAAGATATTCAATTGCCTCTGTGAACGCCGATTTTGCGCTCTGCGCGTCCGAAATGTCTGCTTTGATCGGAAAGGCATTTGTTTCTTCCGCAAGCTTACGGGCATCCTCGTCGGCGTTGCGATATATGAATGCTATCTTGTCTCCCTGTTCGGCAAAATATCTTACGGTTGCCGCGCCGATACCGCGCGAGCCACCGCTTATCAAAATTCTTTTGTTCATTATGCACCTCTGCATTCTTTCTATATGAATTATACCATAAAATAATAAAATCTGCAAGAGAAATATTTACTTTCTTATATCTTTGTGATATAATTAATCTAGAAAATATTCCGAGGTGACGAAATGTACGGTGAAAACGGCAATCCGAGTACAATAGAAAAATACCGCCCCTTTGTTTACTGGCGCGATTCGGGTCAGACCGCAGAAGAAGTGTGGGAGCAGGTCAGACGTTCCGCCGCCGCGGGTGTAGGCGGTTTTATTCCTCTGCCTATAAAGAATAATGACCTCACGCCCGAGGAGACAACTGCACGTTTCAAGGAATTCTACGAAAGGCTCCTTCCCGCCGCGGAAGCCTATTCGCTCCCCGTTGCTTTTACACTTGCAAAGTGCATACAGAAGACTGTCGTCGCCGCAGAGGACGCCCTCTGGGAAAACAATATGCGTGCGCGAAAGCTTAAGCGTGTGACCCATTATTGCAATCAGGATGAAAAGGTAGCCTGGGACGTCGCTGAGGGCACTCTGCTTTCTGTTGTTGCCTGCAATGATGACTACGATGAAGTAATCGACCTCAGAGAATATATTGAAGACGGTGTTATATCCTACGATCTCCCTCGCGGAAACTGGAGAGTGGTGCAGTATCTTTCCGTACTCGATGAAGATTCTGACAGGGTAAATATCCTTTCCCGCGAATCCTGCGATTCCTATTTTGAAGCGGCTTATTCTATTTTTGCAGATGTTTTTGATAAATATATCGGTAAGACTCTGACCCACCTCAATTATTCGGGACTTGCCTACAAGGCTGTCAACCGCCACGACTGGAGCGACCATTTCAATGAAGTGTTCGAATCCCGCTACGGTTTTGATCCCGCTCCTTATTATCCCTATCTCTTTACTACGGACGGCAACAATGCGCCGAGATATAAAGCGCTCTTTTCCGATTGCCGCGCAAGAATGCTTCGCGACGGATATATTGCAGCTGCTGAAGCATTTGCCAAAAAGAAGGGTCTTTCTCTCATCGGCACACTCGCCGAAAGTAAGTCCACGCAGTGTTCCCCTATGACGGGAGACGCGCTTCTCAATAACACCGCAACACCGGGCGCAGTATTTGATCAGGGCTACCTTTACGGAATCAATTCGGTCAAAATTGCCGCGGGCGCGGCTTTCGGCAGAGCGAAGCGAGATATCTTTGTCGAGCTCTACCGCGATTACAAGGATAAATCCTATGATGTATTGATGCGCGATGCGGTTCACGCTTTCGCAAGAGGTGCAAATCTTCCCGCGCTTCACGTGCCGCCTCCTCAGTTTATTAACCAGAAAATGATTTCGAGACTTCTGCGCTTCACGGCTTCAATGCGTACAGCACTGAAAGACGGCAGACAGGTCTCGGACATCGCAGTGGTCTACCCAATCTACTATCTCCATTCGTGTGTTAATATGTACAGTGCCGATATTTCGGGATTCGAGTATGCAGACACTCCCGCAGATGCCGATTATATGTCCGTCATCAACAGCATTTGCCTTTGCGCGGGACACGATGTCACTCTTCTTCATCCCGACGTCATTGCTCGCAGCGCGCGTCCCGAAAACGACCGTCTGCGTCTTGCCGGAGTAAGCGACGAGGGCGGATTCAGAGTAGTTGTGCTTCCCGCTCAAAGAGTTGCCTCGCTTGCGTGTATGCGAGTTCTTCGCGACTATTTTGACGCCGGCGGACGAATTATCGCAACCGGAGTACTCCCCACGAGAGCTTTTGAGTTCGATCCTAACGATCCCGATAAGAATGATAAAGAAGTAGTTTCAATTACCGAGCATATTTTCGGCAAGGATGCGCTTGATCATTGCGTTATGAAGGAGTATTGCACCAACAGTTCTCCCGCAGGCGGAAAATCCTTCTTCCTCTATTTCTCCAAAACAGGTATTGACGGTGTCAGTATGGTCAACAGCGTTGACCTCCGCCGCGCGCTGTCTTCGTTTAAGATCGGCTATGACGTTTTTGCTCCCGAGATGCCCAAGTACGAGACTACGGGCGCGCTCAATGCAAGCTTCAATGAATACTCCCGTCTTGGTCTTCAGAAGCATCTTCCCGACGGCGGAATGTTCAACCATATACATAAGCGTATAGGCACCAAGGATATTTATTTCTTTGCAAATACCGCAAACCGTGTTTCGGATACACCTATATTTATCAGAGGCGCACATATCCCACTTTGCTATGACCCCGAAACGGGAGCAAAATGGAACGAGGATTACGAATACGTTTCCGTCTACGGCAGAGTTTACACCCGTTTTGAAATTTCCATGCAGCCGATAACTGCCCTCGTGGTCGTTACCGACGGCGGTGCTGAAAGAAAGCTTACTATAGATCCCGCATCTCTGCGTGATTGTACCGAAGAAGCCATCGGTAACGTATCTTTCAAGAAGAAAGGAAATAATTAATGTTAAATAAAAAAATTGCAAGAGCGTTTGCTTCTTGCATGGTGCTTGTATTACTTTTGCTGAATTGCACTTCCTGCCTGACCTTTCAGTTTTCCGGAATAGGCGACGGCGGTTTGCCCCCTGCTTCGTCAGGATGCTATCTCGACGGTAAAAAGGTCGAAATGAAAACTCCCGAAAGAGAGAGCTGGTCTTATAAGAATATGAGCGAGGAAGAGAAGACGGTATATTCCGCGGCTTATACGGCGCTCTCCGAAGGATATAACGTGTTCGTGCTCAAAAACGTGGATTATCAGAAGATACTGGAAGTCTACGGCTCTGCTCTCACGGCTGTTCTTTACGATTACCCCGAATTTTTCTGGCTGAGCGGCTTTGTCAAGGCAAATGCCGAATATCAGACAGGCTCAACAAACGGAAACGTGACATTGACCCTGGGAATATACGATCATTGGAACGATAATAATCTTCCCGATGCCCGTAAAGCATTCAATGAAAAGCTCGACGCTTTGCTCAAGGATGCCAAAGAGGTAGGAGATTATTACGGTAGAGTAAAATACGTTCACGATGCCATAATCGATATGACTGCCTATGATCAGGAGACCTACGAGAATGGCGATGCCGCAGACAAGATGCTTGAGGCTTACTCCAATTCCGCATACGGACCGCTTGTCGAAGGAAAAGCTCTTTGCGGAGGTTATGCAAAACTCTTTGAGCTTGTAATGCATAAACTCGGTTACGAATGTGAGTATATCACCGGTACTGCTGACGGCGGACCGCATGCATGGAATTTCATAAAACTTGACGGCGAGTATTATTATATGGATGTCACATGGGACGATCCCGACAGAGAAGACGGCATGCGCCTTTATAATTACTTCTGCGTAAATGACGCTATGATCGAAAAAACGCATACCGCCGATCCCGAGTACAAATCAATCCAATCGTCCTCAACCAAGTATAATTACCATGTCTACGAATCTCTCTACCTTACCAAATACGACTATGTTTCCGTAGAAAATATCGTCACCGCCAATAAGTCTGAGAGGGTCATATCAATAAGATTTGCTAACAGCAAGGCTAAAAAAGAGGCGGTTGAAGATCTTATTGACAATTACAAATTCTATGATATTCTTGAAACGATGAATAAAGATACGTATTCGTATATCAACAACGACGATTTGAATATTCTGACTTTTATTATCGACTGACAGTCATTTAGTTAGCTCCGCGCGGAGAAATTCCACGATCTTTTTCTCCTCGCGCGATACCTTGACCTGCGTAAGACCAAGTACTTCCGCCGTCTTTTGCTGAGTCATATCTTTGAAATATCTTAAAGAGATTATCTGCCTCCATAATGGGGGCAGAAGTCTTATAGCCTGAGAGAGCGCAATTCTGTCGCGAGCGTGTTCGATTTCAAGAAGTCCGTCTCCGTCGGGGATGCGGTCATAGAGACAAAGTCCCTCGCCGTTTTCTCCCTGAGTTTCCGAGAGGGAGGCGACCGGACTTATCGCGTCAAGCGCCGCCGCTGCCTCTTCGGGTGATACACCGCATCTTTCCGCAAGCTCGGAGAGATGCGGTTCTTTTCCTGTTTCGCTTATGATCCTCGTTTGCTCGCGCATAAGCTCGCTTCCAAGCTTCTTGACAGCCCGTCCGACCTTTATCGGACCGTCATCGCGCAGATGCCGTCGTATTTCTCCGAGAATCAGCGGAACTGCATAAGTAGAGAATGCCGTGCCGCGTTCAAGATCAAAGGATCTGATCGCCTTCAGCATTCCGATAGTGCCGATCTGCACGAGGTCCTCGTATTCGCAGCCGCGTCCACAGAACTTCAGCGCGATATGACGAACAAGCCCCATATTTTCGCAGATGAGCTTTTCTGTTGCCGCTTCGCATTCGGCGCCTTCGCTGTGTTGCGCTAGGTAGATAAGCTCTCTGTTTTTTTCATTTGAATATGAATTCATTTGTTTTCTCCTCAACTGTTATGTATCAAGAGGAGCTTTTGCCCTGAAGCCTCCGTATGAGTGTTACGCTCGTGCCCTTGCCGGGTACAGACCGTATCTTTACGCTGTCGGAAAATCCTTCCATGACGGTAAATCCCATTCCGCTTCGCTCACCTGCGGCATCTGTTGTAAAAAGCGGTTCGCGCGCCTTGGCAATATCGGGGATACCTACCCCCTTGTCTTTTACTGTCAGCATTACTGTCCCGTCCTCGCGAAGCTTAATTTCAAGTCGTATCATACCGATTTTATCGGGATAAGCGTGAACGGTACAGTTTGTTACAGCCTCGGATAGTGCGCATTTAATATCAGATAATTCACTTGCCGTCGGATCAAGTGACGCGATAAAAGCTCCCGCCGCCGCACGTGCAAAGGCTTCATTGCGCGAATGCGATGGAAAATCGAGCTTCATTTCGTTGCAGATCGGAGAAAGCTTCGGCCTGCCGCTCAGTTTTTTGTCTTTCATTTTCTACTCCTTTATTTTAAAACCGTTGTCATTATTTTGACCTTCTTGTCAAATCCAGTCATAGTCAGCATTTTCATTACGGGCTCGGATGGATTGCGCAGGGACAGATTTCCCCCGATCTCTCGCATAAGCGCGTACCTTCCCATGATGAATCCGAGACCCGAGCTGTCCATAAATTCAACTCCCGACATGTCAAGGATCAGGTGTGTCGGCGTTCTGTTCCAGATTATGTTGTCTACGTCGCGTCTCATAGCCGATGCCGAATGGTGGTCGATCTCGCCGCCGACAGATACAACAAGACCTTCCGGAGTTGCCGTGAAACGGTAGATGCAGTTGCTTTTTATCATGCAAAAATCCTTCCTTTTTTGATTTTATTTTAGCACCTGTGACACGAGAATACTGTCGAAGTGCGCAGTGCAAAGTATTTTTACTGATTTTTTTCAAAAAAACTTGAAAAAACGTATACAGTATGATATACTATCTATGTATAAAAGAAAGGAGGATGCAAATGTATCTGCTTAAAAAACTCGGCATACCGCTTATCGCGCTTTTGATACTGTCGGTTTTGGCACTTATTACCGTGGTTTTGCTGTATGAGAACAACGGCATTCAGCTTCCGAATTTCAACCGTCCGCAGACCGAAGCGCCGGAAAGCGAACTTCCGATTCAGTCGGAGGAATCAGCTAAAATGAATTTTGAAAATTATTATTCCGTATTGTCAGGAGGAAATAACAATGAATAAGCCTTATCCAACCCCTCATATTAATGCAACTCCCGAGGATTTCGCCAAAACAGTCCTTATGCCCGGCGACCCTCTTCGCTCGAAATTTATTGCAGAAAACTTCCTTGAAAACGCCCGCCTTGTAAACAACGTTCGCGGCGTTCAGGGCTATACCGGAACCTATAAGGGAGTTCCCGTCTCTGTTATGGCATCGGGTATGGGTATGCCCTCTATCGGCATTTACAGCTACGAGCTTTATAATTTCTTTGGAGTAGAGAACATCATCCGCGTCGGTTCCGCAGGTGCTATGCAGGAAAATCTCCGCGTGCGCGATATCGTTATCGGTCAGGGTGCATCTACCAACTCGAACTATGCTTCCCAGTATTGTATCCCGGGAACATTTTCAGCGATCTCAAGCTACGATCTTCTCCGCGAAGCCGTAAAGGCTTGCGAGGAAAAGGGAGCGAGATATCATGTCGGCAACCTCTATTCTTCGGATACCTTCTATTGCGATGATGAAACTGCCGCAGGTAAATTTATGAAACTTGGCTGTCTCGCGGTAGAGATGGAAGCCGCAGCACTTTATATGAACGCCGCACGCGCCGGAAAGAACGCTCTCGCAATTTGCACCATATCCGACCATCTGCTTACAGGAGAAGTCACGACTGCGGAGGAGAGACAGAATTCCTTCACTCAGATGATGGAGGTCGCTCTCGAAGTCGCAGTTGCGATGAATTAAGATAATGGAAAATAATATAAAACGCGTATTTCTCATAGTTCTCGATAGCTTTGGCATAGGCGAAGCACCCGATGCCGATGCTTTCGGTGACAGCGGCTCGGATACCCTCGGTGCCGTTGTAAAATCCAAAAATTTCAATGCACCGAATCTGACCAAGCTCGGTCTTTTTGCAATCGAAGGACAAAAAGAAAAGGCTCCCGAAGGAGCAAGTGGAAATATTACGGGTGCTGTCGCGCGCCTTCGCGAGCTTTCAAACGGCAAGGATACCACCATCGGCCATTGGGAAATGGCGGGTATCGTGTCCGAAAAGCCGCTTCCCACCTATCCGAACGGATTCCCGGCAGAGGTAATTGATGCCTTCAAAGAGGCAACGGGAAGAGGGGTGCTCTGCAATCTTCCTTACTCGGGTACTCAGGTTCTTGCTGATTACGGTGAAGAGCATCTCCGTACCGGAGATCTTATTGTCTATACCTCGTCCGACAGCGTCTTTCAGATAGCGGCGCACGAATCCATCGTATCTCCCGAACAGCTTTACGAATATTGCAGGATTGCAAGAAAGATCCTTGTAGGCGACCATGCGGTCGGCAGAGTTATCGCGCGCCCCTTTGAAGGCGAAGTCGGCAACTTCACCCGCACACCCCGCCGCCACGATTTCTCTCTTGAACCCACAGAGGACACTATGCTCGATTCGCTCAAAGCAGAAGGCTTTGACGTTGTCGGCGTTGGAAAGATAAATGATATCTTCGCAGGTATAGGACTTACCGAGTACACCTACAGCGAAAGCAATGCCGACGGACTTAAGAAGACAAGCGAGATTGCAAAGCGTGATTTCCACGGACTTTGCTTTACAAACCTCGTTGATTTCGATTCCAAATTCGGACACCGCAGAGATATCGACGGCTACGCTTCGGCTATCTCCGAATTCGACGCGTGGCTCGGAGAATTCCTTCCCGAGATGCGCGAGGATGACGTTCTTATCGTTACAGCAGACCACGGATGCGATCCCTCGTATACTAAAACCACCGACCACACACGCGAATACGTACCTATGATAATCGCGGGCAAGAGAATCACTCCCGTTGAACTCGGTACAATCGACGGATTTGATACCGTTGCGGCGACTGTTTGTGCAATGCTTGGCTCTGAGACCTTCTACGAGGCCCCCGGAGTCGCGGGACTCGTCTGCGAGGGTAAAGAGCCGACTGTGGCAGAAATGCTCACACTTGCCGAAAAAGCGCGCGAGAACGCATACGTTCCCTATTCTCATTTTAAGGTCGGAGCCGCACTTCTTTGCAAGTCGGGAAACATCTTTATCGGATGCAACGTTGAGAACGCCGCTTACGGCGGTACGATATGCGCCGAAAGAAACGCTTTCACCACAGCCATAGCCGCGGGTGAGCGCGAGTTTTCAGCAATCGCGATTTGCGGAGGAATAAACGAATCCATCGAGGAATGTTTGCCTTGCGGCACCTGCCGCCAGTTCATGGCTGAATTCAGTCCGAACGGAGACCTTCTCGTTGTGACAGGCAACGCCCGCAGACCGAATATCTACCCGCTTTCAATGCTTCTGCCGTATTCATTTACGGGAAGTGATATATCATAAAAATAACGGATGTTGCCGACGGCAACATCCGTTATTTTTAGTTGAACTTTTCAAGGTATTCGTCACAGTATTTCTTGATCTGCTTCATATCTCGGCTTGCAAGGATTTCGGGGAAGTTTGTGGTAGACCCTTCAAAACCGTAGTGATCAGATATGTACTTTTCAAAATTGATGACTTCGCCGCAGAAGGAAAGATCGGTATTTTCTGCGGATATACCCATCATCGCGGTAAAGCACATCTGCGCTGTGATATAACCGCAAAGAGGATTTTCATGGAATCCATCCCTCGCGCTTTGCTTGACAATGAAGGAATTTTTATTGTATTTGCATTCCGCATCAACGATTTCGGCGTCACCGACCCAGATGTCGTAAACGAGATCTCCCCAAGGGATGATCTTAACGCCTTTCTCGCGCAGATAGGGAAGTGCGGAGTAGATTTCGTTATGCTTCTGCGAAGCTGTATAGTTATGAATCAAGTAATAAAACTTCGTTTCGTGTTTGGTAAATCGACTCATTACTGCTTCTATATCCCGAATAAAATCAGGGTTATTACGTCCCGCTTCGGAAATAAAAACGTCTGTGTAGGTTGAAAGATCATAACCTCCGAGAAGGTCAATACCCACAGTGGAATATTCCGCGCCGTCACCCGTGGGAGTGAAATTCGCAAGAACGCGCCCACCGTGAGTTGCATCTGTTACGCTGATATCAATCCCGTATTGCTTGCATATTTGATAAAAATACGCGCGGTCGTCCTGTCTTGCGGTATAATTTATCGACTTGGTCTCGTCTTGCTTCCAGGTCCTACCCGTATAGACGCACCCGCCGTAGTAAATGAATGAATTTCCGATAAAAATAGCTTTTTTCATAACATCACCTCGAAATAATTATAACACCGCACCGCAAAAATGTCAACAAAAACTCTTGCGCAATCGGAAAAAATATGATAAAATAAAAGAAAAAGGAGAATTTAGATATGACTAACGAAGTTTTGAAAACCATATACGAAAGAAGAAGCGTAAAGAAATATACAGACAAGCCGGTCCCCGCCGAGCTTCTCGATGAGATCCTGAAAGCCGGCTCCTGGGCGGCAAACGGTAAAGCTTGGCAAGCTCCCGTTATGGTCGCCGTGACCGATTCCGAAACTCGAGAAATACTCCGCCGACTGAACGCAACGATCCTCGGCAACCCCGATGCCGATCCCTTTTACGGCGCACCTCCCGTAGTAGTGGTTCTTTCGGACATCGATCGCTTCACATCCGTTGATGACGGAAGCCTTGTCATCGGAAATATGATGCTCGCGGCACACAGCCTCGGCGTTGATTCCTGCTGGATTCACCGCGCACGCGAGATGTTTGAGACCGAGGAGGGCAAGGCTCTCAAAGCAAAATGGGGACTCGGAGATAATTTCATCGGCGTCGGTAACTGCATCCTCGGCTACCGCGACTGTGCATATCC
>JAGBYM010000037.1 GCA_017628755.1 Clostridia bacterium | reverse complement strand
TGAGATATAATATTGACAACGGGTTAAGTGTTAAACCATTTTATCACAAAAAACGCGAAATGTCAACAGGAGGACAGTATGGCAAGAGAAGAGATCACAAAGGCGGTCAGACGGTTCGGCGAAAGAAGTCACAACATCCGAATCAATATGCGCGGCGACGTGGCGATCGTTCACGTAAATCACGAGTATTTCGGCATTTACGATCTTCGCCGTCATACTTTCGTTGATTAAAGAAAGGAGAGATACGATGACTGAAAAGCAGCTCAAGGAATTCGGAAAGAAGATCAAGCACAAGATGATCGATAAGAACATCACACAGCGCGAGCTTGCGCAGAAGGCGGGAGTTTCCGAGGTTATGATTTCAAGGATCTTGAAAGGCGACAAGAAACCGCCGTTTGATACGGTGCTTTCTATCGCCAAATGTCTTGGAGTAAAGGTTGACGATCTTCTGCCGAGTAAATAAAAAAACCGCACCGTGCGCGAACACAGTGCGGTTTAAGGGGGTATAGATGTGATTGACCTGCATCTGCTCCTATTATAACACACTTTATCAAAAAAATCAATAGGAGGTTATAAAAAATAATGAAAGCGATAATACCGCGCAAATTCAAGCAACTCAAGCCGTCCGATCAGAAAAGGATAATGTCACTTGCGGACGAGCAGGTGGGCAAGAATTGCAATATAATGCTTGATATCTATCTCAAGATGTCCTGCCTTGTGCTTCACGACGCCTTTGGATTCGGTGAGAAACGCCTTAACTGTTATCTCGGCAATTACAGGCGTTTGTTCAAGAAACACGCAAAGCTCGTTCGTAACGGCGAGCAGATAGAATATCTTGACAAGAGAATGAGAGAGATATTCAGAAAAAACGGTTATCCCGACGAGTTTTTCCGCACCATTATTGCGGATTGGGATATAAACACGGCTGAAAAGGAGGACAGATAATGCCGGAGAAGATAACGATGACGCCCGAAGATGCCGCAGAGATTATGCGTCAATCGGGAATCAAGACAAGTGCGGAAGCTATACGCGACGGCTTGGATCAGGGCGCGTTTCCGTTTGGATACGTCATACATCAGAGCAAAAGAAACGTATTTATCTCTACCAAAAAATTTATTGAGTGGATGGATGATTTTTACGGGGTATCAGTCGTTATATGAGCACCGAGGAATTGAAAATCGCACTTGCGACGGGTGTTCTTGTGCGTTGGAAAGGACCTTTTGAATATTCGACAGCCGTCGGAACACTGACAGAAATAATCACATATTTTGACAACGGTTTCAAAATATCCGCTGTCCTTCGGGATAACGCCGGAAATATATACCGTTGTCGCCCGGACGAATTAAGCTTTTGGCGTCCAACAAAAAAAGATCAGAACGATCAGGAGGATAATTAAAATGGCAGATAAACTCAGAAAAGAACTTGAAGCAGTAAACGAGGCTTTGCTCCTCTCCGAGCTCTACGATCACACAGACCGCCGCGAATTTGCGGAGCTTAAGAAAAGAAAACGCCTGCTTGTCAAAGCTATACGCCGCATCGAGCGTTTTGAAAAGAGGTACGCGTTAAGATGATCACGAGAATATCAACAGCTAACCGCGAAGAGTGGAAAGCATTGCGCTCAAAATACATAGGAGGCTCGGACGCGGCGGCGGTGGTAGGTCTTAATCACTTCTCTTCTCCGTACGCGCTGTGGGCTGAAAAAACGGGCAAGACGCCGCCTTTTGAGGGCAACCTCACAACAGACGTCGGCACGTACCTTGAGGACTTTATCGCAAAGCGTTTTGAAAGCGAGAGCGGCAAGAAGGTACGCCGCGCGAATCAGTCATTTATCAATGACCGTTATCCGTGGGCGATTGCCAATATTGACCGCGATATCGTTGGCGAGGATTCCGGTCTTGAATGTAAAAGCACGTCCGCACTCAATACAAAGCGTTTCCGCGGCGGCGAGTTCCCCACGAATTATTATTGCCAGTGCGTTCACTATCTTGCTGTGACCGAAAAAACACGTTGGTATCTTGCTGTGCTGATCGGAAACCACGATTTCAAGATATATCAGCTTACGCGCAGCGAACGTGATACCTGCCCCGAATGGTGCGAATCCTCGGTATATATCAGCGACGAGGAGATCACCGCACTTATGACGGCAGAGGATGTCTTTTGGAATGATTACGTTATAAAGGACGTTCCTCCGTCCCCGGACGGCAGCCGTTCCTGCACCGATGCGATAAATACCGTATATTCCGAATCGTCCGACGAGTGCGTCAGCTTATTCGCCTACGCCGCCGACCTCGAACAGCGCAATCAAATAAACTTTCAGATTAAGGACCTTGAGCGCATCCGCGACGAGATCGACAACCGCATCAAGACGTTTATGGGTGATGCCGGTCACGGCGAATGCGACTCTTACAAGGTCACTTGGGCAAGCTCCGAACGCAAGACGTTTGACAGCAAACGCTTTGCAAAGGATTACGCCGCGCTCGATCTGTCAGCGTATTACAAAACATCATCATATCGTACCTTCAAAGTAACAAAAATTAAGGAGAAATAAATTATGGCAAACAATATTATTCAGAATCAGACCGCGGTCGCAAAGGCGCCCGAGCAGAAGACTATGCAACAGTACATCAAGAGTATGGAGGGAGAAATTAAAAAGGCACTCCCTTCGGTAATAACTCCGGAACGTTTTACACGCATGGTATTGTCAGCCCTCTCGGTCACACCGCAGCTTGCATCGTGCACACCGAAATCATTCCTCGGCGCAATGATGAACGCCGCACAGCTTGGTCTCGAACCCAATACCCCTCTCGGTCAGGCGTATCTTATTCCGTACAAGAACAAGGGCGTCGATGAGGTACAGTTTCAAATCGGATACAAAGGTCTGATCGATCTTGCGTGGCGATCCGGTGAGATCTCCGATATTCAGGCGCACGTGGTTTATGAAAAGGATCTCTTTGAATGCGAGTACGGTCTTGAGCCGAAGCTCAGACACAAGCCCGCAGATAGCGAGAGGGGCGCACCGGTTAAGGTATATGCGATATTCAAGACAAAATCAGGCGGCTTTGGCTTTGAAGTTATGAGCATGGACGACGTGAGAAATCACGCTGCAAAATACAGCAAAGCATACGGTTCGTCCTATTCCCCGTGGAAAACCAACTTTGAGGAAATGGCAAAGAAGACAGTGCTCAAAAGAGTGCTGAAATACGCTCCTCTTAAATCCGACTTTGTACGCGCCGTCGTACAGGACGAAAGCGTTAAGAACGAGATCTCGTCGGATATGTACGAGGTCAAAAACGACAATGTTTTTGAAACGGTAGATTACACCGAAATTGATACGGAAACAGGTGAGGTAACGGAATGAAAGGATATAAAGGATTTTCTAAGGATCTGATTTGCCGTGGAAAGCAGTATGCAGAAAATACGGTTTTTGAGGAAGACAACGCCGTTATATGTAATAGTGGTATGCACTTTTGCGAAAATCCATTTGACGTTCTCGATCATTACGGTTTCGTCAACGACAACGCGGAACTTAATGAGTTTGCCGAGGTTGAAGCCCTTGATAAAGTATTTACTGACGATAATAAGAAATATTGCACAAAAAAACTTAAAGTTGGTGCAAAATTGAGCATTTCCGGATTTGTTAAGGCGTTCGTTGAATTTACATTGAGCAAGGTTGACAAGGTGTCAGCCGCCACGAATACGGGCGATAGGTCAGCCGCCACGAATACGGGCAATAGGTCAGCCGCCACGAATACGGGCGATAGGTCAGCCGCCACGAATACGGGCGATAGGTCAGCCGCCACGAATACGGGCGATTATTCAGCCGCCACGAATACGGGCAATAGGTCAGCCGCCACGAATACGGGCGATTATTCAGCCGCCACGAATACGGGCGATTATTCAGCCGCCACGGTCGAAGGAAAAGACAGCGTAGCTATTGCTTGCGGGTATCAGAGTAAAGCAAAGGCGTGTATCGGGTCTGCAATCGTTGTTGCAGAGCGTGGAGATTGGAACGGCACGACATATCCGCTCATATCAATAAAAGCGGCAATCGTTGACGGAGAAAAAATCAAAGCAGATACGTATTATACGCTCGTAAACGGTGAATTTGAAGAAGCAAAGGAGCAATAACATGGCATCATTCAATAAAGTAATTCTTATGGGGCGGCTTACCGCCGCCCCGGAGCTCAAGCAGACACAGAGCGGAACAGCGGTCACGTCCTTCTCTCTTGCCGTTGACCGCAAATATACCAAGGCAGGAGAGCAGAAGCAGACGGACTTCATAACCGTCATCGCTTGGAGGCAGACCGCAGAGTTCGTCTGCAAGTATTTCGGCAAGGGGTCTGCAATGCTCGTCTGCGGAGAGCTACAGACAAGGTCTTGGGAGGACGGCAACGGCAACAGACGCTATGCAACGGAGGTTGTAGCAAGCGAGGTTACGTTCTGCGAGGCGAAGCGAGACTCCGAGGGCAACAACACCTATGCAAACCAAAACGCCACACAGGGCAAATATGAGCCGCCTGCGTACACTCCCGACTCATACACGCAGCCGAGCTTTGAGGAAATAAAGGACGACGGCGATTTGCCGTTTTAAGAGGATTCCATGAAACAGATAAATATGTTCGACACTTGCTTCGTTGATAGCTTCGCCGGCGGCGGCGGGGCATCAACGGGCATTGAAATGGCGACTGGACACCCGGTTGACATTGCCATAAATCACGATGAGGCGGCGATCATGATGCATCGCAAAAATCATCCCTTTACAGAGCATTACAGAGAGGACATCTGGCAGGTAGATCCGAAATCTGCGGTTCGAGGACGTCACGTAAGACTTGCTTGGTTCTCTCCGGATTGCAAGCACTTTTCAAGGGCAAAAGGAGCCGCACTCGTAGACCGCAAGATTCGAGGGCTTGCTTGGGTAGTTCTTCGTTGGGCTGCTGAGGTTCGCCCCGACGTTATCTTCCTTGAAAACGTACCCGAATTTGTAACTTGGGGACCCGTTCGACGCGGCAAAGCTGTTAAGAAAAAGGCGGGGCAGACCTATCGTAAATGGTTAAAACAACTCTACGAGCTCGGATACGTTATTGAAACACGTAAGATATGCGCCGCTGATCTCGGTGCCCTGACTATCAGAACACGCTTTCACTTGATAGCTCGATGCGACGGCAGACCTATCGTATGGCCACAGCAGACACACGCGCCGCGCGACAGTGAAGAGGTCAAGAGCGGCAAGCTTCATCCGTGGCGTTCGGCATCCGAGATAATAGATTTCTCACTTCCTTGCCCCTCGATATTTGCGAGCAAAAAGGAGATCAAGGACAAATACGGCGTTAATGCTGTGCGACCGCTGAAGGAGAACACACTGCGCCGCATTGCACGCGGGCTTGATAAGTTCGTTATAAAGAGCGGAGAGCCGTTTATTGTTTCTAACAACGCAGGGAACGCGCCGCACGGTATGGACGAGCCTGTTCCCACCATCACGACGGGCAATAGAAACCTTCTGATAACTCCGTATCTCGCGCAGCACAAATTTCAAAACGGCGCCCAAGATGCAAAAAATCCGCTTTCAACGGTTACGGCTGTCGGCGCTCACGAGCTTATAGCTCCCTCGCTTATACAGTATCACTCCGAGCAGAGCTCGCGCGAGGTCAGAGGGCAGAGGCTTGACGATCCGATTCAGACGGTCGATGCGGCGAACAGATACGGTCTTTCGGCGGCTTACCTTTCCGAATGGTACGGAAATGCCAGGGAGGGCATAGATCTTACCGAGCCTGTTCAAACGATAACAGGCAAAGACCGAGAGGCTTTGACATCTGCGTTTTTATCGAAGTATTTTACAGGGATTGACGGTGCGGATGTAAAAAAGCCTTTGCCGACTGTGACTGCTGTGGATCACAATTCCTTGATCCTATCCCACCTTGCGCACTTCAAGGGCAAGGATAAAGGACAGCACCCGAGAGATCCTCTAATGACGGTGACGGCGCGTGACGGGCAGTTTGCCGACGTTCGCACGACGGTTGTCAAGTGGGACGGTCAAAGCGATCTCGGATATTGGGCGAACGTTCGCGCGATGCTCAATAAATATTGCGGCTACGAGCTTGCCGATGATGAGATCCTTTTGCTCAATATTTACGGCATTTGGTATTTTATATCAGATATAGGTCTGCGTATGCTGACCCCTCGCGAGCTGTACGATGCAATGAGTTTCCCGCACGATTACATTATCGACCGGGATATAAACGGAAATCCGATAACTCGCGCAGATCAGGTCGCACGTTGCGGCAATGCCGTTGTTCCGCTCGTTGCCGAGGCACTTGTACGTGCGAACCTGCCCGAATGTTGCAACATAAAAATCAAGGATATGTCAGATCTTTACGATAAGATGACGAGTTAGGAGTGATTAAATGGCAGAAGTAAAATGGGTTAAGCTTGTGGCAAATATGTTTGATATAAGCCGCAGTATAAAGTACATCGAGAATATCACGCCGGGCGGAGATACGATCCTCGTTATATGGATCAAGTTGCTTTGCCTTGCCGGTACAGTAAATGACGGGGGCTTGATATACATAACGCCAAACGTTCCGTATAGCGAAAAGTCACTTGCCGAAACACTTCGTAAGCCTTTGAAGACGGTGCGCAAGGCTATTGAAGTGTTCAAAGAGCTCGATATGGTAAGTATTGACGAAAAGGGATATATAACTCTTACCGGGTGGAACAAGTATCAGAGCACAGACAAGCTCGAAGCAATGCGCGCAAAAGACAGAGAAAGAAAACGCGCGCAAAAGTCACAAGAAGACAACGGAAATTCCACGGAAATTCCACGGAAATTCCACGGAAATTCCTCGGAGCTTCCGACGGTATTCCGTGGAGCTTCCGAAGTAATTCCGCGCATAGAAGAAGAAGAAGAAGAAGATATAGAATATCAATCAATCACTCTATCGCGCGACGCGCGCGCGCATAAAGAAAAAAACGGCGTTTTTGAAGGCGTTGACGAGGGATGCGATAAAAATCTCGACGAGTTCAAACGAACTTTTCGCGGCGGAACTTTGTTTGACGGTGTAGTGATGCTGTCGGATGCTGAGATTGATTTATTGCTTGAGCAACTCTCTTTGGATGAGTTTAATTATTATTGCGGTGTTGTCCGGGACTGCGAAAAAAAGGGTAAGCACTACCGAAGCGAAACACACTGTCAGGCAATACTGCGAATGGCTCGGGAAGACCGCATGAAAGGAGTAAATACAAAATGCTCGTAATGGAAAAAGACAAATCCTCTCCGTCGGTATTTGAATATAACGTCTTTCACCGATGCGACGCATGTAACACGCCGATAGAGATAGACGGTGAGATCGGAAACGGACGATACGTTGTTGACGGCAAGGATCTTTGTGAGAATTGTCTCAAACAGCTTTTCTTTGAGGAGAGGGAAGCTTAATGTCGAATTTCATTCAGAAATACGTCAAATGCCCTTTTTTCGTATCTTGCGACAAAAGCAAGATACGATGTGAGGGCTTTCAAGAAGGTTGTACGGTTCAAATCATTTTTAACACGCCTTCAGCGGCAAGGCAATATCAGCGTAATTATTGCTTCGCACTTGACGGATGCGAGCAATGCCCGATCTATCAGCTTGCCGACAGTAAATATCCAAGAAAGCGAGGATAAACTATTATGCCATTTCAATTCACCGTGCGCGGAAAGCCGCAAGGAAAAGCGCGAGCCCGCACGTTTTACAATCAGAAACTCGGAAAGATGCAGAGCATTACACCCGAGCAAACGATCAATTACGAGGTGCTGATCCGCTGGGAATATAAAGCTCACGGAGGAAAATATTTGGGTGATGTTCCGTTGATGGTTTGTATCACGGCATGCTATCCTATACCGAAGTCATACAGCAACAAAAAACGCGAAGCGGCTTCGAAGGATCTTATAAAACCTACTGTCAAGCCGGATTGCGACAACATAATCAAAGTCGTACTCGATGCTTTAAACGGCGTTGCATATCACGATGATAGTCAAGTCGTGGCAGTAGTTATGAAAAAAAAATACGCCGATCTCGGCTGTCTGTATATCACAATAGAGGAGCTTTGATATGAGTAAATATCCGCTTGAAATCCCCCACCCTTGCGATATTTGCAACAAATCCGATCCGGATTCCTGTTGCAAATATGCCGAGTGTACAAGATGGCGCAGGTGGTTCAAACGCCAATGGCGCGAGATCCAAAAGAACTATGAGAAAGCGCAGAAAAGAAAGAACACACGTAAAGGAGGCGGCAAATCAGTATGAGAGCGAACGTAAACAAGCCGACGAGCGCACAGAGAAAAGCTATGCTCTCCGAGATCCGCCGCCAATGTGTTGAGAACACACGCAAATACGAAATCGAGCTTGACTCGGTCACGTTGTACGTGCTTCACCGATTCTTCGGATTCGGCAAAAAGCGCTTACAGCTTTTCTATAGCATAATGTTCAAGGAGCGTAAGGCGATGCAGGACTTCTTTGAGGACGAGGACGGTGAGTGCATTGCGGAGTACGCTATGAGGCAAGAGCTACGAAAAGACGGTATCGACGTCGAGAAGATGTATAACGAGCAGGTCGATCCGCGAAAGTTTAAGGTTATCGTTAAAGAAAAGGATTAGGTGGACTTATGAATGTAACATCACCTTGTAAGGATTGCACGAACAGAGCACCGTCGTGCCATTCGAAATGTGAAAAATATCAGGCGTTTCGCCGGGAGCTGACGGAAAAGAACGAACACATACGAGAGTTGAAAAGGCTTGAAAACCTTACAGCTATCAAAAGAGAAAAAAGCAAATGGCGTTGATCGCCAATAAACAGGAGGAAAAATGAACAGAGAGAAGCAGATTGAGGAAATGGCGGAGTGCTGTCCGTATTTTTGGAACGGAGCGTGTACCGTAGATGCCACCAATCCCACGGATTGCGATTTAATGTGTGAGATGTTTGGTTTTATGACAAGTCTCGTGAACGCAGGCTACCGCAAGCAGAGCGAAAATGTCATAGAGTTGCCGTGTAAGGTGGGAACTACATTGTATTTTCTCTATAATAACCCTTACGCAGATAAGCCCGATTTAACACCTCGCATTTACAAGACTACCGATTGGTATTTTGAAGTTGATAAAACAGGAATAGTAATCAACACAAGCGATATACACAGTTTCAATAAAAAATATGATTATTATTTAGGCGAAACGGTATTCCTCACCAAAGAAGAAGCCGAACAAGCTCTTGCGAAGATGAAAGGCGGTGCGGTATGAGTAGAGGAAACTGCCGTTACACAGTTTACGATAACAAAACAGGGTTTCCTATTGCGGTGAACAAGACAAGTGAAGAATGTGCAAAGCAAATGGGAATTAAGTTTTCAAGCTGGTACAACTGTGTTGATCGTTGTGGAAATGGTTCAAATAAGCGATGGACTATTTTGAAGCACGATATGTGGGATCAGTTTTGTCTTGAAGACTATTGGGAAGCGGAAAAATCACCCTTAATGATTAGGATAACGCAACTCGCAGAAATTATGTCAACAACAGACAGCCGTGTTGTTAATCTTTGTAAGAGAATGGGAGTACCTATTATCAGAGCAGGCAAACAGAAAATCAGAATGGTTTCAAGAAAAACATTTTTTGCTGCATTGAAAGGCGGTGCGGAATGATGGATTTATTGCAAAAAGGTTGGGAATGCCCTAAATGCGGTGCGGTAATGTCTCCTACAACAAGTGTATGTGTAAATTGTCGTGGCTTCATCGAAGTATCAATATCAACCAATTTTATTCCTGCGTCAGAAAGCAAAGATTATCCACCTTACCTTGATAGACCAAAGGGCTTTAATTTTCAAAAAGAGAAAGGCAGTAAGTGATATGGCACGATATATTGACGAAAAAGATGTATATAAACTTGTAGAGCCAATGGGAACTGCGAGGGTGCATTGTTCACAGATAGATGACCTTCCGAGAGCCGATGTTGTACCAAAGAGCGAGGTTGAGCGACTTGAAGGAGAATTGATTGTTGAGCGCACAAGGCGAGAAAACGCTGTGGACGCTTATCGTGAAGCAAGACAAAAGATTGCGAGGGAGATTTTTGAGGAGATTGAAGAAGTATTGCGTTTACATACCGAGGGTGGATACTATGTAAATCTTACGTGGTTTCCCGAACAACTTGACGTAGACACAAAAGAAGCTATTGCCGAACTCAAAAAGAAATACACTGGATCGATGTAACTCCTCGATCCAATTTCGTGCCAATATAGCTCGTTTCGGTGTTACATAATTTTTTGCAATATTGTATAATTAATCCAGCAATCTGAAAGGAGGATAACAATGGCTAACGAACAGAATCTAAAACCCGTTAAAAGCAAGAGCGAAGCAAGGGAACGAGGCTCAAAGGGTGGAATAGCATCAGGAAAGGCGCGACGCGACAAAAAGCTACTGCGCGATTGCCTTGAAATTCTCCTTGAACGCGCCGAAAAAATTGAGATAGACGGCAAAAACAAAAATCTTACGGGCGCGGAAATCCTTGCGCTGACGGCGTTTCGTAAAGCAATGAACGGAGATATCAAGGCGATGGAGTTTGTGCGCGACACGGCAGGCCAGAAGCCCGCAGAAAAGGTAATTGTTGCAGACGTTGATCCGTCCGTTATCGACGAGGTGGAACGGATGGTATTTTCGGACGATGATGACACGGAATGATGCCGTAGCGTTTTTAAAATCAAAACCGTGCAAGCTTGGACATTTGCTCGGATTTACGAAGTTGACAAGTCTTCATAACGGCTGGATCACGGATATGGTGAGCGGCAAGGAAGATAAGACCTTGCAGGCGCACCGCGGCTCCTATAAAACCACGTGTGTGTCTGTTGCTCTTGCCCTGATTGTTGTGTTGCTGCCGAATCTTAAAACGCTTTTTATGCGAAAGACCGACAATGACGTCAAAGAGGTTATATTCCAAGTCAAGAAGATCCTTGAAAGTCAGCAGATGCGCTATTTTGTAAAGTGCATATACGGTGTGGATCTAAAGCTCACAACCTCAACGGCGACCGAGATCAATACAAATCTTTCCTCGGACATCCGAGGCACGTCTCAGCTTGTCGGACTTGGTATAGGCAGTTCCCTCACCGGTAAACACTTCGACCGTATCTTCACAGACGATATCGTAAACGTTCAGGACCGTATTTCCAAAGCGGAGCGCGACCGCACAAAGCTGATCTATCAGGAGCTCCGCAACATCATCAACCGAGGCGGGCGCATATTCAACACCGGCACGCCGTGGCACAAGGACGACGCCTTTTCTCTTATGCCGAACGCCGAAAAATATGACTGTTACTCCACCGGACTTATTGACTCGGCAGATCTTGACGTTATCCGTGAAAAAATGACGGCTTCACTCTTCGCGGCAAACTACGAGCTGCGCCACGTTGCAGCAGAGGATGTTATATTTACCTCGCCAAAGGTCAATGCGGACCGTGCGCTCGCAGAACAGGGCGAATGCCATATAGACGCGGCATACGGCGGCGAGGACTTCACGGCGTTCACCATTTGCCGAAAGTCAAACGGGATTTATTACGTCTTTGGCAAAATGTGGCAAAAACATATTGACGATTGCACCGATCAGATCCTCGCTTTGCGGCAATCGTTCAACGCCGGGCGCATCCTTTGCGAAACCAACGGCGACAAGGGATATCTCGCAAAGGACCTGAAACGTCGCGGCGAACGTGTCCTGCCATATCACGAGGACATGAACAAATATTTGAAAATTACAAGCTATCTGAAATCCGAATGGAAAAACGTGCAATTTGTCGAAGGCACCGATCCGGAGTATATCGCGCAGATTTGCGATTACAACGAGAATGCGGAGCACGACGATGCGCCCGACAGTCTCGCAAGTATTATCCGGAAGCTGTGGAAAAAAGACGATTCCGCTGCCTCCGAGTATCGTTCGGTATTCGGATAGTAATTCATACATACGAAAGGAGCAGAATGATAACATTTCAGGATTTTATCGAGCTCAGGACGAAAGACGAAAATAACGCAATAATCAGCGTTATCAACGATTGGAAAAAGGGCGATATTTACAGGACCGCTAAGCTTGCCGACAAGTACGACCGACAGAAAAACGACACGATTATGACTTACGTCAAAAAGATATTCACGTTGTCGGGGCTTGAAATGCAGGATTTCACAGCAAGCAACAACAAGATAGCGAGCAATTTCTTCCGACGTTTGAACACACAGCGCAATACTTACTCTCTCGGCAACGGTGTTGAGTTCACCGGAGAGGGAGTCAAGGAAAAATTCGGCGCAAAGTTTGACACCGAGCTTATAAAATGCGGCTATTACGCGCTGATCCACGGTGTCAGCTTCCCTCTTTGGAACGGACATCTGAATTGCTTTAAGGCGACGGAGTTCGCGCCGCTTTGGTGCGAAGAAACAGGCGTGCTTATGGCGGGAATTCGCTTTTGGCAGATAGATATTGACAAGCCGCTTTATGCCGTTGTGTATGAAAGCGACGGATTCACCAAATACAAAAAAGGCAAAGGCGATTTTACAGTCGTAAAAGAAAAAAGCCCGTACGTCGTTACGGTAGCCCACACAATAGCTGACGGCACGGAGATAATAGACGGACACAATTATTCATCCTTGCCCATTATTCCCCTTTGGGGCTCTTCTCTGCGTCAGTCCACTCTTATCGGAATGCAGTCGAAGATAGACAGCTACGATCTGATCCGCTCGGGATTTGCAAACGATCTGACCGACGTATCGCAGATCTATTGGATTATCGAAAACTACGGCGGAATGACAGACGCAGATCTTGCGCGTTTCCGGGACCGCCTGAAGCTGAATCATATCGCAAACGCAGACACGTCCGAGGGCGGCAAAATAACACCGTATGCGCAGGATATACCGTATCAGGCGCGTCAAACGTATCTTGACGGCATAAAGAAGGACATATACGAGGATTTCGGTGCGCTTGACGTTCACGAAATATCGGCAGACAGCACAAACGATCATCTCGAGGCGGCATATCAGCCGCTCGACGAAAATGCCGACGATTACGAGGCGCAGATCATTGAGTTTGTACAGAATCTCGGTGCTTTGCTTGGTATAGACCCCGACAACTGTATCCCGATATTCAAGCGCAACCGTATAAGCAATCATGCACAGTTGGTTGAAATGCTGATTGCCGCAGCCGAATACCTTGATGACGAAACGATAATACGCAAGCTGCCTTTTGTCTCTGTTGACGAGGTAGAGGAGATACTGAAACGCAAGGACGCGGACGGGCTCTCAAGAATGAGCAATAACACTAATATCACGGAGGGCGAATAAGATGATGCAGGGTGATCAGTACAGAATCCCGGTCGAAATAAACGACACAGACGGCACGCCCTTGACACAAGATGAAATCAAAGATCTTGAAATCATGGTAGGTAATTTCCGCAAAACATTATCCGGCGGTGGAATTGGCTTTGAGGAAGCCGAGAACGTTTTTTATGTTTTCGTAACGCAAAAAGAAACGTTCACGTTTCGCGGAGATATCACAATGAAGGCAAGAATTTTGTTTTTAAGCGGTGATGTTATCGGAATTAATTTAGGAACGATCAATTTTGAAACATCGGCGTCGAAGGTGGTGCTTAAATGAGAAATCTTGAAGGCACTATTGTTGATTTGCCGAAGGTTTCTGCAAGTATACCGTCTCAGAAGAACTTAAGCGGAAAAGTCGGAGCAAAAACCATCAACATCGGTGAAGACGGAGCAACTTTTTTCCCGGACGTTTCAGAAGAAGGCGTCCTCTCTTGGTCTAACGACAAAAATTTACCGAACCCAGAACCTGTTAACATCAAAGGCGGCAAAGGTGACAAGGGAGATAAGGGCGATCAAGGGGAAAGAGGTCCGCAAGGTATTCAAGGCATACAAGGAATCCAAGGTGAGCGCGGCGAACAAGGACAAAAGGGTGACAAGGGCGACCGTGGAGAGCAAGGTGTTCAGGGCGTTCCGGGAGCAAAGGGAGAAACCGGTGCACAAGGCGCAAAGGGCGCAGACGGCACTCCTGCAACACATCGGTGGAGCGGAACTACTCTTTATATCACTTCTGCGAGTGGCACTTCTTCTGCTAACCTGAAAGGCGACAAAGGTGATACCGGCGCAACAGGCTCTCAAGGACCAAAAGGGGACAAAGGTGACACGGGGCCTCAAGGACCGCAGGGTGCGAAAGGGGATACTGGAGCAACCGGTCCGGCGTACAAATTGACCGATGCCGATAAGGCAGAGATTGTTAATGCTGTTATAATCGCCCTTCCCAAGTACAACGGTGAGGTGGTGGATGTATGAGCGAATTTAATATATCCATTGAAAGCGGTACTTCAAAAAGACTTCCTGTAGGAAACAAATGGTCTGAAAAGGACATTATTGTAACCGCAACAGGTGGCACAGAGGACTTGAACGCAGACCTTACCGAGCAGGAGGCCTTAATTGAAGAACTTAAAGCGGTGCTTCGTGGCAAGGCGGCAGGCGGTGGTGTAAATCCCGAAGAAACAAGTATCTTTGATCCAACGAAAGAAACAATCCTCACAAGAAGTACGGCATCCTATAAAGATATTTTTCTTACCAAAACGATGATTGCCTATGTCAATACGGGAAAATACGCAGGATATCTCGGCTGTAAGTTTGATGCGGTGGTCGGCGATACCTACGAAATCAGTTGGGATAAGATTTCATCATCACAAGAAAATGTGTTTTATTATGAAAGTGATACCATTTTAACGAAAGTTGACGACCACTACGGAACAAGACTCTATCCTGAGGATAATCCATTCACACTAACCGCCACAAAACCTTACGTGTATATTTGGTTGGGTCACCCGTCTGCCCCGAGTACAGCGGAGTTGGTGCTTGTTACGGGCTTGATGGTACACAAGAAAGCAGAGGCGTAAAAGATGGATAACAAATCAAGAATCCAAGCAAACAACGCAAAATTGCGTGAATGCATTGAAACTGCCGAAAGTCTTCCTGAAGTTGGTGCATCATTTCCCACTTATGAAGGCGATTACAACATTACCCCGACATTTAAAAAGCAGACCTTACCAACAGATAACAGATTAC
>JAGBYM010000036.1 GCA_017628755.1 Clostridia bacterium | reverse complement strand
TTTATGTTATAATATAATCGTAACAGTATTGGAGGTAACGACTATGGAAAATATCATCATACGCCACGAAACCGAAAAAGACTACCGCGCGGTTGAAGAGCTGACTCGCGAGGCGTTCTGGAACGTCTACGTGCCGGGCGCATCCGAGCATTATTACGTCCACATGATGAGAAATCATCCCGATTTCATCCCCGAGCTTGCTTTCGTGCTCGAGAAGGACGGCGAGATCATCGGCAATATCATGTACACAAAGGCGTGGCTTGAGGACGAGGACGGAAACAGAAAAGAGATCCTTTCCTTCGGACCTCTATGCGTTTCTCCGAAATATCAGCGCCGGAAGCTCGGTAAGATTTTGATCGAGCATTCCTTTGAAGCTGCCCGCAAGATGGGATACGACGTGAATATCAATTTCGGCAATCCCGGGAACTATGTCAGCCGCGGGTTTGTAAGCTGCAAGAAAAAGGACGTCAGCTTTGTCGTCCCCGGCAATTACCCGACCGCTCTGCTCGTCTGCGAGCTTGTGCCCGGTGTGCTTGACGGCAAAAAGTGGATGTATATCGCATCGACCGCCGCAGACTGCTGTGACGACACAGACGCCGTCGAAGCCTTTGACGCGACCTTCCCGCCCAAGGAAAAAGCATGGGCGCCGAGCCAGGAGGAATTCTATATCTACAGACATTCTTCTGTGGTAAGATAAAAATATAGCCGATGGGGACAATTATCCTCATCGGCTGTTTTTTAGGGTTTATATTCGTCAAGAATCGAAAGAATATCCTTCTCATATACGTTCGAGCCCATCACCGATCCGTCGGGATCGAAGGAGACGCATCTTACGTCCGCGGGGTCTTCAACGTACGGATTTTCGGGCAGAGTGCCTCTGAAATACTCGGAAAGATATTTCAGCGCGTTGCCCTCGGGGAAGATCACGTTGCCGTCGTTTTCGGAAATCCCGAGCGCGGAAAATTCGGCGAGTATCTCGCGTGTTTTTTGATTATAAGGATTTTCGTCATCCTTTGAAACAAGCCACGCGGGCTGAATACGGATGGGCACACCCGCATTCTTCGCCTCCACGGCAAAGAATTTTACAGGCTCGATCGGTATGTATTCCTGATGAAAAGCGTCTGAGGAGAGTAAGAGATCGTTAACTCCTGCTTCAGCAAGCCGAACGGCGACATTGCCGATGCGCGCTTCATCCTTTGAAAAATAACCGTTCGTTATCACCTGACGCTTCGGAATATCCAGCTTCTTTGCGGTTTCCATAACGGCATAAACGGCTTCGGGATAGAGCAGCGGCTCACCGCCGAAGGTCATGACGGTTTTGATATTATACGCCGACGCGATCTTTCTCACCGCATCCGCGGCTACTGCGGGGTCGATATGAGTACCGCATGACTTATGATCTCCCTCCGAGCAATGGCGGCATTTGCCCGTGCAGGCATAGGTCACGACAAATTCAATCTTTTCGAGATTTTTAAGATATCGGTTCATTTTTTCACTCACATCAAATTATTTTCCACTTTTTCAAACCACGGCTCGATAAGAGTGAATGGAATCGGCTCGCCCGCGGATCTTCCAAGGATATTTTGCGGGCGCATTGCTATGCCGTGGTAGTCGCTTCCACCGCTTTTATAAAGTCCTTTTTCCTCGCAAAAATCAAACATAAACTTCTTTTGCTCGGGCGTAAAAGTGCCGTAAAAGCATTCCATACCGTCAAGACCGCTTGCCGCAAGATCGTCAAGCGACGAAAACACGTTTTGCGAATAAGCGAACGGATGCGCAAGAAAGGAAAGTCCGCCGCATGACTTGATCATGTCGAGAACGGTCAAAAGAGCCGCGCTGAGTGAAGACTGATCGCTGTAAAGCCGGCTTTGGGCATTGAACAGATAGTTGCGCGTAAATCTATGGCGATCCAGATTCAAAAATTCATCTTCGCTTTCAAAGAAACGCAGGTTTTCAGGGTGACGCTTGATCTCGGCAAGAAGAAACGGACGGTTTGTTTCGCGTGAGGGGTCAAAAAGTGTCCACGGCTCTTCAATCATGGCGCGAACAAACTCAGCGTCAAGTGTTACACCTGCCGCAAGCATTGCCTCGGTATCGAGACGAGCCTCCTTCACCTGCTTATCGTAATAGCTCAGGTAGTTTCGTTTTATCAGCGCGTCCATCTTTTCCGTGTTGATACCGTAACCGATAACCTCAATAACATCGCCTTTGAAGGTCGTGCTGAGCTCTACTCCGGGGAGAATCTTACCGCCGAAAAGATGTCTGTAGCGCGGAAGAGCCGAGTATGCCTCAACTGTGTTGTGGTCGGTCACGGAAAACAGCGAAAGTCCGAGCTCGTCCGCCACGCAGAGTGAATGGTCGAGCGAGATCACAGCATCCGAGAAATCGGTATGTGAGTGTAAATCTATATATTTCATTTCAATATCATCCTGATTATAAAGAACTGTAACCGCTTCGGAAGCACATTCAAGAGAAGCAGAAGCGGATTGCGGTTGATCGAATAGGCAAACGCGGGCGATCTTTTTTCAAGTATGCGAAAAGCCTTTTTGGCGATCCTTTGCGGTTCGATATTCCTTGCCTCGACGCCCTCAACGATCCGCTTGAACCGCTTGGCATTGCAGGAATAAAGCTCCGTTTTCTCGCAAAAACGGTCGAGAGCCACGGTCGAAACGCCGAGCATTCCCGTCTTAACCGCACCCGCGCGGAGAACCGAAACAGAGATACCGAGCAGCTGAAGCTCCATGCGGAGCGAATAGGCATATTTATCGAGAGCCGCCTTGCTCACGGCGTAAATTCCCGTGAAAGGCAGAGGATCAAGCGGAGCAAGCTCACTTGTGGTTATGAGTATTCTGCTACCTTTTTTCAGAAGCGGCAGAAATATCTTATTGATCAGAAAAACACCGCGCATATTGACATCGAATATCTTATCAAAAGCGTTATTTGCGATCTCTACAAGCGAATCGAGCATATAAATACCCGCAAAGTGCAGGACAGCGTCAAGAGAATCGGATTGTCCGCGTACACACTCAAACGCACGCGCAATACTTTCTTCGCTTGTAACGTCGGCTTGCACGGGAATAATATTCCCCTCCGCATCACCAACCTTCAAGTCAAGCGCAAACACGCGCCATCCAAGGTTTCCGAAATACTCCGCGGCGGCACGTCCCATTCCGCCGTATGCACCCGTGATCATAATAGACTGCATGATATACCTCCTTGCATCACTCTGTTAATTATATCAAATTTCCGCCGAGATTTCAAGAGGAAAACAAAAAGCCGAGCCAATAAATGGCTCGGCTAAAATTTTCAATTAATGATACTCAGGCAGCCATCCCTTGTGTGCTTCGATGAGGTCGTCGCAGAGAGCGATGATATCGTCGATGGAAAGCTCGGAGGAGGTGTGCGGCTCGAGCATTGCGGCGTGGTAGATATGTTCCTTTTTCTTGGTAACTGCCGCCTCGATGGTGAGGAGCTGTACGTTGATGTTGGTCATATTCATAGCCGCGAGCTGTACGGGAAGGCGTCCGACGTGGGTCGGCTGAATTCCGAGCTTGTTTACAAGGCAGGGAACCTCTACGCAGGCGTCAGCGGGAAGGTTGTCGATAAGACCCTTGTTGAGGACGTTACCGCCGATCTGATATGCCTTGTCGGTAACGATGGCTTCCATGATCCAGGATGCGTATTCGTGTGTTCGCTTGTGTGTAACGTCGTCGGAAAGATACTTGACCTTGTCGCTGTTCCAGCGGTTGATCTGATGGATACAGCGGCGGGGGTATTCGTCAAGCGGGATGCGATAACGCTCGATGAGCTCGGGGTACTTCGACTTAATGAAGAAGTTGTTGTACTCCGCGTTATGCTCGCTCGACTCGGTGCAGTAGTATCCGAGACGGCGGATGTATTCGAATCTGACAAGATCCTTGAAGTTCTCGGGAGGATTCTCGAGGATCTCACAAGCGCGGCGGCGGATCTCGGGGTAGAGGTCGTTGCCGTCTGCGTCTTCAAGCTCAAGAAGGAACGCCATATGGTTGATGCCCGCGATCTTTTCCTTGATGGGACGCTTGGGCTCAAGTCCGACTTCCTTGAGAAGACCGTTCGAGCAAACCTGAACGCTGTGGCAAAGACCTACGGTCTCGATGGGCGTATATCTCTGCATAAAGCCGGAGAGGATAGCCATAGGATTGGTGTAGTTGAGGAAGAGAGCCTTGGGGCAGACCTCAGCCATATCCTTTGCGAAATCATCGAGAACGGGGATGGTACGGAGAGCGCGGAAGATACCGCCGATGCCGAGGGTATCTGCGATGGTCTGACGGAGTCCGTACTTCTTCGGGATCTCAAAGTCGATGATGGTGCAGGGATCATAGCCGCCGACCTGTATGGCATCAACAACGAAGGTTGCATCGCGGAGAGCGTCCTTGCGCTCGCTGACGCCGAGATATTTTTTGACGGTCGCGCGATTTTCGTTGATATTCTTGTTGAGCGAGCAGATCATTATGTAGGACTCTTCGAGTCTCTCGGGGTCGATATCGTAAAGAGCGATCTCGGAATCCCAGAGCGAGGGAGTCATCATAACGTCGCCGAGCACGTTCTTGGCAAATACAGTACTGCCCGCGCCCATAAATGTGATCTTGATCATTTTTAAATTCCTCCTTGAAAGAAGAGTTTTTGTTGAGTTAATTATAGCATAAATAGAAGGAGCAGTCAAGGGGTTTGGGGAAATTGCGGTAATAAATAAGACCCTGCCTCAACTATCCTTGACCCTTCATCCATAATAATTTACAAATTAATATTGCAATAAGGAATTTTTTGGTATATCATAATATATATCACTTTTTGGGAGGCGCGCGATGTTTGGATACGTTCAGCCGTATATACCCAACCTGACGGTTGGCGATTACGAATATTACCGCGCGGCGTATTGCGGACTCTGCCGCTCGATGGGCTCGGTCTGCGGCGGAAGCTCGCGCTTGACCCTCTCATATGACGGCGTTTTCCTCGCACTTCTGCGAATGGCTATGATGAACGACACTCCCGAATGCGAGCGACACGTCTGCCCCTATTCGCCTATCGCAAAGAAAAATATGCTCGTCGGTTCGCCCGATATTGATTTTTCCGCGGGCGCGATGGGGGTTCTTGCCGCGCTCAAGATCGAAGACGATATCACCGATGAATCGGGATTCAGAAAGCTCGGTGCTCTTCTCTGCCGTGCTCCGGCGAAAAAGTGGATGAAGGGCGCGGACGAGCAGGACCTCGGAATCGTCTCGAAAACGCGCGAAAAGCTCGCTCTTTACTACACCGCCGAGAAGGAAAACGCATCCTGCGAATTCTCCGACGCGGGTATCGAGGCTTCTGCCGAGGCTTTCGGCGAGGTCGTCGGAATGCTCGCCTGCCGCGGTATCGAATATGAAAACTACGCCATCGCCTACTCGGTCGGACGCCACGTGGGCAGATGGATATACTGCATCGACGCCCTTGACGACCTTACCGAAGACGCCAAAAAAGGGCGTTACAATGCCTTTATTTCGTCCTACGGTGACAGCCTCGACGAGGCGGAAAAGCTCACGCTCGAGTGCCTTCTGCGAGACGAAAGCGACTCGGCAATGGCTATGCTCGATCTTGCCGATGTAAACGAAAATTCGCGCGCATACCGCATAGTCAAAAACATCCTCACCGAGGGCATGCCGCGCATTGCACGCGCCGTTCTCGACGGCACCTACCGCAAACCGCGCCGCGAGGATATCAACAAAAATTCAGTTAAGGAGGACTCGTTTGAATGAGAGATCCTTTTTCGGTTCTCGGCGTCAGCCGTGAAACAAGCGACGAAGACATCAAAAAAGCATACAGAAAGCTCGCTCGCGAGAACCATCCCGATAAATTCACCGATCCCGCAGAGCGCGACCGCGCTTCCGAGAAAATGAAGGAGATCAACGCCGCATACGAGGAGATCCAGAAGATCCGCTCGGGCAGGGCTTACGATTCCTACGGCGGCGGAGATCAGCACTACAATGAAACTTCATCCTCGGGCGACGACAGATACGTTGCCGTCCGCATTCATATCAATGCCCGCCGTGTGCGCGAGGCAGAGGCAGTGCTTGCAAGCGTTCCGAGTAACGAGCGCGGCGCGGAATGGTACTACCTGCGCGGTCTGACACTTATGCTCCGCGGACAGATCATCGACGCGGGCAGATGCTTTGACATAGCATGCGAGCGCGACCCCGGCAATGAGGAATACCTTGCGGCACGTGAGCAGTTCCGCGCGCGTACGTCGGCTTACAACGGAGGAACATACACGGTGAACACCGGCTGCTCCGACAGCTTCTGTGACTGTCTGAAGATCTGTTTCTGTGTCAATATGTGCATCGGCGGACCGTGTTGCTGACGCTGCGCGTAGTGAAAAGTGGAAAGTGTAAAGTGAAAATATCGTAAAAGGTGTTGACAACCGCCGCTTTTTAATTTATAATATAATCAATAAACTTTTATCCGAAAGGAATTATGAAATGTACAGAATCGGTGTTGACCTCGGCGGAACAAATATTGCCGCAGGTATAGTTAATAACGAAGGAACCATCCTCTTCCGCAACAGTATCCCCACGGGTGCCGAAAGACCCGCTGACGAGATCGTTGCTGACATGGCAGCTCTTTGCCAGGGTCTTCTCAAGGAAGCTAATATCTCGATCGACGAGATCGAGGCGGTCGGTATTGCAAGCCCCGGTGTTGCAAACCACGACTCGGGCGTTGTTGAATACGCCAACAACCTTCCCTTCCGCAACTTCCCTCTTGCTGAAAAATTCAAGGAAGGATTCCCTGTTTCCAAGGTAACCATTGAAAACGACGCAAACGCAGCCGCTTGGGGCGAGGCTAAGGTCGGTGCGGCAAAGGGATCGAAGAGCTCGATCATGATCACCCTCGGAACGGGCGTCGGAGGCGGTATTATCATCGGTGACACGATCTATTCCGGCTTCAACTATGCGGGCGCGGAGCTCGGTCACATCGTTATCGTTGCGGACGGCAAGCCCTGCTCCTGCGGACGTAAGGGATGTTGGGAAGCTTACAGCTCGGCAACCGCTCTGGTCAGAATGACAGCGGAAAAGATCGCGGAATGCGAAAAGGCGGGCAAGAAGACTCTTATGGCTGATATGGCTGCAGAGCGCGGCAAGATTTCGGGACGCACTTCCTTTGACGCTATGCGTGCAGGTGACGAGGCGGCAAAAGAGGTCGTGGACTCCTACATAAAGTACCTCGCTTGCGGACTTATCAATATCATCAACATTTTCCAGCCCGAGGTTCTCTCTATCGGCGGCGGTATTTCGAACGAAAAGGACAATCTCCTTACCCCTCTCGTTCCTCTTGTAAGATCCGAGACCTACGGCAACGGTATCGTCCGTCCCACTGAGATCCGCATCGCGACCCTCGGAAACGACGCGGGAATTATCGGCGCGGCACTTTTAGGATAATGCAAAATGTAAAATGTAAAATGCAGAATGCAAAATTTGCTGAAAATATAATTTAGTTTTCTGTATAAAAAATCACTATGCCCTAAAAAGCATAGTGATTTTGTTTTTATAGTACAGAATCGAAAATTATATTATTGGTTCATTTTGCATTTTGCATTCTGCATTTTGCATTAATCAAGAACACCGCTCCCGCAGCAAGTGATGTCACGGGGATAAAAATGACTGTGCTCGCCGCCCAGCCGTATTTAAGCGCAATCGAGTTGAAGACTAATATCGGCGCGGGATTCGGTCCTACGAAGAACATATTGACCTCGTCGCCAACCGTGATTCCGATCAAGGTATTGATAATAAAGGCAACGAAACAAAGCATAACAAAGAGTTTGACAGTATTGTAATAATTCTCTCGGGATGCTACGCCTCTACCCGAAAAGATGATATAAAACGCAAGAAATACGAGCATGTAATGCCAGAATATCGCATGGGTTGTCAGAAATACGCGGTCGTGGAAGACTCCCGAGGGTTCAAAAACACCCGCAAAGCCGCCAAGAAGGTTGAAGGACATCATAAATCCGTATGCCGCGCGCTTTGCCGTTTCGTTTTTGCTGAAGCATACGAAGGGACAGAGATACATGGGCAGCGAGCACATCTGGAAAGGAAACTCACCCCAGCAGATCGCGTGACCGTTCGTAACGTAAAACAAAAAGAACTGCTTGATAATTTCGCTGAATATAAGCATTCCCGAAAGTGTCAGAAGGAGTATGCGGTTCTTTTTTTCATCGAACCTACGGCAGATCCAAGCCATAGAAATGCAAAAGGTCAATCCCACGATTATAAGAATAATATGGAATACTCCGTAAGCCTGAGGCGGCGTCATCGGCGCGGATATCAGGTTCATCAACTTTTCGATAATATTCATTGTGTCACTCCTTGATTGTCGGGAAGGTCAGCGTAACCTTAAAGAGGTCTCCGTCCACGGTAATATTGAATTTGCCGCCCTGGAGCTCGATCAGGCTCTTGGCTATCGAAAGTCCAAGACCGTTGCCCTCTGTATTTCTTGATTTATCACCGCGCACAAAGCGTTCGGTCAGTTCACTTGCGTCGAGCGCGAGAGGCTCGCGCGAAATATTTTTGAATGTGAAAACAGCATCGTCTCCGACGGCTTCGAGGCTGACATAGACACGCGTACCGCGAAGTGCGTATTTTCGCGCGTTGCCCATTAGATTGTCGAAAACGCGCCAGATACGGCGTCCGTCTGCCATAATGAATATTTCGGTTTCGGGTGCCGTGCAGACGAGCTCGAGTCCCGCCTCCGCAAGTCTTTGCTCATATTCGCCCGACATCTGCGAGATCATAACACCCGCATCGCATTTACCGAGAACGATCTCGATATTTCCGCTTGACGCCTTTGAAGCCTCAACGAGGTCTTCTATAAGACGTTTCATTCGCTCGGACTGATTGTGAAGCACACGTGCGTACTCCCTGATATTTTCATTGTCACATTCCTCACGGCTGATCAGGTCGGAATAGTTGATTATCGAGGTCAGCGGAGTTTTGATATCGTGCGACACGTTTGTAATGAGCTCGGTCTTCATGCGCTCACTTCTGAGGCGCTCTTCAACGGCATTGTTCATTCCCTCACCGATTCGGTTGAGGTCTTCGCCGTGCTCCTTGAGATCCAGAATGAGCGGGTCCGTGTTGATCTTGTATCCGAGATCACCGTCCGCGATCTTGCGTCCGCCCGCCTTGAGACGATGGAGCATTATCGCAACATAAATGATCACAACCGAGATAATGATCTTGCCGATAAACCACCATATAAGAAGAATATCAGTCTCATAGTACGTGAAAAATATCGTGAAAAATTCGATTACGGTAACCGCTGCGAGAATGGCGACAGTCTTCCATATCAGGGGCAGAGCTTTTACGGCAGTTGCGATACATCTTCCGATGAACTTCATTCCGCGCCAAATGCCGTTCAGTATGAAATAAACTACGGTATATTTGACGAGCACACCGAGCTTGATGCGCAACGCAAGGCTCATAAGCCAGAACAGAAGTCCGACGCAAAGGAACATGAACCACACCGATGCAATAACCATGGTCTGGAATATTCCGCCTGCCGAATCAAGCATAACAATTCCTGCCGCAAACAATCCCGCTAAAGCCAGGGAAGGCACCTCAAACGGCACGCGGGTGAGCAGAGTCGGAGTAATTCCCGCGCTTTCCCTTCTTCTGCCCGCAGAGATCAAAAGGAAAGTGATACAGAGCATTGCGGTCGCAAAAGCAATGATCCCTATGGGATAGACGATAAATCTGAAATCGTAAAGAACGTCGATAAGGAGTCCGTACCAGAAATAATCATCCGACTCAAAAAGATCGGTTGAAACTCCCAGGGTGACGGAATAGACGTTTTCGGGATTGTAATCGTTATTATCGTAACCGTTCAAAATCGAACGGAACGCATCTATCTCTCCGTCGGCGGTATACTCGATATACCAATAGAAGGTGTAAACAAATCTCTCGTCAACCTCACCGCGCACCCTCTCGTAGACAGGATAATCGGGATTGGCACTTTCCGATCTTACCTTGCCGATATTCGAATATTTGATATACTCATCCACACGGTTTTCGCTGAAATCCGAATTGGAAAGCAAATTCATAATAGTGTAGCAGTCGTTGTAAGCCGTTCTTGAATAGATCTCGTATTTATTTGCTTCGCGGCTTGAGTTGTAGACCTCTGCCGCGAACATAACAACAACGCCTACCGTAGAAAGCGCGGTTATGCAGAGCATTATGACGGCAACCGTAAACGCAGTTGCCTTGGCGGCGAAACTGTGGCTGAGTCGCCTTTTCTTTTTCTCGCTCATTATCTTGTTCCCTTTTCTATCTTATAGCCCTGACCCCAGACGACCTTCAGGTATCGCGGCTCTGCGGGATCGATCTCGATCTTCTCGCGCAGATGGCGGATATGCACGGCTACGGTATTGTCTCCCGTAAGCGCGGTCTCCTTCCAGACCTGAGTATAGATCTCGCTCGGCGAAAATACCTTGCCGGGATTTGACATCAGAAGCTTCAGAATATCGTATTCCTTCGGCGTCAGCGCAACCTCCTCGCCGTCAAGCATAAATTTCTTCTCTCTGTTGTCTATCTCGAGTCCGCCGATTGTTATGACGTCATCTGTCTTGCTGGAGCCCCCGAGGGTGAAATATCTTCTCAGCTGTGAGCGAACTCTTGCCAGAACCTCAACCGGATTGAAGGGCTTGGTTATGTAATCGTCGGCACCGATATTGAGCCCAAGGATCTTGTCGCTGTCCTCGCTCTTTGCCGAAAGAAAGATTATAGGCACGTTGCTCGTCTCGCGGATCTTTGCCGCCGCTGTGATTCCGTCCATCATCGGCATCATGATATCGAGGATAATAAGATGGATCTCCTCACGCTCGAGTATGCGCAGGCAGTCGATACCGTTGCCCGCCTCAAAAAAGCGGAGATCGGGGGATGAAAGATATATTTTAAGCGCGGATACGATATCCGCCTCGTCATCGCAGATAAGAATATTGTACATTTGCGTGCTCCTTTTTGTACTGACTACATTATAGCACATTTTTTCTTAAAAAGAAATACCCAAAAGTCTTAAAATTCTCTTAATTTCAAAAAAGGCACCGCCCGAAGGCGGTGTCTTTGAATTATTATCACTTGATCACAACGTTTGAAAAGCTTGTGTCGGCGTAGCATGTAACGAGTCCGAGCTGGATATCCTCGCCGCTGTACTTCATCTTGGTCGATTTTGTTCCGTCATAGAAGACCGTGCCTTCGTAGTTGATGGTCATATAGACCGTGCCGTCGGTATACAAAGTGATCGAATCGGGAGAAACCTCAATCTTGAGCTTCAGCTTGTTCGAGAAGGTTCCCTTGTCGGTTCGCGATGCGCTGTCATCGTGGTCTGTGCGGATATGGTATTCAGCTGTGGAGCAATCGTTATTCGTGATCTTAGCCGCGGTCGTGCGCAGATAGAGGCGGTAGACCTTGCCCTTTTCGTCGATAAGCTGGAGACCCGCTGTGGGGTTCTTGCTTCCACAATACTTTTCAATGGCAACGTCAGCCTCAAAGCTCCAGTTGTTGCCCATGACGGGTCTGCCGTCGAGAGTTGCAAAACCGAAAAGGATACCGTCGCCACTCTTGTACTTGTAGCTGATCTTGGAATTATCCTCGGATACCTCAAAGAATCCGCTCTTTCCGGATGCGTCAACGTTCTCGAAGCAATGCACACCAAAGGTTAGGGTTCCCTTCTCGCCCGATTCCTTGTTTGGCTCCTCAACAAACTCCACCTTTGCCTTTTCGGTGGGAGCAAAGGTCAAAAGCTCTGCCGCCGCGGTGCGCAAGGTCTTGGCAAGCTCTGCGTCAAGTTCGTAATCGTAATTTATCTCTGCGGGAGATTCACCGAAGATAACGGTATAGAAATCCGCGGCAATAAGGAAGCTGCCCGCCGGCGAAGGATGCGAATTGTCGGTATGGTAAAGTCCGAGCGAGGGAGTCTTCGCAAGCAAGCTGTTGAAGGTCGCGCCCGTGTAAACGGTCTTGCTTCCGAGCATATCGGAAACAGCCGCGTTATACGAGGTTACAAAATTCGTATGCTCCGCGCGGGACATCTTCTTGGTACAGCCCTCTCGGGTAACATACCCCTTATTGACGCCGAAGCTCGAATACTGCAGCGGAATTGCGCCCGCCGCCTTGATGAGCTCAACGAGATCCTTCGCCGCGCTGTATTCCTTCCAAGGGTAATAGGGGAAGTATTCCGTCATGACGGGATTGTTTCTGTTAGGCTGATATACGATAATATCCCAATTATCCGACTTGATCTTCTTGCTGACGGTCTGCCAGAGCGCCGCATCCTCACGGAGCATTGCGATGCCCGTTCCGCCCTTTGTCTGTCTGTCAGCTTTTACCTTATAGCCCGCCGCCTTGCAAAGGCTTGCAAAGATCTGCGGCATCTCGTTATAGTGAGTCAAGCTATCACCGATAAAAAGGATCTTAATACCTTCGTTTTTTGCCTTTTCGCGGATAATATCCCATTCGCTCGGCTGAACGGGGATATGGGTTTCTTCCTCAGTCTGCTCGATAGTTTCGGTTTCGGAAGGAGGAGCGTCTGTTGCGGGGAGCGATTCCTCTGTAGGCGCTCCATCGGTCACGTCGGATTCGCCTACGCATCCGACCAGAGGAAACATCATAATAAGTGAAAGAAATGCCGAAAAAGTTCTGAGATATCTTTTCATAACGTACCTCTCTCGTTTTTTTATTATTATAGCATAATTCTTCTCTCAAGTAAATATTTTATGCGAAAAAAGGTGAGCGGTTCAAAAAACAGCTCACCTTTTTATTCATTTGCGCACCGTGATCTCCTCGGGATACTTCACTTCGGCAAAGCCGCGGCGGAGTATTGCCTTTGTCCATGGGTAGCGGTTTATAGACTTTGCGCCCTTCGGGCATGCACGCACACATGCGGAACAGCCGATGCAACGCTCGGAATCGATCTTGAATTTATCGAGCGTGATTGCCTCGGTCGGGCAGACCTTAGCGCAGGTGCCGCAGAATGTGCAATCCGCGCTGACTGTCTTCGGGAATCCGAAAGCAAGTCTTTTTGTAATGTTATAGGGTAATTTACCGATTATATCAAAGCTTCTTTTTTCAATCGGCTTCTCTTCTCTGTCGTCGTCCGCAACAACGGATAGGATAAATCTTCCTACGTCACCGAGGCTGTCGGGAAGCACCTGCTTCTCTTCAACACAATCGGCGAAGGTATGCGGAAGCGGGCAGGTCATGATACGGCAGAGCGGAACTTCGGCAAGATCAAAAAGCTTTCTCGCCTCCTCGGGAGCACATCCGACACCGCATGAGCCGTAGCCAAGCACGAGCGCCGCCTTTTCAACGAAGAGCTGTGAGCGCGAGATGAAATACTCGACGGGCGGGGGCAGATGGCGCAGATACACGGGCGCGATAAGGATCATCAGATCAACGTGGATCTCAAGTCCGCATGCGGCTTCTCTGTCATCGGCATAGGTGATATCGAGGCATTCAACCTCGTATCCCGCGCGGTCAAGGATAACGGTTGCCGCGTCGGCAAGCTCAAGGCAGCCGCCGCCGGGCGAAAAGGTTACGACAAGTATATTTTTCTTCATTTATATCAATCGAGGTATCCGAGTCTGTAAAGAAGCTCGGCGTTGAGTACGGAACCTCCCGCCGCACCGCGGAGGGTGTTATGAGAAAGTCCCACGAATTTGTAATCGAACATAGTGTCCTCGCGGAGTCTGCCCGCGGTGATACCCATTCCGCCGTAAATATCACGGTCAACGGCGCACTGAGGACGGTTGTCTTCCTCAAAATAGGTGATGAACTGCTCGGGAGCGTTCGGCAGACCGAGCTCCTGGGGAAGTCCCTTGTATTCTGCCCAAGCCGCAAGGATCTCTTCCTTGGAAGGCTTGTTCTCAAAGCTCATAAAGATAGCGGCGGTATGACCGTTGGTTACGGGAACGCGGATGCACTGGGTGGTGATCAGGGGAGCATCTGCATTGACAACAACGCCGTTCTCAACCTTACCCCAGATCTTGAGGGGCTCCTGCTCGCTCTTCTGCTCCTCGCCGCCGATGAAGGGGATTACGTTGTCGATCATCTCGGGCCATTCTGCAAACGTCTTGCCCGCGCCGGAAATTGCCTGATAGGTGGTGGCAACTACCTTGTTAAGGCCGAACTTGAGAAGGGGGGTGAGCATAGGAACGTAGGACTGGATCGAGCAGTTGGGCTTAACTGCGATAAATCCGCGCTTGGTGCCGAGACGCTTCTTCTGGGTCTCGATAACCGCAAGGTGATCCGAGTTGATCTCGGGCATGAGCATGGGAACGTCCTCAATACCGCGGCAAGCCGAGTTATTCGAAACTACGGGAAGCTCGTGGCGTGCGAAATTTTCTTCCATCTCGCGGACTTCAGCCTTGGGCATATCAACCGCGCAGAAAACGAAATCACAGAGGGATGCGATGGTGTCAACCTCAGCGGAATCAAGAACCTTCATATCCGCAAACTTCTCGGGCATCGGCTCGCTGAGCTTCCAGCGGCTTCCGACAGCCTCAGCATATGTCTTACCCGCGCTTCTTGCCGATGCGGCAAGGCAGGTGACTTCAAAATAAGGGTGGTCCGCAAGAAGGGTCAGAAAACGCTGACCTACCATACCGGTCGCACCGACCACACAACACTTTTTCTTTTCTGTAACAACAAAACTCATAATCTATTCTCCTTTTGGATTAATATCGAAAAAATAATATTAATGATACCACATTTGAGTGAAAAAATCAAGAGGTAAATGAATATTTATTCATTATTTTTAAGAACTTCGGCGTATACCTTGTTCTTCGGAAGTCCTGTTTCCTTGACTATCGTTTTTATCGCATCCTTCTGCGACATTCCGCCCGCCATAAGTGCTTCGGCGCGTGCGGCAATATCCACAGCTACGTCTTTCTCGGTTGCCTCGGGAACACCCTCGATAATCAGAACATATTCGCCTCTCGGCTCCGTGCTTTCATAATATGCGCAAGCAGACGAGACAGTCATACGCAATACTTCCTCGTTAAGCTTCGTAAGCTCACGGCAGAGCGAGATCCGTCGGTCACCGCCGAAATACTCGGAAAACTCAGCGAGCGTCTTTTTCAGTCTGTGAGGAGCTTCATATATGATAAGCGTTCGCTCCTCTTTTGCTATATCGGTAAGGCGTTTTTTTCTCTCCTTACCGGACGGGGGAAGGAAACCTTCAAAAGCAAAACGCCTTGTTGAAAGTCCCGAAAGTGCCAGAGCAGATACCGCCGCGCAAGCTCCCGGAATGATCGAGACACCGACGCCCTCCTTCGCGCAGAGAGCCACAAGATCCTCGCCCGGATCGGATATTGCGGGCATGCCCGCGTCGCTGATCAGCGCGCAGGATTCACCTCCCTTAAGGCGTTCGATTATCTCTGGTCCGCGCTCGGCTCGGTTGTGGTCGTGATAGGACACCATCGGCTTTTTGATACCGAGACGCGAGAGCAGAAGCCCCGAATTTCTCGTATCCTCCGCGGCAACGAAATCAACCTCGGAGAGCACCTTCATAGCTCTCTCAGTGATATCCGAAAGGTTGCCTATCGGCGTTGCCACCAGATATAAAAAGGATTTTTCAACCTTATTTTTTTCTTCGTTATAAGACATATCTTTTCCTTTCGTCACAAAAACTCACCGGCAAGAATATACTGTACCGAATACGTTTTTGTGAGGTACTTTATGGCTATAAAAATCTACATAGATCAGGGACACAACCCCGTCAATCCGAATGCGGGCGCGGAGGGTAACGGTCTGCGCGAGCAAAATCTCGTTTACACCATCGGTCAGGAGCTTGCCGCGCTTCTGCGCGCAAACGGCAATTTTGAGGTCAGACTTTCTCGTCCGACACCCGATACACAGCTTGGAAATTCGAAGGCGTCGAGTCTCTCCGCGAGAGTCAATGAGGCAAACGCCTGGGGCGCGGATTACTTCATCAGCCTTCATACAAACGCGTCCTCATCCCCTAATGCGGGAGGCACGGAGGCATACGTTTTCTCGGTTCCGTCAGCGGCGGCTTCGCTCGCAGAGGACATTGTCGAAGGAGTCAGCGAATACACGGGTCTGCGCGACAGAGGCGTCTTTGCGAGAAGCGGACTTTACGTGCTCCGAAAGACACAAATGCCCTCAACCCTCGTTGAACTCGGCTTTATCAGCAACCCCGAGGAAGCGGCATTGATGCGCGACCGCCCCGATCTTTTTGCCCGCGGCATATACGAGGGAATACTCGAATACACCGGCGTCTGAACATATATATAATTATATCATATTTAAAGATATTGGTCAAGTATTTTTTGCTTTGCAGGAGTAGCAAAATTCGGTAAATTGCGATTTTTTACGGCTTTTTTCGGCAAGGTTCATTAGATTGATTAATGTGCGTTAATTCGATTTTCGTCTAACTATCGACATTTGTATCAAATTCGTTTGGCTTTTTATTAGATGTATTTCTAATTTTTATATCGATATGCAAAAAATTACGCCCACGGGCGATTTTGATGCCCGTGAGCGTAATTTTTATTTACTATGCGTTTTTTCAGTTTTTTGGCTCAAGTCCGCACATTTTGAGAAGCGCGGCTTCGTCGATGACGGGAATACCGAGTTCGTTTGCCTTGGTAAGCTTTGAACCCGCTTCCTCGCCCGCCACAACGTAGGAAGTTTTCTTCGAAACAGAGCCCGCGGTCTTGCCTCCGCGCTCCTTGATGAGCGCTGAAGCCTCGCTTCTGCCCATCGTGGGAAGTGTTCCCGTCAGGACGAAAGTAAGTCCCGCAAGGCTGTCGTCGAGTGCCTTTGATGTGGCTTCCGTAAGCAATCCGGCGTCGATAAGTCGACGGCAGAGCTCAAGATTCGCCTCGTGCGAGAAGTAGTCTATAACACATCTTGCAGTGATCTCTCCGAAGTCCTCGATAGCACAAAGCTCATCAAACGAGGCATTCATACATCCCTCAAGAGTTCTGAATTTCTTGGCAAGTGCCGCCGCGGCAACCTCGCCGATATTGCGTATTCCGAGGGCGTAGATCAGTCTCTCGAGACCCGCGGATTTGGAGCGTTCGATCGCGTTTATAAGGTTGTTTGCCGAAAGCTCGCCCATGCGCTCGAGTGAGGCAACGTCCTCCGCTTTCAGCTGATAGAGGTCTGCAGCATTACTGATTAGATCGGCGCCGATCAGAAGATCAACGATCTGCGGTCCGAGTCCGTCAATGTCCATCGCGCCGCGTGAAGCAAAATGCTCGATCGAGCGCGAAAGCTGTGCGGGGCACGCCGAATTGGTACAGCGAAGCGCAATTCCCTCTCCGCTCGATTCGTCGCGGCTGACAGGCTCTCCGCAGGAAGGACAGGTCTCCGGCATAGCAAAAGGAGTCTGTGTTCCGTCGCGTTTTTCGGGGACAGCACTAACGATCTCGGGGATGATGTCACCGGCTTTTCTGACCTTTACAATATCTCCGAGCATGATGCCTCGTTCGGCAATAAACTCGGAATTATGAAGCGTTGCGCGTGATACCGTGGTGCCCGCAAGACGAACGGGCTCGAGCTCTGCAATGGGGGTCAGAACGCCGGTTCTGCCGACCTGGATCGAGATCGAACTCAGCTTCGTTTCCTTAACTTCGGGCGGGAATTTGTACGCCGCCGCCCACTTCGGAGTCTTCACACCCTCGCCGAGAACGGCGCGGTCTGCTGTCGAATCAAGCTTGATTACAACGCCGTCAATATCGTATTCGAGCGAGTCGCGGAGCGATCCCAGATATTCGATATGCGAAAGTATTTCCGCCTCAGTGGGTACGCACGCACGTTCCGATACAACCGGGAAACCAAGATCCGCGAGGCGGTCAAGCATCTCGGTATGACTCTCGGACTGACGTCCGTCAAGCCAGAGAGAGCCCTCTTGAATATTAAAGATAAAGACGTCGAGTCTGCGCGATGCCGCTATCTTCGGGTCAAGCTGACGGAGCGATCCCGCCGCCGCGTTTCTGGGGTTTGCCATAAGCGGCTTACCCTCTGCTTCGCGCTTCGCATTGATCGCTTCGAGCACGCGTCGGGGCATGTAAACCTCACCTCTTACAGTGAAGGAAAGCTCTTCGGGAAGCGTCAGCGGGAGCGAGAATATGGTGCGGAGATTCTGCGTAACGTCCTCGCCAACCTGACCGTCTCCGCGCGTCGCGCCCTGAATAAATATTCCTTTTTCGTATTTTAATGCAACCGAAAGACCGTCTATCTTCGGCTCTACCGACCACATCGTTTTGCCTATAACCTTCTCGACTCCCGCGAGAAACGCCGAAAGCTCCTCAAAGGAGAAAACGTCGGAAAGCGAGTTCATCCCCACGGTATGCGTGACCTTTTCGAATTTATCGAGAGGTGCACCGCCGACGCGTCTTGTGGGCGATGCAGGATCAAAGAATTCGGGATTTTCCTCCTCGAGCGCGAGGAGCTTGTGGTACATCAGATCATAATCATAATCCGATATCTCTGGCGCATCGTCAACGTAATATTTTCGCGCGTGGTATGAAACCAGCGCGCGGAGCTCTTCTATTTCTTTTTTAAGGGTTAATTTATCCATTTTTATACCTCATAAATTGACCGTAACAAATATATTATACCACTAAAAACGCCAAAAGTCAATCACAAACTTGCTGTAGAATAAGATTTCGTGATTTTGCACAAATCCACAAATTTTGAAAAGAATTTTTCAAAAACCTATTTATTTTGCACAAAAAATGTGCTATAATATAGGTGTACCAAAGGAGCAAATTCTCCCGCGGCACAAAGTTACAGTACAGGAGGAAGAAAACATGAAAATCACCGTTGTAGGCAGACACATGAGCGTTCCCGCCGATCTTCAGGAGCTCGCCGAAAAGAAGCTTGCGAAGCTTGACAAGTACTTCGCGACCGAGGAAAAGGCAACAGTCACCTTCAGCCGCAAGCGTAACCGTGAAAATATCGAGATCACGATCGCCGCGGCAAACACTCTGTTCCGCTGTGAAACCGATGATGAGACCTTCCGCAACGCGATCGACCGCGCAGTAGACACCATCGACCGCCAGATCCGAAAGAACAAGACCAAGCTTGGAAAGAGACTTCGCTCTCAGGGTGCGGCAATTGCCGCGGGAATTACGGATATGGCAGATGAGCTTTCCGAGGCTACCGATTTTGTGGTACGCCGCAAGGAATTCACACTCAAACCCATGTCGGTTGAGGAGGCTATCCTTCAGATGAACCTTCTCGGACATGAGTTCTTCGTGTTCCAGGATGACACTTCGGGCGATACCTGCGTTGTTTACGCAAGACGCGACGGAGACTACGGTCTTATCGTACCCGAGCATAAAGAATAAATAAAATTCAAGCGGCTGCCGAAAGGCAGCCGCTGTTTTGATTTATGGATTGATCTGCATCGAGATCATGGTATTATCGGCTTTGATATATATCCAATATGAATACTGCCAGCCCGAGAAGGAGAGCGTAACGGTTTGCGTTTCTCCCTTTTTCATTGAGAACTCCTTGAGGTCACCCGCGCCGAGGTTATCGTCGCTCTGGCGCGAATCGAGCACCAGGCGCAAATCCACGTCTGCTTTCGCGGTCACTTCCACCGTGACCGAGTTTATGGAACCGTGTTCCTTTTCAACGCTGAAGCTTTTTACGTTCATAGCAACGTCGGATTCGGCTTCGTACATACGGTCAAGAGATATCTCGCCGGTTGAATTATCGTAGCTTCCGCTGTAATAATCGTAAGGATGATAATACCACGCGGCGTGCAGAAGATCACCAAGACGATCGATAGATGTAGCGGAATCAAGCTTTTTGCCCGAACCAAGGTGTCGCTCAACAATTGAAATCTCGGTCATCTCGGGATCAAGGCGGTATATTTCCGAACCTATCTCAACCCACGAGGTTCCTCTTTCCACGGGCGGATCGTTGCCATAGCTTTCCAGATCGCCGAAAGCTATCATCGCAGATACCTTCGAGGTCTTTTTCATAGAAGTAATAATTTCGATAATTTCGTCAGCAAACGCGCAAGGTTCGATGGTCTTGTACGATACTCCGTAGCCCGACCAGTCGTAGCGGATAAGATTTATTTCTTGCGAATAAACGCGGTCGGTTTCTTTGGGTATCTCAAGAGAAACAACACTGTAAAAATCAGGCTCTTTTTCGCACCCCGTAAAAGCGGGGATGCAGAGGACAACGGCGAGAATTATTAACAAAATTCGTTTCATAGCTTGCCTCCTCTGTATTACTCGACAACATCAAATTCGACCCATGTGTTATAAGTATTACCACCGTGCCAGAATTCACAGAGCAAGCGGTATGTCCCCTTCTCGGAAATATCGAAGGGCTTCAATGAATAACCCTTTTCGATCTCGCCGTCGGGCGGCAAGAGCATCGCTATCGCATCAAATGCGATCGAATCTTTGAGAACGGGATTCCAAGTTCCGTCGAATAAAAGAATCTCTACCGAATATCCCTCTCCGAAAAGTATCTCGAGATCGGTATCGTTATGCCATGTAACGGAAAGCGAGGTCTCGCCTACGGAATCAAGTGTAAGATATACACCGTCAAAATCGGTGTGAATCTCCTCGTCTCCCGATATAACGGCCTTTTCGGTTTCGGGAAGATCATCTCCGATCCCCGCGCAAGACGGCAGACAAAGAAGAGCAACAAGCAGAAAAACTAATATCTTTTTCATATCGTATCCCCTTTATTATTCTCCGTAAACAATGAGAAGCGTGACTCCGTTACTATCCAGATAAACCGTCTGATCGCCGCCCGGAATATTTCTTTGCGCGAAGAGAACCTGCCAGACCCCTGAGATCGGGTCATATTTCACGTCAACGTAATTATATTCCACGGTCACCTCGGCTATCGCCCTTTGAGATGCTTCATGGATATTTATTATTTCGAGCTCGGTCTTCTCCGTGTTCTTGAAGCCCGAAGTGACAACACCGGGCACGCCCTCTTTATAAACCGAGGTTACGTCGACATAGGAGAACACGGAACCGTCGGGAAACTCCTTTATGAGCTTGAAAACGCTCTGATATCTTGAAATCAATTGTTTTATGTCCGTGTGTCGCTTCTCGGTTATAACGATATAATATTCGCCGCCCTCAATATCAGAGAGTGCCTCAATATTTGTCATACTGACCGCAAGCTTCTCGAGTCTCTTATTGTATATATCTATACTCTCAATCGAAACGTGTGAATGAAGGAGCGGTTGAATTATGTCCTTGTTTCCGACTATAAGCTCGGGGACGACTGAAAGATCGGCATCAGGGTCGTCGAAAAGCTCGCTGATTCCAAGGCCGTCGCTCTCGATATAGCTTCCGTCTTCAAGACGCTCACTGCTGCTGAGAAAGAACTCTATCGGGTGTATTGTTACTTCGCCGCAATAAACCATTAAGTCGCTTTGCTGATATTTAGGAGAAATCAAGATAACGTTATCCCAGAGTGCAACCTCACCGTTATATGAAAGAGAAATATCGTAATAACCTGTTTTTACGTCATCCGGTATGCGGAACTGATAGAGAGTGGTGCGGCTTGTTTCGTTTTTGATCGTATGAAGGCGGTGATCCTCCGCCCAGGGAATTGTATCCTCTGCCCAAGGGATGGGATCGTAATTGAGTTCTCCACCGCTTTCATTCTTCCAATACATCACAATATCAGCCATAAAAGCCGAGGACGAGCCCGTGTAAACGTGATCCTCACCCGAAACGTTGGTGACTGTTGCGTATATGTGGATAGTTTCGCCGGGCAGGTACTCGGTCTTCTCTGTAGTAAACGAGAAAGCGAAATTGCCCACGCGCTTTTCATTTTCTGCAATCTGATGCGTTTCGGGAGCAGCCTCGGCGGTGTTGTCCGAAACGCTTTCATTCTTTGGCAGATTGTCTCCGATCCCCGCGCAGGAGGGCAGGCAAAGAATAACAATGAGCAAAAAAGCAATTATCTTTTTCATAGCTGATCTCCTTTCTATCCGAAAGTAACCATGAGACGGGTAATTCCGTCTTCTCCGAGGTAGACCGTCTGGATATCGGCCATGTTTTTGCGGTTATAGAAGGTCACCGACCACATTTTATCCCAACTGTCGTACAATACCTCTACGGTATCGTATTCTATAGTACATTCAGCCTTTGCTCGCTCTGCGGCTTCATTGCTATTACTGACAGCTTGCTCGGTTGTGTTCTTGAATCCCGAGGTCTTCACACCGTAATCGCCCTCTTTGTAGCTCTTGCTGTCTTCGGCAAAGGAAAAACTGCCGATGGAGCTTTCAGGCACTATGAATTTGAAAATACACTCGTTCGCACGGATCGTGTAATCCGTGATCTCGGGGTCGCAGCCTCTGCTGTCGAGTTTCTCATAGAACACAACCAGATATTCGCCCGGAAGCAGGTCGCGAAGTTCGTTCAGGTCTAAGGAATAATCGAGCTCGTTATAATCGGTATCGTATATTCTGACACTCGAAATATTAGCATTGACAGGCGGGCGGAATGAGGTAGCACCTTTGCAGACAAGCGTGGGGAAATAGTTGTGGTCTTCCTTGTTTTCTATGATCTGCGAAACACCGAAGCCCTCGCCCGTGACAGTCTCACCCGCTTTGTGCTCCTCAAACCAGAGCATACACTCTATCGGGTTGATTTCAAATCCGCCCGACTCAATAAGCACGCTGCTGTAGGAGTATTTCTTATCTATGCCCGTATTTTTTGGCGGAATCGCGATGCGGAAAAAGTCCTCGTAACTGTACTTTTCATACTCGTTCGGATTACTGACGCTCGTATCGTATTGGACCGAAAGAACGATTAGATAATCGCCCGCTAGCAGATATTTGATATCATCTATTGACGTCAGGTTGTAACCGTTTATCCGTTCGTAATTGAGATCGTATATTCCCACGGAATATACATCGGTATATTCGGGAATATCCATGCTGATACTGCCATCGTAAACCAACAGCGGAAATGTGGATTTATCCGTGTCATCCTGCTTAAAATAATTCCACACACCCATTCCGTCACAGCCGAGCGCGAAAGTATCGTCCGCGTGCTGAACGTAGGAGCTCGACAGTGTTCTTATCGGATTTATCGACGCGCCGCCCGAGATGACCGCGATAGGACTGTATTCATATTCGGAGTTTTCATTCTGCGAAGTTTTGTCAACGATCATAAGCACGTCCGTGAAGGTACGAGTCTCGCCGCGGTATGAGAGAGTAAGATCATAGAGACCGAGCTTTGCGTCATGGGGGATGACAAAGGTGTAAGTCTTCTCACCGACCTGACCCGCCTTTGCGGTAAATTCAGCAGAACCGCTGACGGTGTCGATCGGTTCGTGACTGATTTTCGCACTCACCTCACTATCTTCGGATTGACAGAAAAGCTCTATCGTCGGATAATAGCTATCGATAACAGCGCTATAAGTCAGATCCTTGCCCGAAATATTTTTGACCGACGCCGTAACAATCACAGCCTCGCCGCGCATGTATTCGCGCTTTGATATTTCATAAGTAAGCTCAAAATCCGGAGTTTCGGTAGTTGTTTCGGATTTCGACACATCGTCACCGATCCCCGCACAGGAGGAAAACATACCGACGAGCATTGTCAATACAAGAAAAAATGCAAGTTTCTTCATCATGTTCAGCTCCTTACTATAAGTTTGAAGAGGTTTTCGTACATAGTCTTCCAATATTCGTCCGCATCGGGATCGTCAAGACTTCCGTCATGATACTCGGTAAAAACCACAAGATATTCTCCCGCGGGAAGTGCGGAAAGTCCTTCGAATCCTCCGTTATAATCGAGTCTTTCGTAATTAAAATCGTAGAGATACGGAGTTCCTATTTGCACGTTTCCGGAAGCTGTCACCGTAATTTCTCCGTCAAGAACAATGCACGGATAGTTCTCAATATTTATATCGTAGATAGAATCAAAAAACCAATACACTCCGTAACCATCACCGCAAAGCGCGAGTTCACCGTTGAGATACTGATTTGTATATAACAATCCTCTCAATGGATGAATACCTTCTTCACCCGAGCTGACCGTGACCGAGCTGTAAGGCATATCCTCCACATGATTCTGCTCGGCGGGACGGATCACGCTTATCGCTCCGACAAAAACTTTCTTTGCGCCTTCATACGAAAGACTGACTGTATACTTTCCGATGTGTGCATCCTCGGGAAGCGGGAACTCAAATGTCACCTGCCCGCTCTTGCCATCCTCGATCTTATGCCGCGACGGTGCATCCGTCGTTGACGCTATCGGAAGATGTTCAAGAGGCTCGCCGACTTTTCCGTCTTCGAGAATCGGATAGAGATTGACATAGGGTCTGTAATCGCTCGAGGAGCCTTTATAGGTATAGGTTCTGCCCGATACGTTCGTCACCTTTGCCGTTATCTTTACCGTCTCGCCGACGAGGTAAAGCGTCCTGTCGCTCTCGTACGTAAGCTCAAACCTATCTTCACGTGCTCCGCAGGATGAAAGCGAGCCGATGAGCATTATAAAAATCAGTATAAAAGACAGTTTTTTCATGGCGTTTCACTCCTTTCACTTAATAAGACGGAAAATCGGCGTAAAAGTTTCACGGATTTTGAGAAATTTACAATTTTATTTTACTATATTTTTTGTTTGATGTCAATACTTTTTATTTTCTATTGCATTTTTATTAAATTTATAGTATAATTAACTATACTAAAAAAATCCGCAAGGAGAACATCATGAAAAAGGCAAGATTTATAACCCATCCCGAGCTTGTCGGAAATCCCGTCGAGCATCCTTGGAAAAACATGAAATACAACAGCTACGAGCGCGATCTTGAGCCCCGTAGCGGACTTCTCAATCTGCTCTGCGAGTTCGCTCCCGAACCCGGACGCGCAGTCGAAAAGATCACCCTCCGCGCAACCGCGCTCGGTATCTTCGACATCTTCGTCAACGGCGCGCGCGTAGGCCACGAGATCGACGGCATGCCCACCGCGGACGAATACAAGCCCGGCTGGACCGACTACCGCAAGAGAGTTTTTGAGTACGAATACGACGTCACCGCTCTCTGCCGCGAGAACAACCGCGTTGTAGCAGAGGTCTCCCCCGGTTGGTGGACGGGTCGTATCTCCTTCGGATTCTACGGCTTCAAGCCGATGGCGTTCGCGGGCGAGATCGAGATCGAATACGCTGACGGCGAAAGCGAGATCATCGCGTCGGGCGAGGACTGGAAGGCTTCCATCTGCGGTCCCGTTATGTTTGCCGACATCTGGGACGGCGAATACTACGATGCGACCGTTCCCGAGCCCTCGATCGCTCCCGAGGCGCACGAGTGGGTCAACGCACAGTTCTTCACAGATTACACCTGCGAGATCGTTCCCCTTGTCGGTCCCGCTATCAGACCCCGCCACGAGCTTCTTCTCCGCCCGATCTCGGCTGTCTGCCACAACGGCACCGTACACGACGGCTCGGAATACGGCGAGATCAACGTGATCTCAAAGAACGTTGGCGACTGGTGCGAGCAGACCAGACTCGAATTCGGCGAGTCCCTCATCCTTGATATGGGTCAGAACATGGTCGGACGCCCGATCCTTATGTTCCGCGCTCCCCGCGGCACCAAGATCACGGTCTACTTTGCCGAAATGCTCAACGACAGCGGCGATCCCGAAAGAGGAAACGACGGACCCAAGGGAAGCATGTACATCAAGAACTACCGCTCGGCTACGGCTCGTCTCGTTTACGTCGCTTCGGGCAACGGTATCGAGACCTACTTCCCCACCCACTCCTTCTTCGGCTTCCGCTATCTTGAGATCCGCGCCGACAACGACATTGACGTTCTCTCCATAGCCGGTGAGGTCATCTGTTCCGAATTTACCGAGACCGGAGATTTCTACTGCGACAATCCCGAGGTCAACCGTCTCTATTCGAATATTGTATGGGGTATGAGAGGCAACTACTTCTCCGCACCCACAGATTGTCCTCAGCGTGACGAGCGCCTTGGCTGGACGGGCGACACACAGATCTTTGCGGGTGCGGCATCATATCTTGCCGACATTCGCCCCTTCATGCACAAGTGGCTTGGTGATGCGCGCGACTCGCAGCAGGGCTTTGACGGCGCATACTGCGACGTTATCCCGCGAGTATTTACCGGCAACAACGGCAATGCCGCTTGGGGCGATGCTTGTCTCATCGTGCCCAACAAGCTTTACGAGATGTACGGCGACACCGCCATCCTCGAGGAGCACTTTGACTCGATGGAATACTACATGCAGTTCCTCGAGCAGTACGGCCTTGAAGGTCCCAACACCGCTTACGGCGACTGGCTCAACTATGACGTAACCGACAAGCGCTACATCGCGGTTTCCTATTACGCATACGACGCCGCACTTATGAAGAAATTCTGCGATATTCTTGGCAAGCACGAGCGTGCCGCTTACTATGCAGAGCTCCGCGAGCGCATCGTTTCTCACTGGAGATGCAGATATATTGAGGACGGCGACCTTACGATCAAGACTCAGACGGGATATCTTCTCGCGCTCGCATTCGACCTCGTTCCCGAGGAAGACCGCGCTTCCTATATCAAGAAGCTCGAGCAAAAGATCATCGACAACGATTACACCCTCTCGACAGGCTTTGTCGGCACGGGTATTCTCAATCAGACTCTTGAAAAGCTCGGTCTGCATTCGCTCTGCTACTCGCTCCTTCTCCAGACCCGCGACCCCAGCTGGCTCTACTCTGTACGCCAGGGCGCAACAACTGTTTGGGAGAGATGGAATTCCTACACTCTCGAGCGCGGCTTCGGCGACGTCGGCATGAACTCCTTCAACCACTACGCTTACGGCGCAGTTGCGGAATGGTTCTATTCCGGCATGTGCGGAATCAAGCCCGACACCGAGGTTCCCGGATGGGAGCACTTCTTCCTCGCGCCCACACCCGATATGAGACGCGATGATGAGATCCCCGCAGGTCAGAAGCGCATCACAACCGCTCGCGCGTCCTATGACTCTGTTGCGGGTCACATCGAAAGCGCATGGGTATCGGTCGGCGACAAATTCGAATACAGCTTCCAGATCCCCGAGGAGACCGCAGCAACCGTCTCGCTCGTATCCGAAAAGGACGTCCTCAAGATCAACGGAATCGAGTTTGCTCTTGAAGAAATCAACGGCAGAAGAATCGGCGGCCGAATCCTCTTCCCGCTTTCCGAGGGCGCATACACAGTTGTTATTGGCTAAATTTCGTAAATTTTCTTCAAATTTTACAAATTTCACGAGAAATTCATAATTTCATCTTGACATATTCCCTTTTCCGTATTATAATATGTACTGTCGCTTTTTATGCCGTTTCATGGGAGGATTTTAAGTATGCTTATTGATCTGTCTGCAATACTGCGCGGTGAGATCCGCGAGCTTGAGATAGACGGTGAGGTCTTCCCCGACACCGCACCCTACGGTATCGAATATCTCCCCGGCGCCCGAATCTCGGGTGTTGTCAGCGGAAGCGCGGGTTTGGTCACTCTGACCTCACGCGTCACCGTCCCCTACCGCGGAGAATGCGCGCGCTGTCTCGAACCTGTCGAAACAGTGCTCGAATTCGATTTTGACCGTACAATCGTAACCGAAGGTACTCTTTCGGACGAGGTACTTGAAGAAAAGGCGGATGAATACCTTGTCCTCAAACGCGGTATTCTTGAGCCCGACGAGGCTATCATTGAGTCGATTTACCTTGAGCTACCGTCAAGGCTTCTCTGCTCTCCCGATTGCCGCGGACTCTGCCCGAAGTGCGGAAAGAAAATGATCGGCGACGTATGCGGATGCGCTCCGCGTGAGATCGATCCCCGATGGAGTAAGCTCAAAGAGCTTCTCGACAGCGAGGACGAAAAATAAAAAGCGCAAAATTACGTAAATCTTTTTTGTAAAAATATAGGAGGTGTAGGTTATGGCAGTACCGAAGAGAAAAACATCCAAAGCTCGCAGAGACAAGAGACGTGCTAACTGGAAGCTCGTAACTCCCGGTCTTGTTAAGTGCCCCAACTGTGAAGCACTCATCAAGCCCCATCACGTTTGCCCCGAATGCGGCATGTATGACGGCAAGGAAGTAATCGCTAAGAAGGAAGCATAAGGCTTACCCGAGAAAATACCGTATCTTCGGCAAGTCCGATGATACGGTATTTTCATTCAATATTCAAATGTAAAACTCTGTTTTACTTTTGATACGCGCTTATCGCCAAGCTCGTCTTTGCGGTGTTTTTTCGGTCGGCAAAGCCACCGAAAAAACAGATTTTATTATAACGGAGAACAGAATGAAAAAGAAACTTATCGGCCTTACGGCATTACTTATTTTATCCTGCATGATGTTCACATCCTGCATCACTAGCATGCTCGGTGATATCGGAATCACAATGGCACCCGGTGCCGAGACCAAGCCAAAGCCCGACAGCACCACCGCTCCCGAGGAGACCGAAAAGAGCGATGACGCGCCCGTTTACGGCTCAAAGCCCAACTACGCTGGTATCAAGCTCTCGGATTACATATCCGTGGATTACAAGGGCATCACTTTTGAGGTAGACTCTCTTCCTCCCGAGGTCAATGAAAAATCTATCGACGCAAACATTTCGGGTCTTATCGACTATTACGTAACCAACTACGGCTTCAGCTGCTCGCACACTCTCGTAACCGAGGGCACGGTTGCCGAATGGGATTTCGTTGAGATCGGCTTCGTCGGAAAGCTTGACGGCGTTGCATTCGAGGGCGGAACCTCCACAACGAACGTCGGCATGATCGTAAACGAGCACGACAGCGGCTATATCCCCGGATTTGCGGCAGGAATCATCGGCGCACAGCTCGGAACTACCGTTGAAGTCCCCGTAACCTTCCCCGAAAACTATCACGCAACCAACCTTGCGGGCAAGGATGCGATCTTCGAGATCACCGTTTACGGTAAGAAAGTCTACGACATCACAGATAACGTAATCAACACCCTTACAAGCGGAGACTATAAAACTCTTGCAGATTTCAAGGAATATTATAAGGAATATCTTACCGATCTCTACGATTCCGAAATTCTGAACGCATTCAGCGCAAAAGCACTTGAATTGCTCGCAGAAAAGACTTCGGTAATCTCCTATCCCAACGAACAGTTCCTCTACTACTACAACTCAAGTGTAAACTTTGCTTATCAAAGAGCTGCGCAGCTCGGACTCTCCTATGAGGACTACGTCACCCAGACCGGAGAGACAGATGAAGTTCTCCGCGAAAAGGCTCAGAAGGAAGTGCTGAACGATATGATCGTTTATTACGTCCTTGAAGCCGAGGGCAAGACTTACACCGACGAAGAATACAATCAGGCACTTGACGCTTTGATCGAACGCTATAAGCTTCAGTACGGCTATGCGTTAGACAGAAAAACCATCGAATCCGCTTACGAAATGAACTATTATCCCGGATATCTCCGCTATCAGTTCAACCTCGAAAGAGTTTACCAGATAGCTTACGAATCCGCAAATGTAGTTGTTAAAAACTAAATAAAAAATAACGGCTGAGCTTTTGCTCAGCCGTTATTTTTTATTTAGTTACCAACCGTATTCGGTATCGGGAATAACTTCGTAAATTTCGGGAAGTTCTACTCCGTTGCCGAAAGCGTTTTCAACCTCCGAAACGAGCTCGTCAAGAGCGGTCTCGATATCAGCAATATCGTCTTCGGTAATATCAAATACCGATTTGACCTTGCCCTTGCCGAGAGGCTTCGGCTTGTCGTTCTCGCAAATGATCAGCTTGAGCTCGAAATCAATCTGAAAATCTCCGGTTGAACCAAGGAGCTCATCAACCATGGAATATTTTTCGCCGTTATAATCGGTATATACAATATCCTTGAACTCAAGCGTGTGGGTCTTGCCCTTTGCGGTGTAATTTCCCTTTACGGCGTAATTTTCACCGTCAAATGTTGCGCCGAATTCAAACTTAGCGTCTTCCTTGTCGATTCTTGCATAAAGCTTCAAGGCTTCATCCTCAAAACCGTTTTCCGTAATCTCTATCACGCACTCGTAGCCCTTGCGATCGTTCTGCTCAACCTTGAATTCCGCGGTAAATTCCTCGGCAATTTCAAGAGTGATGCGGTCGGTGCTCTTAATACCGTCCTTGCCTATCTGAAGATCAAAGATCTCCATCTTTTCGCCCGTGGTCTTTACGGTTGCATTAACAGCCATAAGCTCGGGGGACGCCTTCTTCGTTGCAAGCTCTATGACAATTCTGAAATTATCCGCAGAATCAAGCTCATCCTTCGCCTCTTCGACAAAATCTCCGAGTTCATCTATCATATCGTTATATTCCTCGAGAAGAATATCAACGAAATCATCATCCTCGTCATCGCCAAAATGAGACTGAAGCTCGCCTTCAAGGATCGTGTCCTCTACGTACTTTTCTGCAATTTTGCCGTACTTCTTGATAAGCTTGGGGATATCCTTATCCTTCTTCAGCTCATTATAAACGTCTTCAAGCACGTTACAGATGCACTCCGCATCAATCTTGACTGTGACAACTCTTGCGTTCACTTCTTCGCCGTTGATCTTTACGGAATCGTTTTCCTTCTCAATGTCCGCATGCTCGGAAATAGAGTCGAGAACGAGCTTTACGTAATTTTTCAGAACGTTTTCGATATCCTTGACAGCGTTTTTATCCTGCGCATCGTCATAAATTCGGCAAAGGATTCTGATCGCGTCCGCGGTTTCCTCGTCAAGCTCGTAGTCGGTTTCCGAATCATATGCAAAGATCGAAGAATCGAATTTCTTCTCGGAATTACCTCTTACAATGCCCACGGCATCCGAATATATATCGGGCAGGGAAACGTACATATAATCTTCGCCCGCATAAAAGCTGCCGTCTACCGCAAAGTCGTTGACCGAGAATTTAAGTTTCTCAATATAAGTCTCACGGCTTTCAAGTCCGAAATATTCCTTATATTCAAGGGCTACGTCGTTTTCGCCATCCGAAAGACCGAGAATGATCTCCGCGGAGCCGCTCTTCATAAGATTGGTAACCACTTCAAATTCCTCGCGCTCAAACACTTCCGTCAGAAGTCCCTGAACCGAGGTCTGCATAACGGTTTCGGGGCGGTTCATATAGATACCGACACCTGCCGCGATTGCCGTTCCGATAATGGCAACCACCAGAAGAGCGATAATCGATTTGGAAAGTTTCATATCTTTTACTCCTTTTTCAAAAAATGCAATATGATAACATCATATCAATTATATTATATCACGGTGCCGTCCTTTTGTCAACTATTTTCTGAGCGCGATCGGATGGACGGTATGCTCATCGTACGGACAAAATCCCGAAAGAGTCCTGTCTTCAAGCATAATACCGCGGCGAATGGCGTACTTTCCAAATCTCGCGCGTATGGAATCCGCTGTTTTTTCAAGCACCTCAAGGCGCGCGCGACCCACGGTCTCGCCGTCGAAAAGAGATATCTGACCGTCGCTTTCGGGGCAGAGATCAGCACCGCAGACTCCGAGCCCGCGAATATCCTTTTCCCTCTTCTCTTTTGAATAGAGTTCCGTTGCGGCGCGGTATATCTCGCGCTCGGAATAGGTCGGCTCGACACGGCACTGTCTCGAGTACCAGGAAAGGTCGCTCGAGCGCACCGAAATGCGCACGGTCGTGCACTTTTTCCCCTCCGCGCGCAGCCTTACCGCAACGCTCTCGCAAAGCACTGCAAAGACGATTTCAGCCTCTCTGTCGGTTTTGATATCGCGGGGCGCGGTGGTGCTGTTTCCCACACTTTTTACGGGATATGATATATCTTTTTGCAGTACAGGCGCGCCATCCCTACCCAAAGCAAAATTCTTTAGCATAAGCCCGTTCTTTCCGAGACAGCGTGAAAGAATGTCGGAATCAGCATTCGCAAGCTCTCCGATAGTAAAAATTCCAAGCATATTGAGTCTTCTTTTCGTGCTTCTTCCGACGAATAAAAGGTCCTCCGCGGGAAGATTCCAGATCATTTTTTTGAAATTTTCGCGAGTGATAACGCTGGTTGCGTCGGGCTTTTTCAGATCGCTTCCAAGCTTCGCGAATATCTTGTTGAAAGACACGCCGACAGACACCGTAACGCCGAGCTCGTGCTTGACCGCCTCGCGTATCTCGTCGGCTATCTTCTTCCCGCCGCCGAAGAGATATCCGCTGTCGCTGACGTCGATCCAACACTCGTCGATACCGAAGGATTCTATCAGGTCGGTATAGCGTGAATATATCTTCCGCGCGGCACGCGAGACCTTCACGTATTCGTCGTAATGTGCGGGAAGAATCACAAGCTTCGGGCACTTTCTTCGCGCCTCAAGAATGCTCTCGCCCGTGCGGATACCGTATGCCTTTGCCTCGTAATTTTTTGCGAGGATTATACCGTGCCGCGCCTCGGCGTCACCTCCGACAGCAACAGGTTTGCCGATAAGATCGGGGCGCGAGCGGCATTCAACGGTGGCAAAAAAGTTATTCATATCTATATGAAGAATGCATCTTTCGTATTCGTTTTTCACGGTTATTCTCCTTTTCACGCTTACAGAACATTTGTTCTTTTATATTATATCAGAACATTTGTTCTGTGTCAAGAGAAAATCGCAAATTCAAGCTGTAATTATTTTGTTAAATTTTCATCTTTTTTGCTCAAAAGTGTTGCATGTTTCGCAAATATATTATATAATATAATTTGAATGATTTTATTATAATAAGAGGCACTCATGTTACACAGTCTTCTTCGCGAAAAATTTTCGGATAAAAACATAATACTGCTCGGATTCGGCGTATCGAATATCCCCGTAGCGCGCGAATTTCTCGCCGCGGGAATGGGCGCATCGGTCACGGTGCGCGATATGAAGCCCTTCTCCGAGCTCGGAGATACAGCACGTGAATTTGCCGAGGCGGGTGTAAATTTTGAATGCGGCAGCGAGCCGACCAAAAATTTCACTTGCGACACAAGCCGCGCGGTCATCTTCCGCTCCCCCGGAATCAGACCCGACGCAGGAGATCTTACGGCGGCAATCGAGTCCGGCGCGATCCTGACCTCGGAGGTCGAATTCTTCTGTGAGCATACCTACGCGAGAATATTTGCCATCACGGGAAGCGACGGCAAGACCACGACCTCGACACTTACCAGCCTTATCCTCAAAGAAGGCTACAAGGACGGTAAGATATACCTCGGCGGAAATATCGGCACGCCGCTCTTTCCTCTCCTTGACGAGATAGGCAAGAACGACATCTGCGTGCTCGAGCTTTCAAGTTTCCAGCTCATGACAATGGATTCGCGCGCAACTCACGCGGCTATCACCAATATCACTCCCAATCACCTCAACTGGCATATTGATATGAACGAATATGCCGAGGCGAAATACAACGTAAACGGCAGATACACGTGGAGACTCGTCCTCAACGCAACCGACGCCTATTCGCGCCCGCTGGCTGAATATATCGGCAAGCCGAAGATCCTCTTCTCGGCTTACAGAGACAGCTACGAATCTCTCTGCGACGGTATCGACGGAGCAGACGGTATATTCCTGCGAGACGGACAGATCGTCTACTCGGACGGCAAGAATGAAGAAATTCTTCTCAACACCTCCGACATCAAGATCCCCGGAGTTCACAATATCGAAAACTACATGACCGCTATCGCGCTCACCTACGGCATTACCGAAAAGGACGCCGCAGTACGTGTGGCTAAGACCTTCGGCGGAGTCGCGCACCGTCTTGAGCTTGTCCGCGAGAAGGATGGCGTCAAATACTACAACAGCTCGATAGATTCGAGCCCGACGAGAACCATCGCGGCGCTCTCGACCTTCAAAAACAAACCCACCCTCATCGTCGGCGGACGCGGCAAAAAGACACCTTACGAAGGTCTTGCACGCGAGCTTTATCTCCGCGCGGGAGCAGTCATCCTGACGGGAGAAACTGCAGACGAGGTAAGTGAAGCGCTCGCATCGGTCGCATCGGAATATCCCGATTCCGACCTCCGAATCCTCCTCGAGGAAGATTTTGCGGCTTGCGTGAAGCTTGCGGAGTCGGTAACCCCTGCGGGAAGCGCGGTAGTCCTATCCCCCGCCGCAACCTCATTTGACAAATTCAAGAACTTTGCCGAGCGCGGCGAGGTCTTCAAAGAAATAGTTAAGAATTTATAAATCCGAAAGGAAGAAAAAATATGGAACACAAGATTGACCTGACAGAGCTGACTCTGTCGCTGGCATCGCTGATGTCGGTCACGGGACATACGAGATACTCGAAGGATAAGCTCCTTGAGATCGTGTCTCCCTACTTTGACGAGGTACGCGAAACGCGCCTCGGCTGTTATCACCTGATCCGCCGTTGCGGTAAGGAAAACGCAAAAAGAATACTCGTTGACGCTCACTTCGATGAGATCGGAATGATCGTAACCGAGATCAAGGAAGGCGGTTTCCTTACCGTCACCTCGATCGGCGGTCTCGACACCCGAATCCTTCAGGCAAGCGAGGTCATCATATACGGCAAGGGTCGCGAGATCTACGGCGTCGTAGGCTCTACACCTCCCCACCTCCAGAAGCCGGGCGAGTCGGGCAAGCTCCGCGAGATCGGCGATCTCCTCATCGACACGGGATACTCGAAGGAAGAACTCGAAAAGTACGTATCCATCGGTACTCCCATCGGCTTCCGACCCGTATACACCCGTCTGCGCAACAATAAGATCGCGGGCAAGGGCTTTGATGACAAGGCTTGCGCCGCTTGCGCTATCGCGGCGGTAGCCGAGATTCCCTCAGACGAGCTCTGGGGCGACGTTTACGTTCAGCTCTCGAACTATGAGGAAGCGGGCGGATTCATGTCCGGCGCACAGACCGGTGCATATGAGGTAAATCCCGTTTGCGCGATCGTTGCAGACGTTGACCTCGGCACCACTCCCGACACCAAGAGAAGCGAGACCGTTCCGCTTGACGGCGGCCCCTCGATCTCCACAGGTCCCATCACGGATAAGAGACTTACCGCGCTCCTTCGCAAGCTTGCTGACGAGAAGGAGATCAAGAATCAGATGTCGATCACCGCGGGCGGTACGGGTACCAACACCATGGTCGTAAACCTTGTCCGCAACGGAATCCCCACTGTTGATATCGGTCTTCCCCTCCGCAGTATGCACACCTCGAACGAGGTCATTTCAATGAACGATGCGGCTGCTATGCGCGACCTCATCGAAATCTTCGTAACAAGCCCCGAGATCGAAAAGGAGGTATGTCCCAATGAGTGAGACTAAACTGCTTAGTGGCATTGAATTATTAAAGCATCTTTCCCTCGTCTTCGGTCCTACCGGCTCAGAGGAAGCTGTGGCAGACGAGATCGTCCGCCAGCTTGAAAATACCGACGTGCAGATCATCCGCGACAGAATGAGCAACGTCTTTGCCGTTCTCCACAGCAAAAACAGCCGCAGTGATAAAACCGTTATGCTTTCCGCTCACATGGACGAGGTCGGATTCATCATCAAGGATATTGACGGTGACGGATATATCCGCTTTGCATGCCTCGGCGGTATCGACCCCCGCGTTCTCTGCGGCAGAAAGGTCGTCTTCCGCGGTAAGGACGGCGACGTCAGCGGCGTTATCGCATCCAAAGCGATCCATCATCAGTCCGCTGAGGAGCGCAAGAACGCAACCAAGGCAAACGACATGTACGTTGACATCGGCGCAACCTCGAGAGAGGATGCCGAAAGCGTGCTTTCCAAGGGCGACAGCGGTACGTTTGACAGCGAATTCGTCATCTTCGGTGAAAATGACGCTTATGCAAAATGCAAGGCACTTGACGACCGCCTCGGATGTGTTGTTATGATCGAAACTCTGCGCCGTATCAAGGAAGAAGGCATCGAGCTTCCCTTTGATCTCGTATGCGCGTTCACCGTACGCGAGGAGATCGGTATCTCGGGCGCAACTGCGGCGGCTCATCGCTTCAGACCCGACTACGCCATCGTCCTTGAGACCACCGCTATCGCAGACCTTCCCGACGTTCCCAAGAACTCGAGAGTAAGCGAAGTCGGCAACGGCGGAGTCGTATCCCTTATGGACCGCTCCACCATCTACAACCGCGATTTTGTCGACGGCGCTATGAAGATCGCCGAGGAAAACGGCATCCCCGCGCAGATCAAGCGCTACGTTTCCGGCGGAAACGATGCGGGTCACATCCACAAAGCTGCAGACGGCACCCGCGCGCTCGCAATCTCTGCTCCCACACGCTATCTCCACTCTGCTTCCTGCGTAATCGCGCTCCGTGACTTTGAATCGATCAAGTCCCACGTTTACGCAATTCTCACATCCTATAAATTCTGATGATCCCGGAGGAAAAAATAAATGTATTCTCTTATTAAGAAAGTTGTATGCTGCCCCGGCGTATCCGGCAATGAAAAACAGATCGCCGCTCTTCTTGAAAAAGAAGTAGCTCCCTACGTTGACGAGACCTATACCGACGCTCTCGGCAACCTTATCGCAATCAAATACGGTAACCTCCCCGACGGTGAGCGCAAGAAGCTCCTTTACTGCGCTCATATGGACGAGATCGGCTTTATCGTTACCTATATTGAAGAAAACGGATTCATCCGCTTTGCTCCCATCGGAGGCATCAATTTCGTTGCAGCCGCATTCACCCACGTTGTTTTCGCAAACGGCGAAAAGGGTATTCTCGTTCCCGAATCAGGCGTAAAGGCTTCCGATCTTGCGGCTGACAAGTGCGTTGTTGATATCGGCGCTACCTCCGCTAAGGAAGCTTCCCGCAAGGTAAAGATCGGCGATTGCTTCTCCCTTGCTCACAATCTCTCAAAGCTCGGCGCAAACCGCGCTGTAGGACGCCCCATCGACGACCGCATCGGATGCGCTATCATGATCGAGACCGCAAAGGCTCTCGCTGAAAACTGCCCTCACGATATGTATTACGTCTTCTCGGTTCAGGAAGAGGTCGGCTGCCGCGGCGCACGTCCCGCTGGCTTCTCTATCGCTCCCGACATTGCAATTGCTTTTGACGTAACCGGAACCGGTGACGCTCAGGGCTCGAAGCCCATGGCTGTAAAGCTCGGCGGCGGCGCGGCTATCAAGATCAAGGACGGCTCCGTCATCTGCTCGGGTGAGGTAGTCTCCAAGCTCCAGAAGCTCGCAAAGGAAAATAAGATCACCTCGCAGAACGAGATCCTTCTCTACGGCGGAACCGATACAAGCGTTCTCCAGGCGGCAGGCATCGGCGCGTATGCGGGATGCATCTCTATCCCCAGCCGTTATATCCACTCGGGCGTTGAGATGATCGACCTCCGCGACGTCAAGGCTTGCACCGATCTTTCGGTCGCATTCGCACTTGATCCCACCCTCTGATGAATTCATCCCCAATCGGAGTTTTTGATTCGGGAGTTGGCGGACTTTCGCTCCTTTGTGAGCTGCGCCGTCTTCTCCCGAACGAAGACTTCATATATTACGGCGACCGCGCAAACGCTCCCTACGGCGCAAAGACACACGAAGAAATACTGAATATCTCAAAAAGTATATTCGATGATCTCATCTCTCGCGGAGCAAAAGCGATAGTCGTGGCTTGCAATACGGCAACTGCGGTTGCCATCGAGCCTTTGCGCTCGGCGTACCCGAATCTTCCCATCATCGGCATCGAACCCGCGGTCAAACCCGCGCGTCTTTCGGGATGTAAACGTGTTCTTGTGCTCGCAACGCCTGTAACCGTCAGCGAAAGCAGATTTGCCGCACTTCTGCGCGCAAATTCCTCTGACGGATGCGAATTCATAGGTGTTCCCTGCCATGAGCTCGCATATATGATCGAAAACGACAAGACTTCCGAGGAGATCGAAAAATACATGTCCTCAGTCTTCGCACCATACAAAGAAGAAGGCTTCGACGGAATCGTTCTCGGATGCACGCATTATCCGCTTGCAAAAAACGAGATCAAGCGTGCGGCGGGGGAATCCGTTCACGTTTTTGACGGCTCGGTCGGAACCGCAAAACGTACAAAAGCTTTGCTTGAAGAGCTTTCGCTTAATTCTTTGGCTCGAAAGATCGGCACAGTCGAATTCATTTCGAGCGACGGAAGCGATCATCTTGAGCGCTTCTATAAAAAAATAATAGCCGTAAGAAAGTCGAACCCAATCGCCTCACGGTGATTAATTTTCGCGTCTTTCGGCGTGATTTCACTCGCAAGGTTAATACCTTGCTTCGCAAAATCCCACCAAAATCCATCAAAAATTAATTCGCCGTGAGGTGCGAAGCAGTTTTGACGGAGCAGATTTTTTCGAGAACAAAGTTCTTTCCGCAGTTCATATATTAATATTAACAAGGAAAGAACTGAAGTTGTCGAAAAAATCTGCCCGTCAAAACCGATTTTGTTCGACTCTCTTATGGCTAAATAAAGGTACAAAATGACTTTTTCGGATAAAACACTTGCCCTCGCCCGTGAGGCGGAGGCGGCGCTGTCGGAAATCTTTGCCGAGATCGACCGCGTCTCTTATATCGGCACCTGCCGCGTGCTTGACGCTTTCCGCGAGGAGAGAGTCAGTGACGCCTGCTTCGGCTCGACCACGGGCTACGGCTACGACGACCGTGGACGCGAGGTTCTCGATCGCGTATGGAGCCGTGTTTTCGGCACAGAAGCGGCTCTCGTACGCCACAATTTCGTCAATGGCACTCACGCCCTCTCGACCGCCCTTTTCGGTCTTCTCCGCCCAAACGACACTCTTCTCTCCGTCGCGGGCAAGCCTTACGATACCCTTGACGGTGTTATCGGAATTTCTGGCAAAACGGGCGACGGTTCGCTTGCAGATTTCGGCGTAAACTACGCGCAGATCGAAATGACCGCCGAGGGCGGACTTGACGTCCCTGCCATCATTGAACGTGTAAAGAACGACGAAAGCGTAAAGGTCGTCTTCATTCAGCGTTCGAAGGGTTACCTCAACCGCCGCACTCTCTCGCCCGATGAGATCAGCGCGGTAACCGATGCGGTACACGCAACCCGTAAGGGCGTTTACGTTGTCGTTGACAACTGCTACGGCGAATTCACGGCAGAATACGAGCCCCGCGCTGATATGCTCGTCGGCTCACTCATCAAAAACCCCGGAGGCGGAATGGCGCTGACGGGCGGTTACATCGCGGGAAGCGAACGCGCCGTTGAGCTTGCATCCTACCGTCTTACCACCGTCGGCACCGGCGGCGAGGTGGGCGCAACTCTCGGTCAGAACAGAACTATGTTCCAGGGTCTTTTCTACGCTCCCCATACCACAGCGGCGGCAATCAAGACCGCGCATCTCGCGGCTTACATCTTCGAGAAGATGGGTTACGACACCTATCCC
>JAGBYM010000035.1 GCA_017628755.1 Clostridia bacterium | reverse complement strand
GATGCCTCAACCTGAAATTCGGAGGCAAATCGGAAGACGAAGGCTGGAATAACATCTGCGTCTGCAACTGGGGCGAGGACTACGCGACCTCATTCCCCGGCTCGGATGAAGACCTTCTCCACCTCGTTGACACATTCCCTGCAGACAAGGAAAAGCCTCGCCTCTATATCGCTTGCGGAACCGAGGATTTCCTGTATAAACAGAATATCACCTTCAAGAATTATCTTGAGGGCAAGGGCTTTGACTTCCTCTATGAGGAAGGCCCCGGCGCGCATACCTGGGATTTCTGGGACAAGTGGATCGTGCCGGCGATAGAGTTTTTGTTTGCGGAGATCAAGAAGTAAGGTAAATTTCCGCGAGCGAAAATTTTCCGATTTTAATTAAATAATTATTTGCTTCTGTATTTTTTGCAGTACAGACTCAGCTCTCCTCATTCACCGCTCCTCGCGGTCCCCTTTCCCCGCTGGGGAACGCTTAAGGATTGGTCACAAATTTCTTCGATATTCAACGAATATCATTCAAGCTTAACCCTTTCAAAGCAAATCGGAATATTTTTATTAAAATAACCATGCACTCTCGGTGAAGTTTTCACTAAATTATTTCAATAAAAATCTTCCAATTTGCCTGAACAGAATTATATATTTGAACGATATTCGCTGAACAAATTGAATTAAAGCGCAAACCCTCAAGCGTTCCCCAGCGGGGAAAGGGGACCGCGAGGAGCGGTGAATGAGGAGAGCACCGTTCGCACTAAATAAAATTTTGCAAACCACAGCATCTTTCTATCAAGAAAGGAACAACCAAAATGTCAGACAAGTCAATGGCAGGTCTTAACACCTTTACTGCGGTAGAGGAAAAGACCGTTGATACATCAAAAAAGGTCCGCATCGGCTTTATCGGCACGGGCGGAATCGCAAATTCGCATATGAAGGCATACCTCGGACGCCCCGACGTCGAGATCGTTGCCGGTTGCGATATTGTCCCCGGCAAGGCGGCAAAGTTCTTTGCTTCCTATGAGCTTGAGGGCGTCAAGACCGACTACAAGGATCACGAGGAAATGCTCGCGGACAAGAGCCTCGAGCTCGACGCCGTTTCGATCTGCACCTACAACCGTCAGCACGCAAACTGCGCGATCGCGGCAATGCGCGCGGGTCTCCACGTCCTTCTCGAAAAGCCCTTCACCGTCACCCTTGACGAGGCTATCGAGGTCATGAAGGTCGAAAAAGAGACCGGTCGTATCCTTTCGATCGGTTTCCAGCCGAGATTCGACCCCAACATGCAGATGATCAAGAAGATCTGCGAATCGGGCGAGCTCGGTAAGATCTATTACATCCAGACCGGTGGCGGACGCCGCCGCGGAATCCCCGCAAAGGGCAACAAGGACACCTTCATCCGCGACGACACAGCGGGCATCGGCGCACTCGGCGATATCGGTTGCTACTCGATCGACATGATCATGAACGCGATCGGTCACCCGAAGCCTCTGACCGCAACGGGAATGATCTCAGACCGCTTCGGTAAGGACCCCAACTACAGCGGTTATTCGCCCGAAACCGCGGCTGATTACGCCGCAAAGTTCGGTGTTGACGATTTCGCGGGCGGATTTATCCGTCTCGAGGGCGATATCATCCTCGATTTCAGAATTTCTTGGGCGATGAATATGGACTCCCCCGGCGACACCATCATCCTTGGTACCGAGGGCGGACTGCGCATCCCCGCAACCGAATGCTGGAACGGCACCGTCGGCGGCGAGATGACGATCTACAAGGAAGTAGAGGGTCTTCAGACCGAGCTTAAGGTTCCGATCATCGGCAACGGCAAATGCGACCGCGTCGGACTCAAGATCGGCTCCTTCGTTGAAGCGATCAAGAACGGCGGCACAGCACCCGTTCCCACAAGCCAGATCATCTATAACCAGGCGATCATCGACGCACTCGCACGCTCCTCTGCACTCGGACGCGAGGTTGAAATCGAGATACCTGAGATTTAAGTGCAAAGTGCAAAGTTAAGGTTAATTTCCGAGCCGAAAGGCTCGGAAATTTTCATTTTGATTAAAAGAGCAAAAGTTTGATCAAACTTTTCAAAGTTTGCGGGGTTTGGGGCAGAGCCCCATTAGAATGCGAAAGCTTCAGCTTTCGCTACTGCTTCAAACGGGCGGCGCCCCTGCCGACCGTTTGGACAGAGTCAATACTTCCCGAATGTAGGGAAGTATTGCGCTCTGTCACCCTTTTTCTAATGAAAACGCAAATAATAACGGAATTTTTCACTTATTTCAAGAAAATCCGAAAAAAGACTTGACATTTCACCGATAGTATGATATAATATTTTGGTACGTAGGGGTATAGCTCAGTTGGTAGAGTACTGGTCTCCAAAACCATGGGTCGTGGGTTCGAGTCCTTCTGCCCCTGCCAAAAAGAAAAGAAGCCGATGCAATGCATCGGCTTCTTTTCTTTTCGACAGTTGCTTACGGACTCAGAACCCCGTGGTCGGAGCGAAGCGGAGTACCACAGTTTGCGCATAGCATAATTTGAATTATCCCACAGCATTTAATGCGCAAACGCGGGTTCAGAGTCCTTCTATTTTCTAATTACCAAGCCCAAACTCCGACAAACATCAAAAATGCCGATGCTTTGCATCGGTGCTTTTATTTTTGTCAGTTGCTTGCGGACTCAGAACCCCGTGGTCGGAGCGAAGCGGAGTACCACAGTTTGCGCATAGCAGAAATCGAATTATCCCACAGCATTTAATGCGCAAACGCGGGTTCAGAGTCCTTCTATTTTAAATGAATAATTAAGGTAGCTTTTCTCCCGTTGGGCGAAAAGCATTTGTATTATTATAGCTACGACGCAAATTTCCCCCTTGCAATCCCCGCGGATTTGTGATATAATGAAGCAAAGAAAGGCGGTGTTGATATGAAACAACTTTGGGCAAAAAGCTTGCCGGGTATTTATAATGCTATGCTTCACGGTGCTCTGATCAAAGAAGATCAGTGCTTAAAATATTATTTTTTCTATACATCTAACATTGCAAAAATATCCGATATATCGTTTAACGTTGATAATGGAGAAATCATCTGTTGTAATCAAAATTTAGACGATGTTCCGAAGAACAGGGAACTCTATACCACAAGGAAACCCCCACAACATTATGTCTTAGATGATTTCGTTTTTGGAGAATATCGCATAACACATCAAGGAGAATGGGGCTATGCTTGCTTCAAAAACGACAAACTATTGTGGAAAAAGAGCTTGAGAGGCTATCTTTACACAGATATAATAAAAAATAACGATCGAATCATCTTTGGCACCGCCGGGATGGGAGGACATTTTTATTCGTTGGATATCAATAGCGGCAATGTTATTTTTGATTTCAATACCAAAGGAACTTGCAATTTTTTGCAGATAAATAACAGCATTTATTTTGCTATAAGCCAAAAGAAAACAACTGTTATATACAGAATAGATTATGACGGAAATATTTTGGACTCCTTGGAGCTTGAAGGAGCTCGAGATGACTACAATCCTCTTGCGCTATCTGATGACTCAATTTACATTGTAACACACCTCAGAAAAAAAGAGGTGGATTGGGAAACATATTATCCTATTGTACACCGCATCGCACTTTCATAGATCTATTTTGTATGCTCGTGTCATAAACAAAGCACCAAGCCACTCGGCTTGGTGCTTTCCTATTCCCCATCCTTATTTAAACAGCTCAGCGATCTTCGCCTTTTCAAAAACCTTGATAAGTACGATGCCGATGACGATTCCGGCTACGCCTTGGGTCGCGTTTGCGGGGACGTTTACGAGCGAGGGCACGAATCCGTAAAGGAATCCCTCAAAAACAAGGTATCCCGTCACCATCAAAAGCTCCGCCAAAACCGCTCCGATGATCTGCGCGGGGAGCTTGCCGAGCTTATTGCTCATCAGCTTGAAGCAGGCAAAAGCCACGATCGCCATCGCGCCCTTGATGATAAACGTGGCGGGGGCATAGGTAACGTAGCCCGCGAAAAGATCCGCGAGAGCCGAGCCGAGTCCCGCAGCGAGGAAGCCGTAGCCGGGGGTGAGCATCCATCCCGCAAGCAGTACGATACAGTCGCCGAGATTGAGATATCCCTTGAGCGGCGACGGAATGATTATCAGCGAAGTCGCAATATATACAAGTGCCGCAAAAAGTGCCGCACCGACAATTTTTTTCGTTTTGGAATACATATTTACATTTTCTCCCTTTACATTCTTTGCTTTATAGTATATACTATATCTGACCATATTGCAATTGCCAATTAAGGAGTTTTTTATATAGCCAGATGAAGTACGTAATCGATAAAGAAAACCGCCCCATCTATCTTCAGCTTTACAGCCTGATGCGGGACGATATTGTAAACGGTATTTATCCCTACAACAGCAAGCTCCCCTCCAAAAGAGAGCTCGCGGAGGAAACGGGCGTCAGCACGATCACGGTCGAGCACGCCTATGCCCTGCTCTGTGACGAAGGCTACGCTGAAGGACGGGCGCGGAGCGGTTACGTTGTGACCTTCCGCAAAAGCGACGGCTTTGCCTCATCGGCAAAATCCGTTCAGATCCATCATTCCAATTACCACAGCGACCACTCCGCACCCGACTTTCCTATGTCCGTGTTAAGCAAAACGATGCGAAAGGTTCTGAGCGACCGCGGAGATCTTTTGCTTGAGAAATCACCCAATGCGGGTTGCTCGGAGCTTCGTGACGCAATCAAAAGCTATCTTGCGCGCAACCGAGGCATCACGGTTGATCGAGAACAGATAATCATAGGCTCGGGCTCGGAATATCTCTACGGACTCATCGTGGAGCTTCTCGGAAGAAGCTGTGTGTTTGCGATCGAGTCACCGTCATATAAAAAAATCGAACAGGTTTACAGGGCAACCGAGATCAGATACGATCCGCTTCCTTTAACTCAAACGGGCATCGACAGCAAAGCGCTCTCCGAAACATCAGCAGACGTTCTTCACACAACTCCATATCGAAGCTATCCGAGCGGTGTCACGGCAACCGCTTCAAAGCTTCACGAATACGTTAGTTGGGCAAGCAAGCAGGGGCGTTATATCATCGAGGATGACTTCGAATCGGAATTTTCAGTATCTACCAAGCCTACCGAAACGCTTTTTGCTCTCTCGGATAACGATAACGTGATCTATCTCAACACCTTTTCAAAAACAATCTCGCCCTCATTGCGTGTCGGGTATATGGTACTGCCCAAGCATCTTGTGCCGATCTACCAAGAAAAACTCGGTTTTTATTCCTGCACCGTGCCCACATTTATGCAATACGTTCTCACCGAGCTTATCACGGGCGGCATCTTCGAGCGGCATATAAACCGCGTCAGAAGGAAGATAAGAAAAGATATCAATAAAGAATGATCGAAAAACCTTGCAACTTTACCGGATTTATGCTATAATAATAAAAAATCATGAAAAGAGGTACTTCTCATGCTCAAATTCAGAAATCCCGTGTCTCCGTTTGACGCGCCCGACCCTTTTATGACCTATGATCCTGTCACGGGATACTATTACGCCCTTTTCACTCGCGGCTCGAAGCTTGAGCTCTTCCGCAGCCGTCACGCAGGCACTATCGTCACAGACGGCGACTCCCGCATCATCTACACCCCCAATGGCGAACGCGACGGAATCTGGGGCGACATCTGGGCTCCCGAAATGCACCGCGCACCGAACGGCAGATGGTATGTTTACACCAGCGGCCGCATCAAGCCCGAACCGAGCCAGAAGCGTCTCTTCATCATGGAAGGACCCGCAGACGATCCCTTCGAGGGTGAATGGGTCTTCCGCGGTAAGCCCTCTCCCGATATTTTCTCGATCGACCCCACCGTTTACACCGCGCCCGACGGAGTGCAGTATCTCTGCTCTTCCCGCGTCGATCCGCAGTACGGTCAGGTCCTTGATATCTGTAACCTTGTAAATCCCTATACTTACGGCAACAACTGGGCAACCATCGCCCGCGCCGAGCTCGATTGGGAGCTTGTACCGCCCTACGTTGGCAGAAGCGCAATCGTTGAAGGTGCATTCTTCCTCGAGCGCGAGGGCCGACTCTTCATCATCTATTCCGCAAACGGCTGTTGGTCGGATTACTACTGCCTTGGCGTGCTTGAGCACACCGGCGGTTCGCTCACCGATGCAGCAAACTGGAAGAAACACCCCGAGCCCCTCTTCGTTCACGGCAACGGACTCTACGGCCCCGGTCACGCCTCCTTCTTCCGCGCTCCCGACGGCAAAGAGGTCTGGTGCGCTTACCACGGCATGAAGGAACACAACGAGAAAGTCACCCCCGCACACCGCTTCTTCAACATCCAGCGCGTAGACTTCGATGAGACCGGCTACCCCGTAATGGGTCTGCCGACCGGCTACGAAGTTGATCTCGATCCTCCCGCGGGAGAGATAGAATAAAAGTTATATTTGCCTCTGACAAGCAATATTGTTTCGCGGAGAGACCAATACAAAATCAACAACGTCACCAAGCGGAGATTATTATCAAAGGAATAAGCAAAAATGAAGAAGCCATACGTTTTTATAAGCTATTCGACAAAAGACTCTGACATTGCCAATCTCGTTCTCAGCTATCTTGAAGGAAACGGAATTAATTGTTGGATAGCCTCCCAGAATATTGAGGGAGGCGACAGCTTCGCAATGAAAATAGTTGACGCTATAGAGGGATGCGCAGCATTCGTCCTTATTGCATCGGAAAACTCCAACGATTCACCGCACGTCAGCAGAGAAATGTCTCTTGCGGCAGGAAAAGATAAGAAAATAATCCCTTTCCGTATCGAAGAATACACTCTGTCAAAAAACAACGTATATTTTCTCCAGCTTTCACAGTGGATCAGTGCTGAAGGAAACGTCAATGGCGCGCTGAAGCATCTTCTTGCCGCAATTCGCACCGAACTGCCCGAGGAAATTGCTGAGCCGGAACCTGTTACTATAAAAACAAAAGTCTCGCCCTCTACCTCGGCAAACACTGATACTCACGCAGACGATTCCCCCTCCCTTTCAAGAGAAGAGATCGTAAATCTTCTCCTGCAAAAGATAGAGAAGTTCCCGTACTGTCTCAAAGATAAAACATGGGGGGCAAATTACGACAATTTCAAACGTCACGCTCAAATTCTGTTTGCCAGTACACTTTCCATGAGCTTCAGAGGGAAGCCAACCGCCGCGGGTATTGATTATGTTGACATTATCGTTGACACCCTGCAAGGAAAACAGGGCAGCTCCATCCAGGTAAGAGGTCTTCCGGGATGCGCTAAAAACATGCTCATCCAGTTAGCCTATTATAAAATGCTTGAAAATTTCTTAAACGGAACCAGCGATTGCCTGCCGGTATATCTTTCATCAAGCTATTACGAAAAGCAGCCTTACACACGCGGAAAAGAACGCGAAGAAATGACCGAGCTCATACGCGAAGAGCTCAAAGAGTATTTTTCTTTTATATCCCAAAATCCCAAAGTAAGGCCTATTCTTATGCTTGAGGCAGTACGTGAACACGTCGTATCAAGCTTTGCACCGGAAGACGTCATTCTGAAACTTTGGCAGAACTGCGGCAAATTCAGCAGAATCATTGCTGTCGACGTAGGCCTGGTCAAAAACCGTCTCAGATTAAAACGCGCTATCCCCCTTCTTGGAGATACCTCCGGATATGCTTTTAACTTCCACTCGTTACCGATTACCGACAAGGAGCTTTGCCTTCCCGTAATCCGTGCGATCCTCGATATGTATATTGATGAATATGATGATTTAAATGAACTTGACGTATACCGGGCGCTAGTTAAACTAAAATATGAAGTTATTGATATATTCAGCATCCGACTGGTTGCAACAGAACTGACCCACGGTTGCTCGATCGACAGTATTTCTCTGGTGGATATGTATGAGAGACTAGCCATAACCGAAGTTAAAGGCGATGCTTCAAAGCTTCTCGAAATCGCAAAAGAGCTGTATTCTTACGTTTACGATGAAAGCGCACGCAGCTCATTTGATTATTACAACGCTGTTATGTGGTCACTCCCGCATAAACACAATACATACCTTGAATTCCTGATAGCATATTATTTTACCCATGCCATAGGAGATTTCGACAAAACAAACGACTACGATATTCTCAACGCGTCAATGACAGAAATGGAGAATCTGTTCATCTCGTCATCGCTGAAGGACAGCTATCCTCTCCAAAAACCTCTTTTAGACCTTGTTCTTAATAATTATTCCAGTTTCAATTATGCGCAAAAATGCACAGCGGCATATTGGCTCGGTAAGCTTACGTATGCAGAGCTTTCCGAAAAAGCCAAGGTTCTTCTTGAATCCGAATACAAAAGATTGAAGCCAGTGGTTAAAACCAATAATTCCGGCAGTCTTGCAAACAAAAATAACCATAGACTTTTCAGATCTGTCTGTCTTGCCCTGATTGCTCACGGATGCACCGATATTCTCGATGAATATTTATGCCTGATCGTTATAAACGATATTGCAAACGCTATAAACAGAGGTGCCGTGGTTCAATATATGGGAGACGGGTTCAGTACCAACCTTTATAACGAGCTCTATCTTGATACAGATCTGAAGCTCGGCGAACAGCCGATAAGGATCTTGTGTAGCCGAGTGGAATCCAAACTCATGGAGAAGCGTCACGGATTCGTTGAAACGAATCTTGTGTCTCTCCTCACGCTGGTTCAGGCGAGAATGCACGTTCAGCCCGAAAAGCTTCCGTACAATCTCGGCAAATACGCCGCAAAATGCCTAGAACTTCTCGAAAAATATTACACCCGTCCGAGAAGCATCGTGTCGGACAAGCTCCACTTCTATTTCATGTCTATCAGCGATGATCTGAGACATTATGTTGGAAATTACCGTTCTGACGTAGCTTTTACGCTGTACAAGGATCTTTCGATAATTAACAATCGTAAAAGATCAACCTGGCAGAATTACGGAATCGAAGAACCCGAAAGCTACGCCGAGCATACACTCGGTGCCTGGATGATGGCTATAATCTTTTTGCCCGAGGAATGCGATATTCAGGGATACAACAAATCCGAAATCCTCGATATGCTTCTGATTCACGATATGGCAGACGCTGTGCTTAATAAAATACCGCAAAACCTTGCCGCACCTGATAAGGATCTCAAAGAGCAAAACGACCTGATAAGAAAGATGTTCCTCAAAGGTACATCCCCCGAAGTCGCAAATATGACCTACTACTACAACATCTGGACGGGTTACTATAACTGCAAGAGCATTAACGCCCGTATAGCAAGGGATATAAATCTGATCCAGACTGTTGATACCTTCTTTACCCACTTCTCGCAGAATCCTGACAAATTCTCGTTGGAAACAGTCAGAGAGTGGCTTGACAGAGGCAGCCGTCTTGGTACGGATATTGGGTACGATCTGTTTGACCGAATCATTGCTCACAATTCTATATACCGAAAGGCTGTAGATGACAAGGTTACGTCATATGCCAATTCAAAAATCTGACCCTACATCTTTTTACGAATTTAACCATTAAAAAACATAGCTTACTCATTATTTTGAGTAAGCTATGTTTTTTATATCTGTTTCTTATCCAAAATCGGAACCGCGAGGGCGATGCAGATCACACTGGCGGCGGCAGTTATAATGACAGCCGCGGTGTATTCATCGGCTTTTTCGACTCCCGTGAGAAGCTGCGCGCTGTTCATAAGCGCGGTGGGCAGGTATTTTGCCGCCTTCGGGATCATCGAGACGAGATAGGACACAAGAACGCATCCGCCCGTGCCGAGGAGAACTCCGCCCGAGTTCCTCGAGAGCGTCGAGAAAAGTATCAACAGCGCGACGGTAAAGACGCCGAACAGCCACCAATTCATAACCGCGGGCATCAGTTCAACCGCGATCGAATTATCCCAATAATAGGCGTTGTAGCCGTAGGTAACGCCAAAACAGAGGAAATATCCCGCGCTCCAGACGAGCTCCATAACCGCCGCCTTGGCAAGCACGACGTTTCGGCGCGCAAGCCCGCGGGTCAGCATCAGAACCAGCGTGCCCGACTCGTACTCCTTCGTGAAGGACGAGCTGTAGAGGAAGACGAAGGCGATCAGCGCCATCGGAATATTCTTGAAAAACTGCGTCCACGAGGTCAGGGCGTCCACGGCGACCTCTCCGACAGTCATACCGCTCGCCGCAAGCTCCTCGGCAAGCATCTCCATCATCCAAGGCGTCAACTTCGCAATCGCGGGATTCATAACACCGAATGCGAAAAAGAGTATGCCGAGGATCAAAAACTTACCGCTTCTCGCGCTTTCAAGCAGTTCTTTTTTGAAAAATGCCAAAAAGACTCTCATTTTATAACCTCCGCAAAAAGCGACTCAAGCGAGGTTTCGGCGCGCTCTATTTTGCGCAGAGGCAGTTTATTTGCGCCAATAAAGGAAAGAACTTCAAAGATCCTCTCTTCTCCGCCCGAAAAAGCGACCGTTACGCGGCCCTCGCGCACAGCATCTGGGAAGGCTTCAAGAAGTTCCTCTGCCGAATCGGCGACAAGCATCTCGGCTCTGAATTCCTCACGGCGTCCCGCGCGTTTCAGCTCGCTCACGGCACCTTGCATCGCGATCCTGCCGCCCTCAAGAAGGGCAACGTCTGTGCAGATGCTCTCAACGTCCGAGAGCACGTGCGTCGAAAAGAGTACGGTCGTGCGCTCCCTGACCGAGATGAGCACGTCAAGTATCTCGCGTCTGCCGATCGGGTCGAGCGCGGAGGTCGGCTCGTCGCAGATGAGAAGCTTCGGGCTGCCAAGCAACGCCTGCGCGACACCGAGCCTTTGCTTCATTCCGCGCGAAAAGCCCTTGATACGGTGGTTTTCACTTCCCAGACCGACGAGCTCGAGCAGCTCCTCGCTTCTCGATCTTATTTCCTTCTCTTCCATATTCATGCACTCGCCGCAAAGTTGCAGATACTCGCGCGGGGTCATAAAGGCATAAAACTCGGGGACGTCGGGAAGGTAGCCGATATGGCGGTTGGTGGGTGTCTGACCGAATTTTACAGCCTCGCCCGCAACGAATATCTCGCCGCCGTCGGGCCTCAGCAGTCCGAGCACCGACTTCATCGTCGTGGTCTTACCCGCGCCGTTTCTGCCGACGAATCCGAAAACGCTCCCCTCGGGCACGATCATATCGAGCCCGCAGAGCACGCGCTTGTCGCCAAATCGCTTTTCGAGAGAGTGTATTTCAAGCACGTTCATATTACGCGTCCTCTTTGCCGAACACGAAATAAAGGATCGGCCCGATGAAGTTGATGACTATGCTGACGATCAGCCAGAGCACGCGGTTGCCTCTCTTATAAGTTTTGTGAGTAACAATGTGATACACCGCAAAAGCCATCAGCGAAAACTGCGCCAGGGCAAGCGGGATTATAAAGGGAAGAAATTCCATAATCTGATCCATTTTTTGTGCCTCCGTTTATATTGTTACTGTTATTATACATCATTACGCCGCGTGACAAGCAAGAGGTTACGCAAGATATTTTTTAAAAAATGCTGAAAAAATAACTCGGACGGGGCAAAAGCTCCGTCCGAGTCATTTTTTCATTAAATATCTACGGTTCCGTCAGTGCAGGTGATCTTGTTCGTACCTGATTTAGTCAATACGGATTTTCCAAGCAGAATAGACTTCCAAGAATACACTGTACCTTTATAGTTGATCTGTTTGAGCGACTTGCAATCATACAAGCCGAATTCTCCTATACTTTCCAGATCGCGCGGGAGAGTAACGCTCATCAAATTAACGCTATGGGAAAAAGCACTATCTTCAATTCTCTTGACGCTATCCGGCAATTCATATGAAATCTCTTTACTTGCAAGAGCATATGCAACGATCGTTTTCATATCCTTGGTATAAAGGTGCTTGCCTTGACTGCAATAATTCTTATTGAAAGCACTTACACGTATAGATTCAAGCTTGGTACACATTGATAAAGCACGCGCGCCAATGTATTTAACGTTTTTGGGTATTGTAATGTTCTTTAAGGAAGCACATCCGTAAAATGCCCATTTGCCAATATCCGTATCGCTATCCGGCAAAGACACGTCCTCAAGGCTTGTACAGTTATAGAAAGCACTTTCGCCTATTCCGAGCAAGCCGCGGGGCAGAGTAACGCTTTTCAGTGCCGAGCACTCTCTGAACGCATCGTCCGAAATGCAAGTTATTCCTTTGGGGATAACCATGCTATCAAGGCGCACACATCTTTTGAAAGCGTTTGAACCGATATGGCTCATGCACTTGGAAAGCATGACCCTTTCAAGTCCCGAGCATGCATCGAATGCGAAATCTCCAATTTTCATCAATTCCTTTGAAGCGGTAAAATATTTGATATAACGGCACTCCGAAAAAGCACTGTCTTCAATATTTTGCACGCCGGCAGGAAGAACAAAGGATTCATTCTTGTTTTCGGGAGCATAAGCCACCAGCGTTCTCATATCCTTTGTATACAAATTGCCGTCTACGGCGCGGAAATATTTATTGTCGGCATCTACGGAGAAATACTGTACTGCCATACATTTGGTAAAAGCTCTTGCATCGATAGCTTGAACGTTTTGGGGAATAACAATCTTTTCAAGTGATCTGCATTCGTAAAACGCCCATTTACCAAGTTCTCTGACGCTATTCGGGATATCAGCATATTTAAGATTTGAACACTTGTAGAAAGTGCCTTTTCCGATGCAGGTGATACCTTCCGGTAGATCGATGCTCTCAAGTGACGTACATTCTCTGAAGCAGTCTTCGTTAATAATTCTGACGTTCTTTGATAACGTAACATTTTTGAGCGCGGAGCACTGATAAAAAGCATCCGACGAGATATCGGTCACGCTATCGGGAATCGTTATGCTCTCAAGTTCATCCGAATGCGCAAACGCACTGTCTGCGATCTCTTTTACCCCATCCGGAACAACGTAGGCAGTTTCTTTCTTGCCTAAAGCATAAGCCACAAGCTTTTGCTTATTCTTTGTAAACAAATGACCGTCAACAGCGCAAAAAGCGTTGTTTTCAGCGTCTACGGAAAACAGACCGAGAGACGCACATCCCGTAAACGCGCGCTTACCGATAACGCAGACGTTTTTGGGGATAATCACGTATCTCAAAGAGGTGCATCCGTAAAACGCCCATCCGCCGATTTCGGTAACGCTATCGGGTATGGTCACTTCTTCAAGCATAGAACAGCCGTTAAACGCTCCGTCATCGATCTTGACAACCGTATTCGGAATAACAACCTTCCTGATTGCAGAATACTCCTTGAAGCCTCTGTGGCCGATAGCGACAACTATCTTGCCGTCATACGTTTTGGGTATCACGATTTCGGTATCGGTACAATGTCCCATTTTTACACTGTAACCTTTGAGATCGCTGTCAAATTTAAATTCAAGACCTTCGCTCGGCTTAAGTTTGTCGTCATCAGGATCGATAATCTTTTTGGGCTTTGAGATGAGTCTGTCCACGATCGATCCCATCACGGCTTCAAAAAATGCCATTACAAATTGTATGCCGTTGATTCGGCTTACGTTTTCAATATCCTTGGGCAGTTCCTTGGGGAAAACGAAATCGGGAGCCAACACGGGGATGATATTCTTTCCGTGCTGCATAGCGCAGGTGATTTCCTGTCTTACCCAGTCGTCCTCGTTCGAGCAACGGTCGAGCGCGTTTTTGGGCAGAACCAGAACAAAATCGTTGCAATTTTCAATTGCGGTGATTATGCGGTCATCAAAATATCCGCCGCAAATAGAATCGTAATCATAAAAAACAGTATATCCGCGATTTTTCAAAGCTTCGCATATAAGCTTTGCGGTAACGTCGCCGCCGTCTCTGCGGTATGATACAAATATCTGCTCTGACATAATATAACCATCCTATGTATATTAATATAATAGTATTATATCATTACATACAAAATTTGTCAAGCGTTTTTCGGGTATTTTAACAATAAAAAACCGACGGCTTTGCCGTCGGTTTTTTATGTGATGCAATTACTTCTTTACAATGTTGGTAATGTGGGTGTTAACGCCCTCGTACCAGTAAAGGAAGCCGTCAACGTCAACGGTGTCGCCAGCCTGGAGCTCGCCAACTGCCTTGTAAACGTCGGTATCTGCGCCGGTAAGATAGATCTCGATGCAGAAGCTGTACTCAGCGCCGTCCTTGGAAACGGTTACGTAAACATCGTCGCCGGGTTCGCCGTTCTTGTACTCAACGCCAACAACGGTAAGACCCTTGAAGGTAACGAACTTGTTCTGATGCTTGATGAGCTCATCGGTGCCGAGAAGCGCGGTAACGTCGGTAGCCTCAGCAACCCACTTTTCGCTCTCAACGAACTCGAAGGAGCAGTCAACGATCTCAACTTCGCCTGCCCAAGCAGCCTTGAAGCCGGTAACCTTGATCTTGGTACCCTGGGTAAGCTTAGCTGCGTCCTCTTCGGAGCATGCCATCTCGTAGCAGAAGTATGCGCCATCGGGATCCTGAAGGTATGCGGTGATCTTGTTGTCCCACCAGGACTGGGTAGCCTGAACGTATGCCTCGATAACAACTTCAGCATCCAGAGCTGCTGCATCGTACTCAGCATAGGTCATAACGCCCTCGGACTTCTTTGCGGGGTCAAACTTCTCAGCGCAAGCGAAGAGAGAAACTGCCATGCAAAGAACCATAAGTAATGCAAGAATCTTTTTCATTTTGTTTTCTCCTTTGAAAAATTTTTAAAAGATTTTACAAGTATCATTATACACCAAAACTTACAAAATGTCAAGTATTTCCTTGATTTTTTCGCTTTTTAAGGTATCCGATCAGGAGATAAACGCCGATAAATACCCACGCGGCACCGATCACGGAAAGGAGCATAACGGCTGTTGACGGAAGCTCGCCGAGCTCTGCTCTGCCACTCTGTCCGCCGCCGATTCCGTCAAGGCGGTAAAGCGAGGTCATCTCGCCGTAAAGGTTTTCAATAAAGGCATCGTCAACGGTCTTGTTTCGTCTTGTCGCCTTCGCAACCTCCTCGATCAGCTGCCCCGCGGCGTTTCGGAGCGACGCCGAGCCGTTGAAGACGGGAGTTACGAAGCTCTTGTCGGTATATTCGATCGCGAGCTTGGTCGCCTTGATCTTGACGTCGTAATAAAGATCGTTGTCCTCACCCTCACGGGAGAGATAATCGACGTAAACGGGATCGTTCTGCGCCTTTGCGGTTACGGGAACGTAGCCCTCGGTCTGCGAATACGCGATCTGAATATCGTTTGTCAAAAGATACTGCGCAAAGAGCCAGGAAGCAAGCACTTCCCCGTTATCCGGCTTATTGAAAACGCAGACCGACGGGCCCTGCGAGATCATTGAGGGGTTCTCTGTATCAAACTGCGGAATCGCCATTACAGCGGTTTCAAATTCGACCTTTCTATCCTCGTGGATATCTCCCTGCGGTGAATGCGCGCCCATCCAGGTTGCGCCCGCGGTCGAGTCGATCGCAAAGATACACTGACCCGCATTGAGGAAGTTTCCGGGGTAGGATGAGATCTTGAAGGTGGAAAACGCGCCGCTGGCGGTATGCTCCGCGATCTCAAAAAGGAATTCCTTTGCAGTATCGTTGAAAAGTCCGATCTCGCCCTCTTCGGTCGAGTATGCGGCGCCCTGCTGGCGCAGAATCTGAATCATCATATTGTCGGTCGACTTATAGATAAAGGGAATGAGCACCTTCTGTCCGTTGACGAGGAAATTGCCCTCGGCGTCCTTCTCCATAGCCTTTTCAGAGACCTCCCAGACAAAATCCCAGGTCAGAGTCTCGGGCAGAGTGAATCCGAGCTTTTCAACAAGATCCTTGTTGATATAGCAAGCCTCGCTCGAACGCATGAAGGGGATCGCGTACTGAACGCCGCCGATGACGCCCTCTTCAAGGTATTTCCCGATAATTTCGTCCTTTTTCGGCGCCTCAAAGCGCACTTCGCTGCCGCCGAGACCGAATTTTTCGTCCGCCATAAGCGCGTCAAGCGGAACTACCGTGTCATCGCCCGTCATATAGGTGGCAATGTGGTCGGGATACGTGATGCAGACGTTCGGAGTCGTGCCGGTTGAAATGTTTGTGATAACGTCATTGTAGATCAAGCCGTAATCCGAATAAAGCTTAAGCTCAACCTTGATATTCGGATAAAGCTCCTCAAATGAAGCAACGGTGTTTTTATATATCTCCTGCTGAACTGTGTTGTTATCGTTTTTTGCCCAGAAGGTGATCGTGTACTGCTTTTCGCTGTCGAATTCCTCGGGAATCTCAAAAGCCTTCTGCCTTTTTGTACCGTGACAGCCGCTAAGCGTGCCGAGGCAAAGGACAAGGGCAATGAGAGCACAAATAAGCTTTTTCATCCCTTTGTACCTCCTCTCGCGACGCCCGCCATGATCTTGTTGCGGAATACGAGGAAGAGCACGATCAGCGGGAGCGAAATAACAACGACAGCCGCCATCATCGCGGGGATGTTTTCGCGTCCGAAGCCGTTCTCGCGGATCTCCTGAATACCGTTTGATACGAGGTAATACGCCTGATCATCGGTGATAAGTCTCGGCCATACGTAGGAGTTCCAGCACTCGATGACCTTGAGGATCGTGACCGTCACGACTGTGGGGCGGCAGATCGGCACAAGAACCTTCATAAGGTACTTGAAATCGGTCGTACCGTCAACCTTTGCGGCAAGGTAGAGCTCGTCGGGCACCTGCTCGAAGTTTTCCTTCAAGAGGTAGATGTAAAATACCGAAGCCGCCGAGGGAAGGATGAGACCCGTGAAGGTGTTTCTCATCTCGAGATTGGTGATCGTTGTAAAATTCGTGATGACCACAAGCTCGGTCGGGATCATCATAAGCGCAAGGAAGGAGACAAAGAGCAGATTCTTGCCCTTGAACTCGAGTCTTGCGAAGGCGAAAGCCGAAGGAATTGCGATGACGAGCATCAGCGCGGTGGTCGCAACCGTGAAGATCACGGTATTGAGGAAGTATTTAGCAAGCGGAACCGCGGAGAATGCCTGCGCGTAGTTTTCAAAGGTCGGGGAAAGCGTGAAAAACTTGGGGATGTACTCGGTATTGTAGGATGCGTAGCTCTTAACCGAGGTCAGAAGCATCCAATAGAAAGGGAAAATTACCACAAGAGCCCAGAAAACAAGCAGGGTGAAGACCGCGATCTTCAAAATCTTGCGGCGGATATTTGCATTTTTGTCCATAATCCGTCCCCTTTCTTAATAATGAACGTGCTTCTTGCTTATCAGCAGGTTGATGCACGTGATCGTCAGCACGATGATGAAAAGCAGGATAGCCGCCGCGGAAGCATAGGACGGGAAACCGCCGCTGTTGCCGTAAAGCATATCGTAAACGTAGCCGACTATGGTATTCATCTTCGCGGCGTTGAGGTCGACTCCGAATAGCGCGACGGAATCGCTGTACGCCTTGAACGCGCCGATAAAGCCCGTGATAATGAGATAAAAGAGCGTGGGCGAGATCATCGGGAGCGTGATCCTTGTAAACATACGCCATTTCGTTGTACCGTCAACAAGCGCGGCGTCGTAATAATTCTGATTTACCGAGGCAAGCGCACTCGTCAGGATCAGTATCTTGAAGGGCATAACGACCCAGACGGTATAGAGGCAGAGGATCAGCATCTTCGCCCAGTAGGGACCGTCTATGAAGTCCACAGACTCGCCGCCGAAGAAGTTGATCAGAAGATTGACCATGCCGTCAGTGTACGCCGTTTTCTTGAATAGGATCATAAAAACAAGACCGACCGCGAGGGTGTTGGTTACGTAGGGGAGAAAATATACCGTCTGGAAGAGCTTGCGAAGCGATTTGATCGACGCCAGCGCAACCGAGATCAGGAGCGACAGACCCGTCGAGATCGGCACGGTGATGATAACAAGGATAAAGGTGTTCTTCACTGCCTGCAGGAAATAGGGGTCGCGCAATATGTACTGATAGTTATAAAATCCGACACCGAAAAATGTCTGCGACGCAGAATTATAGCCCTCCTCGAAGGAATATATAAAAACGTCGATGAGAGGATAAACCATAAATGCCCCCAAAAACAGGATTGCGGGAAGCAAATAAAGCCATGCCTTAAAATTATTGTTTTTCAAATCCATACCCCCTTGCAGAGAATAATACATCACTATATAGTATACCACAATCTTCCTCTTTTGTAAAGATAATAGGGCAAAAAAGTAATAAAAACGGCTGCTTTCGCAGCCGTTTTTATATTGATCAGTCTACCTTTTCGTACTTGATTATACCAATCTTGATGTAACCGTCGCCCTCGGAGTAGGCATAAGTGCCATCCTTGAAAAGATCGGTCTCTTCCTCAAAATCAATCTTGATCTCAAGGTCGCCGTCATCATACTTGATGATCTCGTATGTACCGGTTGTGGTCTTGTTCTTATCAATGCCGAGGATGCTCAGGTTGCTTTCAGCCTCAAGCTTGTTGCCGCTGAAGGTATAAGTAACGCCGACACCCTGTCCGAGAAACTCGACTTCAGCCTTGTAGGTGCCCTTTTCGATCTTCTGTCCGCAAGATGCAAACATGCATACGAGCATAACTGCCGCCATAACGAGCGCGATGGATTTTGCGATGGTCTTTTTCATGATGATTCTCCTTTGTTTTATATATTTTTTAAATAATTACCTGATAAGAACGTTAATTCTTGGTCGACGGGGGTGCCGCAGCTACGCGGCTGTCGATCTCCTGGATCTCTTTGTCAAGAGCATCAAAATGCGTGATATTGTTATGCGTTTTGGCAAGATCGTTTCTCTTTTCGCTGAAAACGTAGCCCTCAGAATGCATATACGCATTCCAACGCCTGTGCTCGAGCTTCTGCAAATTCAAGCGCTCTTCCTCGGTTCGTTCGTCTTCAGTCTTCATGATGCCGGGAATGTTGCATATGCACTTCGCGCGGTTATGAATTGCCGTAGCCGTAGAAGAACGGTAGTTATATTCAAAGGACCAGAAATCCTCCGGATTTGAACTATAAAGCAAATGGACAGCAAGCGCCTCGTCTTCGAGCGCGGAATTGACGATAACGTCCTCGGAATAAGAGGTTTCAAGGTCGCCGATGAAGTCGATTTTATACTCCTGATTCTTAAAATTCTTTATTCCCTGCAATACGTTCTTATTATGAGTATTAACTATTGCCTGAATAACGGGCTTTATTCCGATGCGTTCGAAGCACATTCTCAGATAAACAGCCGTTTTAATATTTCTGTCGTCATCGCCAAGCGAAACAAGAACGTAGCTCGTGTTTTTCAGCTTCTTTACTGCTTCTCCGAATTTATCGGTATCAACGTCACAATTCGAATGAATTTTTATTCTGTACTCTGAAGTAAACAGCGCAGGAGCGATCTGCTTGAACTTTTCCTCTGCCAGCGGATCCTTATCAAAGCCGTTGATCTCAAAGCTGTATCCGTCCATCTGACAAAACCACGTCAGAGCCTTTGCCATCTCGGTACCGTGCTGACCCATTCCGACGATCATCGCTGAAATGAGCTTTGTTCCGTCTTCACCTTCGCTTTCGACGTTGAAGAATTTCTCACCGTGATCGTAAAGAACACGGTTTACGAGCGATCTGACTTCGTTTATACGTCTTGCCTTGATCTTTCCCTTGTCGAGCGATGAAAACAGCATCTCGCTTTGCATACTTGTTGAGAAGAAATAAAGATTTGTGTTTTCGCGCTCCTTGTATCTTTCTATAAGCTTGATTGTCTGATTGAGATTCTCGTTCTGATTTTTTCCGATCGTGAAAAACGAAAGTGATTTTTTTGCCGAATGCTTGGCAAAATCTATGACAAGTATGTCATCCTTGAAACAGATCGCACCCAGCTGCTTGACACTGTTCATAAGCTCGAACGACTCCTCGTCCTTTGCCTCAAAAACGTCTGTGAAAACCAAAAGAATCTGAGTTCCGCTTTTATCGTTATTTTCTTTGATACTCCTTGCCAAAGCAACAGAGCGTTCGTTGATCTCGGAGAAAACGTATACGTCTCTGTTTCTGTAAATCGTTCTGTACTGGATATGAGACACGAGATTTTTAAAGAAGGAAAGAGCCACACCGAACGTGCAGGCAGGAGCCGCAACAAAAAGGAATACTACCCACGATTGGTAAAGATCCACGAGATATTCGGGACAGGCAAACAGAGCATCGCCCACAACAGCGTATTCACATCCCATGCCGAAAGTTTGCATTGACGTGAAAAACGACAGGAAAACCGTGCTGATTATTCCAAATATTCCATCGGATGAGCTACATGCGTGAACCGGTAAAAAGATTATAAATGATGAAACAAATACCAGACCAAAAACAATTTTTGCCCAATGCTCTTTGTATTTTTTATCAGAATAACCCAATACAACGCCTATACTGTATATAGTTGTTACTATCAGGACCAACACCGAAAGAATATAACATATTGTCCACATCATATCAGTGGCCCTCCGAATTTCAGATATATTATTATTATACTTCAAAAATGCGCTTTTGTCAATAGAATAAAGCAAAAACTCTCCTTGACAACCCCCCCTTCGTTATGCTATAATTTAGCTACGAAAGAGGTAATATAACATGAAACTTTATGCTCCGAACTATTATTCGGGATTCACTTGCATCGCCGACCGCTGCCGTCACAGCTGCTGTGTCGGTTGGGAAATCGACATCGACGCCGATACCATGGAAAAATACGGATCGCTGAGCCATTCTTACGGCAAAAATATCAGAAACAGCATTGAGGACGGTCATTTCCGCCTTGATAAACGTGACCGCTGTCCGCATCTTGACGAAAGCGGTCTATGCAAAATTATATGCGAGATCGGTGACGACTGCCTTTGCGACATCTGCCGCGAGCACCCACGGTTCTATAATTACAACTTGCGCGGATGCTTTGTCGGACTCGGACTTTCCTGTGAGGAAGCCTGCCGCATCATCCTCGGCTCGGACGATTACACCGACTTCAAGATAATAGACGAAATCAATGAAGAGGATGACGTGACCGATTTTGACGCTGTTGCCGAAACCGAAAAGCTGTATAAGATCTTATCAGACCGATCCGTTGATTACGCTCATAGGCTGTCACTCATAGCCTCATCTTATTCTATGCCAACGGATTTTACAATAGGATCACGTAACGAAATCCTTTCGTCACTTGAATACCTTGACGAAGAACACAAAAAACTGTTTATTAATGCGCCAAAGGCTTCCTTCAGCGCGAATAAATACGAATTATTCGAACGTGCACTGGCTTATTTCATATACAGGCATTGCATGTGCGCCGCCGATGAATACGAATTCCGCGCCGCTCTCGGATTCTCTCTCTTCTGCGAAAATCTTCTGCGCGCGCTATCTGCGGAAAATGAAGACATATTTGACCTCGCACGCATCATTTCCGAGGAGCTTGAATACTCGGAGGACAACACGGAAAGTATCAAAACGGAATTTATGTTTTAAAAGTAAAACCGGCTGAGCCAAATGGCTCAGCCGGTTCTATTTATAAGTTTAACTGTTTATCAGTTTTCTCTCTTCTTCTTGAAGGTGATAACAGCTGCGCCGAGAGTTGCAACTGCAACGAGGGCTACTGCGAAGAAGATAGCGTTGTCACCGGTGCCGGGGTTGGAAGGCTCGGTGGGTTCGCCGGTTGCGGGAAGAATAACAGCCTTGAGGTTGGTATTCTTGGTGCAGTTTGCATCAAGCCATGCGTAACCGCAAACCTTGCAGTACCAGTACTCGATGTTACCGTTTTCGGTAGCGGTGGGAGCCTTAGCTGCTACGTGCTCGATATCGTGATCGAGAGTAGGAAGCATTACTGCCTTGATGTTGGAAAGCACGCCGCCTGCAACCTCAATGCGGTCACAGTTCTTACATGCCCAGTACTCGATGTTACCAAGCTCGAGGCAGGTAGCTGCCTTTGCCTCTACGTGCTGGAGGTCGTGGGTTGCACCAAGCTTAACGGACTGGAGGTTGGTTACAAGAGTTCTTGCCTCGTCGAGCCAAGCGTAACCGCAAACGGTGCAGTACCAGTACTCAACGTTGCCCTCAGCCTCGCAGCCTGCAGCCTTAGCTGCTACGTGCTCGATGGTGTGGTCAAGAGTGGGAAGCTGAACAGCCTTGATGTTGGAAAGCACGCCGCCTGCAACCTCAATGCGGTCACAGTTCTTACATGCCCAGTACTCAATGTTACCGAGCTCGAGGCAGGTTGCATCCTTAGCCTCTACGTGCTGGAGGTCGTGAGTGATGGGAAGGATAACTGCCAGTCTGTTGGTAGAAACGCCGCCTTCAGTCTCCATCCAAGTACAGGTCTCACAGTACCAGTATACGATATTACCCTCGGTGGTGCAGGTAGGAGCTACTGCATCAACCTTAACAAGCTTATGAGTATGGTCAACAGTCTCTTCGATTGCGCCGCAAGCACATGCACGAACCTGTACCTTGTCGCCGTTTTCAACGCTGATGGTTACCCATGCGGTCCAGTCGTGGCCGGTTGCGGGAATAACGGTAGCTACAGCGTAAACCTCGTCACAACCGGAGCAGTAGCTTGCATCGGTAAGACCGTTGGCAAGACAGGTTGCTGCGTAACCCTCAACTACAACAACGGTGTGTGTAGCGGGGATGATGAGAGAATTAAGATCGGTGATCTCGGTCTTAGCATCAGCATCAGCATAGTTCTTACCGCAAGAGCAGGTATAGTATGCCTTCATGCCGTTTTCGTCGCAGGAAGCGGGATCTTCCTTAACAAGGGTCATTTCCTTGCCGCCGCAAGTGTGGTATACGAATTCGCAAACTTCGCAGAATTCGCCGGTAGGATCGTCAACGTGATCCTCAACGGTAGTGGTGGTGCCGCAACCGTATACGCAAGCCTTTGCGTGACCTTCCTTGGTCTTTACGTCGTATGCATCATACTTATGCTCAAGCTTTTCGCCGTAAGTAACCTTACATACGTCACAAACTGCGAGCTTCTGGCAGGTAGCAACGTTGTCGCCGGTGGAGTAGTGATCCTCGGGAGTGCCGAACTGCTTAAGACATCTCTTACACATATCAACGTGCTGAGTGCCATTGGTTTCGCCTACTGCAAGAGCAGTCATCTTGATTTCATGATCAAGACCGGGGATAACAACATCAGCAACGGGATTCTTTGCTTCTGCGTCGGTGTAGAACTTGCCGCATTCGCAAATGTAGTGCTCGATGTTACCGTCCTTCTCACACCAAGCATCCTCACCCTTAACGAAGGTCAGGTGCATATGGCACTGGTGGCCGAGTTCCTGTGCAAGAACTTCGCCGCAATCGGAGCAAAGCTGCTTCTGAGTCTCGGTGGGAGCGGGAATATCGGGAGTATGAGCTACGGGAGTATCAAGGAGTCCGCAAGAGCATGCCTTAGCGTGGCCTGCTTCTCCTGCAGAGATCCATGCACCCTCGAAGGTATGTACGGGAGCTGCGATAACGAGATCTGCCTTGGTGGTTTCAACCTTGGACTCGTCAAAGTACTTGGAGCATACAGAGCAGATGTAGTGAGCCTTCATACCTGCTACGAGCTCGTCCTTGGTGTGCTTGGGAGCGAGTTCCTGAACAAGCTCGCCGAGAGTGTGAGCAGCCGCGATCTTACCGTCACCTGCCTTCCAAGCGTCGAGATCTGCGATAACGGTGGTGCCTGCAGCATCAGCAAAGATAACGCCGCATGCGCACTTGTAGTAATCCTTCCAACCGTCAACGGTGCAGGTTGCAGCCTGTCCGGTTACGGGAGTGATGCCGGCATGCTTGGAGCCGTCAACGTCACCCTTGAAGGTGTGATCAGCCTTACCCTCTACAGCGCCGCAAGCGGAGCAAGAGTAGTAGTAAACAGCTGCGGTGGTGCAGTTGATAGCGTCAGCGTTTACGAGCGCTTCTGCCTTCTTAACTTCAGCAGTATAAGTGTGAGCAGCAAGCTCGCCATAAGTATTGCCGCAAACAGAACATACAGCCTTTGCGGTGCAGGTTGCGCTTCCGCCGGAGCAGGTGCCCTCATTGAGCTTTGCTCCGCAGGAGCAGAGCTGCCAGTGTGCGCTCCCGTTGCTCTCATACTTGGTGTCTGCGGGCTCGCAAACGTGAGGAGCGGTGATGGTTACGGTAGTTTCATCAATCCATTCGTTCTTATATCCGTCAGCTCCCGCAGAGTCCTCAAACATTGTGAACTCTACAACGCCAGCCTTGAGAGCCGTGAACTTGACCTGAACTACAGCCTCTTTTGCAGAATACTTAACGTCATTGGTATTGGTAAATACCACGCCAACATGACCGCTATTGTTTGCTTCAGCCTTAGTGGAAACCGAAGTTGCAGACAAATCAGCGGAGAGGTCAGCCTCTTCGAATTCGTCATAATACATATAGCTCAGCTTTGCACTGCCGGCATTGCTGATTGCAGTTACTTCAAGCAACTCGGTGTCAAAGTCAAAGCCGAATGCTACAGAAGATGCAGTCATTCCGATAACACCAAGCTTTACTGTTATAGAGTCACCAACATTTACTTCGGTGGCACTAACAGACAGCGTGATGTTTGTTTCTCCGGCTGCAGCAGATACGGTCGCAACAAAGAGCGATGCAACCATAGCAACACACAGAAGGAGAGAAATCAGTTTTTTAGTCATAACTAAAAATCCTCCATTAATAAATTTCTTGTTTATATTGATTTTATTAAATCCAAAAATTAATTACTGAACGATATGCTCAATACCCGCAACATGACGAGCGAGTGCGGTAAGGTCGTCCGCAGCAATATCGCTGTTCGCATTGATATCTGCGTTAGACAAAGCCAAGGGAGCAGTAAGAACCTCAATACCTGCAACGTGACGGGCTAGCATAGTAAGGTCATTGGCATCAATCTCGCCGTCAAGGTTAACGTCGCCAAGAAGTCCCGCGGGCTTTTCCTTAACCGTGATCTTGCCGCCGTTTACGGTTGCGGTGAAATCCTTGAGCAGGTCTCCGTCATATACGAAAGAAGCATCGTCAAAAACAAGAGTCAGAGCGCTGTCACCGAGTGCCGCGCCTTCCTTGATCTTGAAGCTTACGGTAAAGAGCTCGCCGTTTGCGGAAACATTTGCGATTCCTACGTAAGCAAGGTTTACGGAAGCCGCCGAATTAGCTGTTGCGACGGGAGTAATCTCGGAATAACCGCCGGCAAGCTTGCATTCCGCGCCTACGAACTCAAGAACGTTCTTATCGAAATTTACATTTATGGAAATACCGCCAAAGCCGGTATTATTTGCAATTGAAACAGACAGTTCAACTGTATTCCCCTCATATCCTTCTCCGCTTGAAATAGAAATCGAAGATGTGGGCAGAGCCGAAACAGTCACGCTAAGCGCAAGAATCTGAACAATCATCAGAATCGCCGTAGCAAAACTTACTATTTTCTTCATTTTAATATACGCTCCTTTAAATTAAGATGCCGATAGACCGCAAAAAGCTTCCTTTTTTGCGGCAAAAATCAGTCATTTGCGACTTGACAAATAGTTATCCATTGTCAAATACGTATATCTTTGATAATTATATCAGTTTTTCACTCAAAAGTCAATAGATTTTAAAAAATAATTTATAATTTCCCAATCCAATAATTGCCATTCATAACAATTTTGCTTTCCCCGGGGCATATAGACAGCGGTCCGTATGCCCCGTGAGATTTTTCGATTAATTATTTGTAGTAATATAAGGAAGGATCATCGCAACGTCTCTGACATCAACGTCTCCGTCGCCATCAATGTCAAGCCCCTCTGTATCAGCCTCCGCCTCGGGAGCAACGATAAACTCGAGAATCTCTTCAGCATCCTTCTCTGCAATCTCGCCGTCGCCGTCAACGTCAGGATTCTTGAGAACGGGGAGCTCCTTTTCGCAGCTGTAACCGCAGTCGGCGCAAGTATATCTTGCAAGTCCGGTGCTATCCGTGGTAGGACGCTCAAGCATCTCTCCGTTATCAAAGTTATGAGACGCGGTCTCGCTTTCGTTACAGATACAGAATCTGATATGAGTATTAGCCTCGTCAACCTTATTGACTACCCATTCACCCCATTCGTGCTCTGTGAGAGCAGGAATGTCTTTTTCATAGGTGTGACCGCAAACGGTACAGGTAAAGAGCTTTGTGCCGGGTTCAACGTGAGTAGGCTCTTCTGTCACAACACCATCGTCATAAGTACAATCCTTGGTCTCATTTGCATTACAACGGCAAGCTCTTGTATGTGTTCCGTCGCCGTTAGGAGACCAATTCGTCCACTCGTGATCGGGAGTTGTAGGAATCTCTTCGTCGTAGGTGTATCCGCAATCGCCGCAGGTGAAGGTCTTAACGCCCTTGGACGTATGCGTTGCCTCGGTGGTAACTACGCCCTCGTCAAAGTTATGAGGCGCGGTCTGGCTTTCGTTGCAGATACAGAAGCGGATGTGGGTAGAATTATCAAGCTTGTTGATTACCCATTCACCCCATTCGTGTTCCGTAAGCGCGGGAATATCCTCGGTGTAGAAATATCCGCAATCGGAACAAGTGTATTTCTTCTCTCCCACAGCTTCGTGAGTAGGAGCTTGAGTTACTTCACCATCATCAAATTTATGATTTTCGGTTTCAGATTCGGAACAATTACAGAAACGGCTGTGTGTCTTTCCGTCATTGTTAGGAGTCCAATCGCCGAACTCATGGTCTGTGGTAGGAACGTCCTCTGTTCTTGTATGCATACAGACCTGACAAGTAAATGTCTTAACACCCTTTTCCTTACAGGTGGGCTCTGTGGTGATTACACCGTCATCCCACTCGTGATCCTCGGTTTCGAACTTATCGCAGTTATCATCCAAGCAGTCACGCTTGTGGTTTTCGTCACCGTTCGGATACCAATCAGACCAAATACATTCGTGCACCAGCTTGTCAATAGGCTCGGTCTTGGTGTGAGAGCAAATACCGCAGGTATAGGTTTTGATACCGGCTTCCCATTCGGTAGGCTCTTGAGTCACAACACCGTTATCAAAGTCGTGATCGTCAGTCTGATAACCGCTACAGATAGAGCAGGTCATTTTGTGAGTGTTTGCGTCCACACTTACCCAATCGCCCCATTCGTGACCGCCAAAGTCCTCGGCATTGCAGTTTTCTCTCTTACAATGGCGAATGTGAGAATCTACGCTATCGTAAGTCCACTCGCCCCAATCGTGATCAAGAGCGGGGATAGGTTCGGTCTTGGTGGCTTTACAGTCGGGACAGGTATAAAGTTTCGTGCCGGGTTCGGTGCAGGTAGGAGCTTCTGTCTGCACTCCGTTATCCCAATTATGATTTTCGGTCTGTTTCTTATCGCAGCCTTCAACGGTACATCTGCGAGTGTGGGTCTCGGCAACTTCGTCATTCGCCCAAGGACCCCATACGTGTTCGTGATCGAACGCGGGCTCGGAAGCGTAGAGGTATGCTCCGCTGATTACTGTACAGTTCGAAAGAATATCGCTGTACTGCCACAGTTCGCCATAACAACCAATCATCGTGAGGCGCTCGTTGCCGTTTTCATCGGTGTATTTTACAAGCTGAAGCGCGGCGGAATCTTCAAAGGTCGTCCAGGTGCTGACGAGCAGAGCGGTGCCGTCTTCGTTAAAGCTGATTCTCCAGTTCTTGTTATCGATAACACCGGGCATATTGCGGTCACCGAAGCATCTGTTCTGAGTAAGAAAATGCTCTTCGCCGTATTCGCCCATCGTACCGTAGTTGGCGATCCACCAGTTCGGAACCCAAGCGGCGCGGAGACGATCGGTCTCTTTTATGTTTTCGTATTCCAGTTCGGAATCATCATGCTCTTGACCGCCCCAAACACCGGAAGGCATCATCTGGAACTCCATTGCGCCCTCATCAATGATTGTAATCGAGCCGTCGGGAGCAACGGTTACTTCGACAATATTTGGCACATCGTATGCTTGGTTTTCATATTCGTAATACAGATCCCAATACATACGCTCCTCAAAGAAGAGCTTGTAGTCATCTGCATCAACGTCTTCATCATCGTCCCTCCAACCGATCGCTTCGTTGTACTCTTCAACGGATTTGATTCCGTCCTCATTGTAGTCAACGCTGCCCCAGTATTCGTCGATATAGCTTTCAATACAATCGGGAATTCCGTTTGCGTTTGCATCAGTCTCCATCATATCGACGATGCCGTTGCCGTTGATATCCGCAAAGAGAGGATCGTTAACGTGGTCAAGGTCGGGAAGAAATGCTGCGTAAGTTTTCTCTCCGTCCTTGAAAACAATAATGTAATAAGCATCATCGCTCAGCTGATCAAACTGCTCAAGAGAAGTAACGGGTTTGTACACGGGACGCTTCATTCCGCAGTTTTTACAAACACCTTCGGAGTTGAAGCTGTGACCGAGTGCATCAATCTGATAATACTCGATTATATCATAGCAGTAATCGGGAAGCACAAGCTCGGTGCTGCAGCTCTTGTCTGTGAATATCTTGTAACACATTGTGCACTCCCAGAAATCTCCGCTGAAGCCCTGCTCAGTACAGGTGGGCGCAACGGGAGTCGAATGTGTTAAGTATATATCTTCGTGATCGCATACCTGTCGGTAGAGATAAACAGTATACTGTCTATCCTCACAAGCCTCGAAATAATGCGTTTCGGGATTGAAGGTTATATATTCGTGAGTATGGCTGTAGTTGGAAGGATCGTAAAGATCACAGTCAACGTAACCGAGAGAGCTCTCGCCGCTATAGCTCTTGAATCTGAAAGAGAAGGGCCTGGGGTTATTCTTATCGTCAAGGCGATCCTGCGGGAAGGTATAAATCTTACCGTAACGTGCGGTCATATAGTTTCCGTCTACCATAAATGTGCTTGTTACAGAAGCACCCGACCCGTTTTCGAAGTAGTATTCGAAATCCATGAATTCCGCCTGATCGGATTTAAGTGTGATTATTCCGTTTTCATCTATCTGTGCATTCGGAATCTCAACACCGTAGCGTCTGCCGTCAGCTGTTGCTTCACCCATAGCATACAGCTTGCCATCGCTTCCTATACCGATCAGCACGTAAAGATAGCGGTCATCACTGCTGAACGTATCGTCCATAGATTGTTCAAAGCGTGCCGATTTTATCTCATGTCCGCAGTTGGAGCACGTGTTGTTTACGTATTTATGCTCTTCAGGACTGATATAGACCTGTGCAGGTGCAACTTCATGCTGACAGCTTTCGTCGGAGAAATATTTGTTACAGTGACCGCAGATCCAAAATTCTGTGTTACCCACTTCACCACAGGTAGCGGGCTTTGCTTCTATGTGCGCGATCTCGACTGCAGAGGTGTCTATCTCACGAGTGGTGTACTGGCCGCACTTTGTGCAATCCTGACGAAGGGTGTTCAGAGATACGTGGTACTCGTCAGTGTAATATCCGGAGCAGTACTCCTCAGTGCTTGCGCCGCAGCCTTCCACTGTGCAAGTGCTTTCGTGCTTGAGATAATTATCACCCATAACAGGAGTCCACTTCTCAAAAACGTGGCTGTGATATTCAACGTCGGAAAATCTTTCCCTCTCGCAGATCTCACATTCGAATTTCAGCGTATCAACTCCGCCGCTATAATACCAAACGCCTCTGTCCCACTGACAGTCGGCAACGATGTCTGCCGCGCAGTAAATACACTTGGCTGTGTGCTTATATTCGCTTTCAATCGGTGTCCACACCTTGTCGCTGTACGTATTTGCGGTGCGGGATGCGGCGCAGATATGTGTTGCGGGTTCTTCGGTTGTGAAATAGGGCTTGGAATTCTTATTGGCAAAGGGAATCCAGTTTATGCCGTCGTCGCTTTCAAAGGTATAGATTACCGGATCTGTGCCGCGGTACATACCGAGACCGGAATAGAGTGCTTTGTCTGCAGACTTGAGGTATACCTTGTTGCTCTCAAGATAGAGACCTGTAAATCCGTAGATCGCATAATCCGAGGCCACCTCAATATTAAGCTTAGCACCGTTGCGGACGTAGCTCCGGCTGGTCGAAATATATACGGCCATGCTTTCTTCCACATTTTCAGATTCAGGATATTTTTCTGTCCTGATATCCAGCTCGGAACCGTTTTTCAGTTCCATTGTAGCAGCGCGCAATGCAAGATAGCCGGCGTTGATGGTAAGCTTTGCGCCTTCCTCCAGCATAAGCTCAGAAACAGGATATCTTTCTCCGAACCATTCCTCGCCGTTGCCGCTCACAACGTTATTGGTTCCCGCAAGCGTTGTGCCGCAATCAAGAACGAATACGTTGGAGTCTACGGAGCCGCTCAGCTCCACTACCGAATTTATACCCACGATCAGCGGTGAGGAAGGGTTGGCGGTGGTAACAGCTCGACAGGAAATTGCCGAGCCGAGCGCGTCAACCTCAAGCGTACATCCTGCGCCGACAACAACGCCGCGTCTTACAAGAATGCCAACGTTAGGAGCAGAAGCATCGCTAAGGCCCTTGATGATCAGATGTGATCCGTCACCCATATTGATACCGCCCGACTGCCAGCTTATACCGTAATCGGCAGCACGAATGTCCAGATCGCCATCAATATGCATATTGTTAAGCCATTCTGCGCGTACATGTTGTGTGCCGTGCATAATACCCGAGCCTGAGGCTTTAATGTTGGTGGTAGTTCCCGCTTCCATGATAAATTCATAGTCGTCAAAGTAAAGTCCATCACCGATGAGTGTGTCAGCTTCCTTAGCCTTTACGTCAGCGGCAGCATTAAGGGTAACTGTATCATACAGTCCAACCGAGTTTTCGGTGTACAGTGCGCTTACCGCACCTACCGCATTGCTATAACGGGATGTAGCGTTAAGTGTACCTTCGCCCTTGATTACGGTATTAGGGCCGATGAAGGAGACCGCGCTCCATCTATCTTCTGCCATATCGTCCTTGACGCCCAGCAGCTCTACTGTATTGTTGCCCACAAGCTGAATGTTGAGGGTTTCGTATCTCTCCTCGCATTTCTCATCCGAGAATGTCATAGCCGCGTGAATTTTCTCGTTTTGATCTACACGGGGGTTGTAAGTGCGGATCGTCACATTATCAAGGGTTACGGTCATCTCGTAGTCATAGTTCTTGTAACCGTACTCATCCTCCGAGATCACAGACCAATTGACCTCAAACATAACGGCATAATCGTTATCAGCCGAGGTCGTCAGAGTATAATCCGAAATCGAATTTATCTGATACACCTTCATCTTGGTGTCAGCAGTTTCGATGACCTCCTTGGGTTCTACCACATCGTCTCCGCATTTAAGCGTCATAGTGGCATTAGGATTCCACGAGTACTCCTCAGCGTGCGCGTGAACTGCCGTCAAGGGCATCATACCGAGCGCCATAACTACACTCAGTAATAATGCCAAAAATCTTTTCGTTTTCATTGTCATTTCTCCTTTCTCGTTCTGAGAATGTGTTCAGGCTGTAGTAGCCGTTGTGTTCAAGGTGATATTTTCTAAAACCTCGATGAATTTTGGTTTACCTTTTGCCAGCTCGGACCTGAAGTCACGCATACCGACTCTGACCTGTCCGGGCAGACCGTGGACTACACCTCTCTCGTCAAGTAGCTCCACGTAGAAGTACCAAACCACCGTATCAATATTCGTGTGCTTTTCGGGGCAGAAAAATTTGATCTTTCTGCCATCGCTCTTCATCTCGAATAAGCAATACGGTCGCTCGCTGTTTTCGGGTACGGCAAAGATCGGAAATCCTTCCTCAAAGTACATCGAAAACCTTTCGTGTGGCTCGTTGACGAACAGATAGTCGGTAACAAGCTTTTCCTCATTTAAAAGATACTCCAGTCCGTTTGTCCTCGGAAACTCAAAATCACCGAACAAAATGCGCTTGTCGGTCACGCTCACCACCTCCGTTTTTTCAGTTTAGAGACTTCCGGATTATATCTTGGCTACATTTTACCATATTTATATATATGTTCGGTACACCCCAAAGGGGTGAAAACCGCTAAATTAGGGGTGAAAAAAGGGTGAGGGAATGATTTTGAGCGCAAAAAAGGACGGCAGATGCACTCTGCCGCCCAAAAGACGATTATTTAATTAGCAATGCATAAAGCTCCTCTCGTGAGCTTACACCCAGCTTACCATACAGCGTTCTCGTGTAGGTCTTGATGGTGTTTTCCGAGAGGCACAGCTCGTCGGCAATTTCTTTTCTCTTTTTGTTTTGGAGAACCATTTCCAATATCTGGCGTTCGCGCGCCGCGAGTATTTCGCCCGCATTCAGGAAGGAAAGAACCTTAATTATTTTCTCCTCAACCGTCATCGTTGCGATATCAACGGGTGCCTGACGCCGTGACTCATGTAAAAGCTCGGGGATCTTGCTCACGTGAATGTAGTCCTGCATCATCCAGTAGACCAAAAGAAGCAGAAGCTCTGAGATTATGTAAGTCACCGAAAGGAATTCGTAATTCCAATCGATAAATTTCTCAAACAGCCACACTACTATATTTCCGCATACGACTCCCGCGATGAATCCCGCGAACTTCGGCTTTCCGATCTTCCCGACCTTTACCGAATGTACGATCGCCACGATCATTGCAGTAAAATATCCGACGAGGTATACGAGATACGCGTTATGCAGTACGCCATATTCCTTAACAAGCTTTGCCGATCCGTCAACCGTTTCGAGGCTGACGCTCTTGTAGTAAAGGGGAATCATCGGTGAGCTTGCGATAACGGCGAACATGACAACACCGAGAGAGAGGCAGATAATGACGTGCTTGCGTTTGATGTTGAATCCGCAAAGGCGGACGATGGTCAGGAGCATGCACATCGAAAGAAAAACGCTGCCGAGGTAGGCTATGTCGTTTGCGAGCACTGCGAACTCAACCGTATTTGCCGCTGCCAGAAGCGTATAGCCGAGATTAACTACCGGAACACAGCCAAAAAGCATCGTCAGCCAGAATTCCTTATTCTTTACCATCAGCGCATATGCGATCAGCAAGCCGATCGACGCCAGAAAGCAAATAAGATATTCAATTGTCATAGGCTCACCTCCCGCTTAAAAACTCATACGTACCCTATATTGTACCATATTTTTTATAAAAAATCAAGGTGTTTGATGGCATTAGTTGATATTCGAGATTTTTTGTCAAGAAAATGTCCCGTCTCACCTCCAAGACCGCATCCCTTTAGCCCGACGATCAAAACTGTATCGAAATCATCGCCGACCGACTCCTTCGCAAAGATCGCTAAAATGCGCTATATATATTAATAAGGAAGAAAACTTTCGTTTTCAATCAAAAAACAGCATCCGCGAGGATGCTGTTTTTGTTTATGAAATTTAATCTCTATGCTCGCAGTAGAGGCAGCGGTATTTGCCGTCGGCGCCCTTGCGGAAGAGGTGGGGGAGCTCCTGCTCGGTTGTGACGATACAGCCCTTGTTATCGCATGTGAGATCTTCGCGGTATTCGGCGTCGGTCTCGGGCATTTCGGTGTCCTTCTCGGCAAGAAGCTTGAGAATGAGCGCCATTCTCATATATTTTGCGTTAAGTACCTGCTCGAAATAGCACGCGCGGGGGTCCTTATCGACTGCGGTGCTAATCTCGTTAACTCTGGGCAGCGGATGGAGAACGATGAGGTCGCTCTTGGCACCCTCCATCTTTGCCATATCGAGAACATAGCTGTCCTTCAGGCGGAGGTATTCCTCCTCGCTTGCGAAACGCTCGTGCTGGATGCGGGTCATGTAGAGCACGTCGAGGTCGCCGATGACCTCGGTCATCGACTCGGTCTCGTAATACTCCATGCCGTTCGCCTTGATCGTCTCGTACTTGACGTACTCGGGGAGCTTCAGCTCCTTCGGGGAGATGAGCACGATCTTGATGCCCGTGTAGCGCGAGAGCGCCTGGATGAGCGAATGAACGGTTCTGCCGTACTTGAGGTCGCCGCAGAAGCCGACGGTGAGTCCGTCGAACTTGCCCTTGTGGCGGCGGATGGTGCAGAGATCGGCAAGAGTCTGGGTGGGATGGCTGTGCGATCCGTCGCCCGCGTTGATAACGGGGATCGAAGCATTCTTCGACGCAACGTACGCGCTTCCTGCGAGGGGATGGCGCATCGCGATGATGTCGGCATAGCAGGAAACGACGCGCGCGGTATCCGCAACGCTTTCGCCCTTGGAGGAGGAGGAGTTTCCGCCCGCCTCAAAGCCGAGGACGTTTCCGCCGAGCTCGATCATTGCCGCCTCAAAGGAGAGTCGGGTTCTGGTCGAGGGCTCGAAAAAGAGCGTCGCAATCTTTTTGCCGTGGCAAGCGGTCGAATATTTTGCGGGGTTGGCGATAATATCGTCAGCGGTGTCAAGAAGTCCGTTTACTTCCTCAACACTCAAATCAAAAATATCGATCAGGCTTCTCATTTTGCACCGTTTACCTTAAGATAATTCTTAATG
>JAGBYM010000034.1 GCA_017628755.1 Clostridia bacterium | reverse complement strand
TGGCCTCAAGGAGCTTGCCCACCGTGATGAGCACGAGGATCATCGCCGCCGACTCAAAATAGAGGCCGGGAAGCGCGCTATGGTCGGCATGGGCATCGCCCATCGTAAATATCACACCGACGCTATAAATAAATGAAGCGAAGGAACCAAGCGCAACAAGCGTGTCCAGATTAGGCGCGCCGCGCAGAAGTCCGGTGAAGCCGTTTATGAAGAATCTGCGGTTTATTATCATCACCGCGGCGGCGAGTGCCATCTGAATGATGGCGATCGTGATGGGATTCGCGGCGAGGAGTGCAGGAAGCGGTAGGCCCCACATTGTATAACCCATAGACAGATACATAAGCGGCAGAAGGATAGCCGCAGATAAGATGAGCCGTCTGACGATGCGCCTCTCCTCGGATCTGTCTGCGCCGCGAGGCTTCTTCTCGCTCTCTGCGATGCCGTAGCCCGCCTTTTCCACGGCGGCCTTTATCTCGCTCTCGGTAACAGAGCCATCCACCGATAGGGTGGCGGTCAGGAGATTGACCGAGCAGGCATCAACGCCGCCAAGCGCGCCGACGGCGCGCTCAACTCTCGCCGAGCAGGCGGCACAACTCATGCCTGTAACCTTATATTTTCTCATTTTTCCTCTGATTTTGCAAACTCTAGTTTACATAATACTCTTTCTGAAAGCTTTTTACACTCAAATTATATATCTTTTCGTGGGTGTTTGTCAAGCGATATCTTTACGCAAGTGTAAATTTTGCCCTTCGAGCAATCCGCGCCTTCAAAAGCGATTGACAAATCGCGCGCTTGATGATATAATGATTACGTTAATTTATTTTATGCGAAAATTCAATTTATACGGAGTGCTCAATGAGTAAAAATACCGCAAATACAAAACAAGGAAAGACCGCGGTGACGCGATTTGCAAACGATCACGCGAAGGTTATAATCATCGTCGCTCTGGCGGTGGCTATCCTCGCCTGCGCCTGCGCTGTCGGCATTATTATGCACGGCAGAAGCGTTGCGATTGACGGCGTAAAATACGAATACAGCGACGCGCTCGGCGGCTACGTTGCATCGGCGGCGAATACCGACATCACGGGAGCTCTCGTGCTCTCCGAGGTGGACGGCAAGCCCGTCCTCGCTCTCGCAGACGAGGCCTTCAAGGGTTGCTCAAACCTCACGAAGATCGAGCTCCCGAGCAGTCTTGTCCGTGTTGGCAAATCGGCCTTCGAAGGCTGTACTAATCTCAAATACAAGGAAGAGGGCGGCTCTCTCTATCTCGGCAACTCGAAGAGCCCGTATCTTCTCCTCGTGTCATATCTGGACAGCGAGAACGTCAATGCTATCGCTCTGCCCGAGGGAGTGAAGATCATCGCACCTCACGCCTTCTCGAAGAGTGAGCATCTCGTCACTATCAGCTTCCCCGAGTCGCTGAAGACCATCTCTGACGAGGCCTTTCTTAACGCGCCCTCTCTCGGCTCGATCACTCTCTACGAGGGTCTCGAATACGTTGGCAACGCGGCATTCCAGAACTGTCTTTATATGGAATACGTTCATCTTCCCGAATCGGTAAAGGAGATCGGCGAGGGTGCATTCGAGAACTGTATGCTTCTCGGCGCGGTGGATTTCCCCTCGGGGCTTACCGAGATCAAGGCAAGCACCTTTGCCGGATGCTTCTCGCTTGAGGTCATCAATCTGCCGACAAATCTGACCACCATCGGCGATAGCGCATTTGCCGGCTGCTGGCAGGCATTCAAGGGCAAGTTTGAGATCCCGAGCACGGTCAAAACCATCGGCAAGACCGCATTTTCGAGATGCGACGCCATAACTGACCTGACGATACCCAATTCCGTCACCTCCATGGGCGAGCAGACGTTCGCCGGCTGTGCCGCACTTAACCTCGTGCGTATCGGTAGCGGTGTCGTAGAAATTCCCGTATCTGCATTCTCCGGCTGTACCAAGCTCAGCGCGGTTTATATGTCAGAGGGCATCAAGAGCATTAGCTCCGGCGCATTTGAGGGTTGCACCGCTCTTATGGCCTGCGATATTCCAAGCAGTATAACAAAGCTCGGTTTAGGCGCGTTCTACGACTGCTCGGCTCTTGATAGCTATACAGTTTATGACGGCGCGAGCTATATCGGCAACGCGCAAAATCCCTACGTTGCTCTTGTTAAGGTCACCGAAGGCAAGATCAACTTCACGATGCATCCCGACACCAAGTGTATCGCCGCAGATGCCTTTGCAGAGTGGATGGGCCTCGAGGCGATCACGATTGCCGAGGGCGTTACCGTCATTCCCGACGGCGCATTCTTCGCCTGCACAGCTCTCAAAGAGGTCAATCTCTCATCGAAGACCGTAGAGATCGGTGCTAACGCATTCGCTATGTGCCGGTCGCTCGAGAGTATCAACCTCCCCGCGACTCTCGCAAAGATAGGCAAAGCGGCCTTCTACGGCACGACGGCGCTCAAGAGCATCAGCAGTCCCGCGAGCGTTGAATATATGGGCAAGGGCGTCTTCGAGACATCGGGCATCACCGAGGTGCTGTGCGAAGCACAAACACAGCCCGCCACCTGGGACGCCGAGTGGATCCACGACGCAAGTCTTATCAAATTCGGCACAAAGTAAGATAAAATTTGAACCACGCGATTTAAAGTGAGCCTTGTTAGTTCACAGTCGCGTGGTTTTCCTTTTACAAGAAAAGCGCTCCTCGACAAGAGGAGCGCTCACTTTATCTCTTTGTTTTTGGCTGATAGCGGATCTCGTTGACCGAGTAAACGGTCACGAAGGCCTTGGGATCGGTCTTGCGAACGAAAGCCATCAGCTTTCTGTATTCGTTCTTGTCTACGATGGTGATAACCTCTTTTCTCTGCACCTTGTCATAAGCGCCGGTGAGCTCATTCAGCGATGCGCCGCTGTGAAGATCGTAGAGTATGAAGTTCACGATCTCGTCGAGCTTCGGCGAGATGATGCAGACTCTGCGCTTGATGTTCATACCAAAGATAAAGTTGTCTACGATAATTCCTGCGAAATACGTGCCGACAACGCTGAGGATTACAAGCTTCGCATCAACGTTCTTGCTACAGAGCGACGAGATCAAGGCAACGGCAATTCCCGAGATGTACACAGCCTTGCCAAGCTCGATTCTGCAATATTTGTGGATTATCTTGGCCACGATATCCATTCCGCCCGACGAAGCATTACAGGAGAACAGAACCGCCATTGCCCAGCCAACCACAAGTACGTAGCAGAGCACGTCGAGCAGCGGATCCTGTGTGAGCGACTGGAAATTCGGGAACAGTATCTCGAGAATACCAAGACACACGGGCACCACGATGGATGCGTACACCGTTTTTATTCCGAACTCCGTGCCGATCGTCAAAAATCCGATGATCAGGAGTATTACGTTGATCGCAAGGCTGAGCACCGAGATCGGCAGAGGAATGTAGTTGGCGAGTGCCATCGCAAGCGCCGAGCCGCTACCAATGGAAACGTTGCTCGGGATCATAAAGAAGAAGATTCCCGCGGCGGCAAGTGCCGCGCCGAAGGTTATAATCACAAACTCCTTCAGGTTGCCAAGTAATTTAGCTTTTGACATTGAAATACCTCGTTAATATGGGCGTGCGCCCTCTTATTCCGAGAAAACATTATATCACGCTTTTTTCAAATTTGCAATAGGTGCGGACAAAAAGGTGCGGGGGAAAGTTCGGTTTTCTCTCTGTCTTTTATAGGAGCAGACGTGCTTGGTAAAAAGTGTGCGAATTAATAGGCCGGAGATTACAAAGGATGATATTCCGGCGATATTTTACCGGCATTATCCCTCTTACATAAGCGACGAGCTTAATATCTCCGAGCTTGCGCGCGTTTGTGATATGAGTAGAACGCGAGTTTTTAGGTGTTTAAAAGAACACGCTAAAAATAAGAATAGATAAGTATTTAGAGCACCGCCTTTCGACGGTGCTCTTGGTATTAGAAAAGCCTCATGATAAGTTTTAAATGTCATTCAATTATATCACTTTGAATGGAATCATTATAGAGATCAGTTCGCATAGCGTTTAAAAGCTTTGCGATTTGCTTCTTAAGCTCCTTCATATCAGGACAATGTTCGTTACAATATTTCTCTAATAGGAATTCAAAATGAGAAATGTCGTGTTCGGTTACGTGTAGTATTTCATGTTCCGTTCCAGTTTCCTCGTCTACACTGATTTCGATATTTCTATCGTCAGAACGAGGATCATTTTGTACGCAAAAAGCATTATATTTTTCCAGTACATCGTAAACAAGATTCAAATATTCTTTGTATGCACGAAGTGTTTCGTTAGAAGCAACCAATTTCATCTCTGCCTTGAACAACGCTATACTTTCATAATAGTGATAATCAAATATAAGATGGGGAGAATTAACAATTGGCTCTATTTTGTTATAGCATTCAACATATAATTTGCTCTGACTTTCTATAATTCGTTCCTTTTTAGAATTTTTAAACTGTTTATATGTCGTAAATATAGTAATCCCAAAGCCTATTATCGAAACAATAGATGAAATTATTATAGGCCACCAAAAATCCATATGATGTTCTCCTTTGGTCGATTGTTTTGAAAACTTTATTTTTTAGACATTATCATTGAGGTACCGCTATTAAAATTAGGTGTATACATTCTTATACTACCGCCAGAGACATCTATTTCAAATGGTTCAACACTATGGTATGGTCCGATATCCTTATCCCAGTTGAATTTCAATCCAAACACTCCACCAGTAATTTCATAAGGAACATTTTTGAATTCTTTGCGTTCATTATAATCTTTACCTGAAGTGTTATCCGTAGTGTAATGCACCGTAATATTACAATAATTTTCGTCTACAAAATAAATTATATATGTATCCCGCGTGTCGAAGTACTTGCAATAATATGAATATGTTCCGCTAACTGTTTTTCCGCTTAATGTTTCGCGCATATTATTTCGCATGCTCGCACCAACAACAGAAAGTATTATTATAAGAGCAAGTACAATAATCAAAATAGAAGAAATAGTAATAATTATTTTATTTTTCTTTTCTTTTGCTGCTTTTACAGCCGCAATTCTTTTCTGCTCTTGCTGATCCTTGATATTCGCAATTTTTTTATTGCATTCTGCAATCTTGTTTTCAGAGTCTTTCCACTCAATGATAGTTTTGAATTTTCTGATAGCGTCTTCGATTCTTGAAATATCATCTTTCTTCATATCGTCAAGCGCCTTATAATAGATCGTATCTTTGCGCTCGATGACGTCAAGCTCTTTGGATTTTGCAATGCATTCTTTCGCTCTCACATCCGAATCGCGGTATCCTGTAATTTTCATGAACTCATCAGATGCACGTAACTGACTTTGAGATGTAAGTTCTTTTGCCAATTTATCCGCTACATCATATGCGATTTCTTTTGCTTTAATACGGCAGGCGTTTGCTCTATCTTTTGAATCATGGTATTCTGCGATTTTCATGAACTCATCAGATGCACGCAGCTGACTTTGGGCAGTTAGTTCTTTTGCTAATTTTTTCGCTTCATCGTATATGGATCTGCACTCTGCATCATGCGCTTTTTTTCTAAGAATATCGTTATATCGCGTTAATTCTTCAACCAACGCTTGATCACCAAAGCGTATCGCTTTCTGATAATTGACACGCTTCTCTATCGGAAAATCACGCTGTGGAATCTCCTCTTTCGTTTTGGCTGATAACCCTGCCATAAGTTTACCAAGATAGGCCTGTGCATTTTTAGGATCTAAATCGAGAACCTTTTCACAGTATTCATCAGCGCTTTTAAAATCACCATCTTCCAGAAACATAAAGACGCGTTCCAAAAGCGGCGCAACACTCGAGTTGCCGTTCGCCACAACAGTTTCTTTAACAACTGTAGTTTTCTGCTCGTCCTTGTTTACAACCTTCGTTATTCCGCGAACGACGTCGTTGATGAAGCCGATCTTGGACATATCCTGCGCCTGAAGGTGGGCAAACTCCTCGGGAAGCTCATAGGGCCCTTTACACCCAGTAAATCCGGACAACGCTCGCCACCTACGTATTACCGCGGCTGCTGGCACGTAGTTAGCCGTGGCTTGTTCTCGAGGTACCGTCATTATCTTCCCTCGTCAAAGAAGTTTACAATCCGAAAACCTTCATCCTTCACGCGGCGTTGCTAGATCAGGGTTTCCCCCATTGTCTAATATCCCCCACTGCTGCCT
>JAGBYM010000033.1 GCA_017628755.1 Clostridia bacterium | reverse complement strand
CTCCTCCCACTACTGCTACCGCAGATGCGGCTTACAATGCCAACTACTATTGCTCAAACCTCATTGAGGTTAAGGCGGGCGACGTTATCACCTTTGGTCCCGTTCAGATCAAGCAGGGTTACTTCCTCACCACCTATGATGCTGACGGCAACCGCAAGATCGCTCAGGTCAAGTATGCTGACTGCAAAAAGGTTGATACCATTGTTACGGGTACCGAGATCGTTCAGTGGACCGTTCCCGAGGGAAGCACCTCCATCAGAATGGCAACCTCGCAGATGTACTTTGACTGCACCATGATCACAGTAAATCAGCCTTTCACAACAGCTGATTACTTTGCTACCATGGAAAAGGCGGGCGTAAACGTTGATTTCCTCCGTCCCACCGCCGCAAAGGGCGAGCTTACCAATATTTTCCCCGTATCCGATAAGGTGTATGAGGGTCGTGTTGATAAGTCTAACGCCGAGATCGCATCTGCTGCATACCGTACCTGCCCCGCTGTTCCCGTAAAGGAAGGCGACGTTATTTACTTCGGCGCGGCTGCTATTGATCAGGGTTACCACCTCGTACTTCTCGATAAAAACGGCAATGGTACTACCACCGTTAATATCGATTATATGGTGCAGTACGATCTTATCGGCAACGGCTTCACTGTTTTCGCGTACAGAATGCGTCCCGGCACGGGCTATGTGCGTGTTGTTGCGGCTACCGGCGTTTACGATGACGGCATCGAGCTTGCAACCATCAACCAGCCCTTCACCGCCGCTGATTATTTGAAGAAGTTCAACATCACTCTTCCCGGTCAGGCACCCGCAGGCCACGAGCTTTACGGCAAGAAGATGCTCTTTATGGGTGACTCGATCAGCTACGGCTCGGGCGATGCAGTTTCTCCCTTCCGCACCGGCAGAGCTTGGGCGGGCAGAATTGCCGACCGTACCGGCGCAATCGTTACCAATGCATCGGTTAGCGGAGCAAAAGCAAGCTATGTAAACGGTGATGACAAGACAAAGTGGCTCTATACTCAGTTTGAGGAAAACAAGAACCAGCAGTTTGATATCATTGTTATGCACGGCGGCGTTAACGACGCAAGACATAACAGATCTATCGGTAAGATTCTTGATTCCGAGGACTCGGCTGCGCTTGATAAGGCAAAGAACACATACGTTGGCGGTCTGCAGTGGCTCTTCTACAACGTAAAGAAGTCCCAGCCCAACGCGAAGCTTTACTTTATTGCAAACCATCACCTTGACGGCCACACCACAGGTAATGCGAAGAATATGGCACCCTATTTCGATATGGCAAAAGAGCTTTGCGAGAAGTACGGCATCATATTCATCGACCTTTATAACAACAAGGAGCTCAACGATAAGCTTGAGACCACCACTACCAAGTATCTTCCCGATACTCTCCACCTCAACGCCGCAGGATATGAGATCATCACTCCCTATATCCTTGATGCGATCGTTGCAGGTCTTTCGGTCACTGTAGAGCCCGAGACCACCGCTCCCGAGACTACCGAGGCACCCGTAGAAACCACCGTAGCTCCCGAGGTTACCGATGAGGCTACCGAAGAGCCCGTGATCGAGTCGGGCGTGACCGACGTTCCTCAGGACGAGGAAAAGACAGGCTGCGGCGGTATGATCGCAGGTGCAGTTGCAGTTATCGCTCTTCTCGGTACTGCAATCGTATTCAAGAAGAAGGACTAATTAAATTTACTTATAAAATCGGCAGAGAATTTTTTCTCTGCCGATTTGAGCCGTACGAGAGTCGAACCTGATTGCCTCGCGGCGATTAATTTTCGCGTCTTCCGGCGTGATTTTGCTTGCAAGGTTAATACCTTGCTTCGCAAAATCCCACCAAAATCCATCAAAAATTAATTCGCCGTGAGGTGCGAGCAGTTTTGACGGAGCAGATTTTTTCGAGAGCAAGGTTCTTTCCGATGATCATATATTAATATTATCAAGGAAAGAACTGCAGTTATCGGGAAAATCTGCCCGACAAAACCAATAATGTTCGACTCCCGTACGGCTATTGACAAATTTCTCAATCTGTGGTAAAATAAATTCAAACTTGTATTAGAAAGGTAATACCGAAATGAGAATAGGAAGAATACAGAATAATTATACTGCGGCGGGCTTTGATCTCGTTAAGAATACGAATCTCGAGTTCATTGAGATCTGCTGTAACAATCAGGCAGATGCGGAAAAGCTGATCGCTAACAAGGAAAACATCAAGGCGGAGATCGCGCGCACCGGTATTGACGTTTCCTGCGTCGGACGCTGGAATCACGATATCAACGTTGGTGGCAAGATCGACGCGGACAGACTGAACGTGTATTTTGCACAGCTTGACGCGGCTGTCGAGCTTGGCGCAAAGACCTTTGTTTGCGGATGCAACTATGCGGATGAGGTTTCGCTTTATAAAAACTATACCGTTGCGCTTGACTTCTTCGGTCAGCTTACCGAGAGAGCTAAGGCAAGCGGAAGCGGCATCAAGATCGCTATCCAGAACTGCCATTGGAACAACTTTATCGATTCCCCCGAGCAGTGGAAGGTCATCCTCGGCGAAAATCCTGATCTTTGGCTGAAGTATGACGCGTCTCACGCATATAACAGAAACGCTGACTATCTTGCCGAGATGTCGGATTACGGCGAGAAGATCGCGCATTTCCACGTAAAGGGCACGACCCACGCGGGAAGCCGCGCGGTATCCGATCCGCCCGCAGGAATGGACGACCTGCATTGGGGAAGCATT
>JAGBYM010000032.1 GCA_017628755.1 Clostridia bacterium | reverse complement strand
GTACGGAAGTCGAACCTAATTGTCTCACAGTGATTACTTTTTGTGTCTTTCGGCGTGCTTTTACTCGCAAGGTTAATACCTTGCTTCGCAAAATTCCACCAAAATCCATCAAAAATTAATTAGCCGTGAGGTGCGAGCAGTTTTGAAGGAGCAGATTTTTTCGAGAACAAAATTCTTTCCGATGATCATATATTAATATTATCAAGGAAAGGACTGCAGTTATCGGTAAAATCTGCCCGACAAAACCAATTTTGTTCGACTCCCGTGTGGCTATCTATATTTTCCCCGCGCAATGGCGCGTACCTCTTCTGCAAGAGCAAAGACGTCATCCGCGGTGTTGAAAGGGGAGAATGAAGTGCGGACGCTTCCGTGCGTATCACTGCCGAGAACGCTGTGCGCCATTGGATTGCAATGGAAGCCTCCGCGTACGCAAATGCCGCGCTCGGATAAAAGATTTGCGGTTTTGTCGGATGAAAGCGTGCCGATATTGAAGGAGACTACCGATCCTGCGTGGCGCGGCGCGTAGACGGTTACTCCGGGAATCTCGGATAGCATCCGTACGGCTTTAGTGCATAACGTTTTTTCATGATTCGATATCTTTTCAATGCCGATACCTTTCAGAAAGCCTATACCTGCCTCCAGACCGACGATGGCTGGAGTGGAAAGTGTACCCGCTTCAAGCCTTTCGGGCAATTCTGTGGGCATATCGGGGTCGAGAGATGCACTTCCCGATCCACCGTATAGCAGAGGATGCGATTTAAAATCATCTGACAGTATCAGCACCCCGCTTCCTTGAGGACCGAGGAGTCCTTTGTGTCCCGGAAGTGCTAGAGCCGAGATATCCGAGCGTTTCATATCTATCTCGAAATGTCCAGCGCCCTGCGCGCCGTCAACAATGAAGAAGATTCCCGCGCGCCGGCATAGCGCACCTATCTCATCGAGCGGCATACGAGCCGAGCATACGTTTGGGCAAGCCGTAGAGATAACCGCAACCGTATCGGGGCGTATCAGCGAGGTTATCGAACTGCATATCTTCTGCGCATTGCGCTCAGGATCTTTCACGTAGGAATTGAATACCGAATACGAGCATCCTTGCTCGCGTGCAAGATATTCAAGCGGACGGCGCACCGAGTTGTGCTCCATATCCGAGCAGATGAAATGCGCACCTTTACGGGCGAGAGAAAGGATCGCAATATTCAGCGCATGAGTGGCATTCTGGCAAAAAACCACGTTCTCTGGCGCATCGGCGTGAAAGAAATCACTGAGCGTCACTCTGCAATCGTATATCTTTTCAGCCGCCGCGAGCGCAAGTTTATGCGATCCCCGCCCCGGATTTCCGCAGTATTCGCGCATACAGCGCGCCATTTCCTCTATAACCCGAGGCGGTTTGGGGAAGGAGGTTGCGGCGTTATCAAGGTAGATCATATGCTACTCCTTTATTATCTCGCGCTCTGCAATGGAGTTGTTTGAAAATACCATTCTCACGCTGAAAATCTTGCTCTCGTCAAAGGCTACGCCCCAAGAGCAACCGCGGCGAGTGCGCGTCGAATCGACTTTGATGACTTCAGAGGCAAGATTTTCGCTTTTGAGCACACGCACAGCCTTCTGCGCCAGCGTGAGAGTGGGGAATACCGCAATATATCTCATTTACTTCGCCTCGCTTTTTCGTTTGAAGACTTTTGTCTTCTATTGTCATTATATGGCGAAGGATGTCGAAGTGATACAAAAAACGCACCGCGATTTCGCGGTGCGTTGAAATTTTGATTAATTTGCACGTCTTCTGTGCCATTCGTTCCAGAAAGCGGTATATCCGTCTTTATCATACCAATCGTCGGGTTCTTTTCGAGGCAGACTCTTTTTGTAAAATTCTTCGATCTCATCGGCAAAACGGAAGACTTCTTTTTTGTATTCTTCGAGAGGAATGCGAGTCTCGTTTCCGCTTTCGGTGATAAGAATTACATCATCGCCATCATGCTTTACTGTCCAGTCAACACCGTTCGGACAACCCATAATATCAACATTTTGCAGGTCATCATCGGGGATCATGAAGAAACCGCAGCAGGGAAGCATCTGGTTATCCTCATATATGATATGATCTTCAGTTATTGATTTGAGCAGATAGAGCGCGGTTGCGCTGACGGTGGTATCTTCATATTCAAGAACCTCGCCTCCGATAATAGCAATTGCGTGACCATGCAAGCAGAGGTCTTCGCCGTCGTCTGCATTATCTATCCAATGAAGCTTTTCAGCTTTGATAGAAAACATTTTTACTCCTATTTGGTTTTAAGTATTCTCGAGCTGTTTATCAAAACCACGAAAGCGCCTACGTTATGGAACACCGCGCCAAAGAGGGCGGAGATAACTCCGAAGAGCGAAAGACCGATCATAGTAAGGCTGATAAGTACCGAGAGGATAAGGTTCTGATATATTATCTTCCTAGTTTGCTTCGAGAGCTTGATGATGAAGGGAATGTTTTCGAGGTTGTTGTTCATAAGCGCAATGTCCGACGACTGAATTGCAAGGTCGGAGCCCATGGCACCCATGGAGATACCGACGTCTGCCTGACGGAGCGCGGGAGCATCGTTGATGCCGTCGCCGACCGCAAGAACACAGCTGCCTTCGCGCAGAGAGTTGATCGCTTCAAGCTTATCCTGAGGCAGTAGCTGGAACTTGACGTCGTCTGCGCCGACCTCGGCAGCGATCTTACGTGCCGCTATTTCGCGGTCGCCCGTGAGGATGACGGTGTTCTTGATGCCCATCTCCTTGAGCGTAGCTATACTCTCGGCGGCCTCTGCACGCGCTGTGTCGTTGAATCCGAGACAACCGATAAGTACACCGCCGCGGGAAACAAAGCTCACAGAGCCTGTAAGAGCCTCTCCGAAGCCCTCGGGAATTGCGATGCCGAGCGAATCGAACCAATATTTGTTACCGAGAAGGAGTTCATTACCTTCGGAATCGGCACCCTGCATACCCTTGCCGGGGATCTCCTTGACGCCGTCGATGATCTCGTATTCCTTGCCATCGATTGCCTCAGTAACTGCGCGCGAAACCGGATGGTTCGAGCCGCAAGCCAGAGAAGCCGCAAGCGAGAGAAGGTAGGTTTCGTCATAACCTTCTGCGGGAATGATCTCGGTCAGCGAAAGCTCGCCGACTGTGAGCGTACCGGTCTTATCGAAAACGACGGTTTCGACCTCTGTCATTTCCTCAATAAACTTCGAGTTTTTGATAAGAATACCGTGCTTTGTCGCGGTTGAGAGAGACGCGATCATAGGCGCGGAGCTTACGAGCATCTGTCCGCAGGGGCAGGAAACTACAAGGATCGCGATTGCTTTTGAAAGATCGTTTGTGATAAGCGCGACCGCGGAAGCAAGCGCGAGGACGAAGGGGATGTAGTATTTCATGAAGCGGTCGATAAGTCTCGATTCGGGAATCGAGATATTTTCGGCTTCTTCAAGCATCGTGAGAATGTTCGAGAACGAGGTGTCAACGTATGCCTTTTCAACCTCGACAAGTATGCGACCGTCGATGTTTACGGTACCCGCATAAACCTTGTCGCCGACCTTGATATGCGCGGGGAGCGGTTCGCCCGTCAGCGATTTCTGGTCAACGTTTGTCTCGCCCGAAATAACCTTACCGTCGATCGGAATACCCGAACCGGGCTTTACAACGATGATCTGTCCCACGGTAAGAGATGATGCTTCAACGGTCTTTTCAACGTCGCCTTCGAGAAGGATCGCGCTGTCCTGACGCATTCTTTTAAGTCCGTCAATCGCCTCTCGTCCGCCCATAATACTGCGTTCCTCAAGCAGATGCGCTACGTTGAGGATCAGCGGAATAAGAACTGCGAGAATGAGGTCGCCCGAAAGGTAGCAGGCAACTATTGCGATCGCAACGAGGATCTCCATCGCGTTTGTGAAATTGCGCGAGAAGATACCTTTGAGTGCCGCAATGAATACCGGAATGCCTTCAATGAAGAATCCGACGGTGTAGAGAAGAGCGGGGAGGGTTGTCTTGTCGGGGAATACCCACGAATATATGATACCCGCTGCGATACAAACGAGTGCTGCTGCGGCGCTTACAAGATTCGCTGCAAGGCTACGTTTGTTTTTATCGTTGAGATTATCTTTTGCAAGGGCTTCGAGGCTGTTTTTCGCTATGTTATCTAAATTTTCCATAGAAAGCCCCCTTAGTCGATTACGATCTTGGAATCGGAGTTGTCAACTATTTTGACAGTACCGATCTGACGGATGATATTTGTGATTGCGGTGTTGTAAAGACGTACGCGCACAACGTCGGGGTTTGCCTCGTATTCTTCAAGAACGCCGTAGAATTCGTAGAGATCTGCATTTGCGGCGGATGTGAAGTTCGAGTAGTTAGCCTGTGCTTCGGCGATGAGAGCCGCTGCTTGAGCTTCCGCGCCGGGGATGCGGGTTTCGTAATACTGCCTTGCCTGCTCAATTCGTGTGCTTGCCTGAATGTTGGTCGAGTTTACAAGCTCGTACATATCGCGTACTTCCTCGGGCATACCGACGCGGGTAAGCTCGAAGTGGCTGAGCGTGACACCGATTCCGTTTTCGTCGAGCTTTTCCTGTGAGAGCGAGTGCACGTCTTTTGTATAGGTGTCTTTGCCGGTGGTCAGAAGATCGTCAACGGCATAGTTCGCCGCAACGTTTATCATGGCGTTGCTGACAACGGCGTTGATGATGTACTGCGGATCCTTGACCGAAAGCGCATATGCTACGGGATCCGAGATGGTGTATTTTACGGATGCTGACAGGATGGCGATGTTGTTGTCGCCTGTTATAACGTATCCGTTTCTGTCATAGGTCATCATTTCACCGTCGGTGTAATGAGTGTTGACGGTGAATTCCTGGATACTTCCCGTGGGTACGGTTATGACTTCGTCGATGATGTAGGGGAATGCAAAGAGGATTCCGGCGTCGTGCACCTGCTCTTCGGGCGTATCGCCGACGATCTTGCCGAAGCGCAGGATTATAGCCGATTCTCCACTTTTGACGAATTTGATTCCCGAACAGCATATCACAAGCACAACGGCAATGATTATCACGACGAAATATCGCGATACCGTACGTAGAATGTCTTCAAACAAAAGATTCTTCTTCATTGTACGTTACCCTTCTGTGCTTCTGTGAGAAGCTGTCCGATAGCGTCGATGAGAGCCTGACGGTCGGTGTCATTCAGTTGTGTGAGAATATAGGAAAGATCCTTTACGATGGTTTCGTCACCTTCGTCCTTGAGCATGTCTGCGTAGTCCTCAAGCGCGTTGAAGGGATAGGAATCGGTGCTGAGGATAAGGACTGTTCCGGAGTTTACGGAAGTAGCAAGGGTATCAAGGCTCTTGAGGAATGTAAAGAGATCGAGGTTTGCGGCGTGAGCTTCGGCGTAGATCTGCGCTACAGCCTTTTCGGTCTCAGCCTTGATCTTTGCAGCTTCGTTGGTACCCTGCGCGATAATTTCCTCGGCTCTTACTTCAGCATCGGATTGGATCTGGCTTGCTGTCTTTTCAGCCTCTGCGAGGATGGTGTCAATATCGGTCTGTCTGTCCTGACGCATCTGGTCAAACACGCTCTGGAGGTTGATATCAGGGAGGCTGAGGCGGAGGATGCTTACGTCGATGATCGAAATGCCGTAATTCTGCTCGCAGTTTGCCTTGACCTTATCAAATATCTTCTGCTGGATCTCTTCGGTCTTGATGGTTTCTTTGTCGAGAGAAACGAGCTCGGTCAGCTCATATGTACCGAGAGTGGACTGCGTCGCGCTTCGTACCTGCTGGTCGATATAGGTCTCGGTGCTTCCGTATGCGCCGACACTGTTGTGGAAGAGAAGGGGATCTTCAACCTGCCATACAACGTAGGAGGTAAGGATGATGTTTCTCTTGTCTTTGGTTACGGTTTCCTGTGCGTTCGATTCGAGATACTGCATTCTGTTTTCATACTGAACTACGTTCTCAAAGGGCCAGGGGAGACGGAAATAAAGTCCCGATTCGGTAATTTCCGCGCGAGGTGCGCCAAAGCGGAGGACTACGGCACAGCTTCCTTCGCGAACTTCAAATGTGAATCCGAAGTACGTGATCGCGACGACCATTATCAGCGCGATGAAGACCTTGAGAAAGCGCATACCGATGCTGCTTTTCTCGCGGGGCTCACGGGAGATGGAAGCATTTTCTTTTTCGATTGTATCTATCTTCTTTTTCATGTTTATCACCTTAGTTTTGGAGCGATCCGAGATAAAGTCGCGACTGATCGATATCGGATCCTACGATTATGAGATTTGCGTTTCCGTAAGCGTTACGGATTGCGTTCAGGTATTTATAATATCTGTAAGCATCCGTATATTCCGTGTCAGCGGCTACGCTTGCCATAAATTCGGCAACGTCTGCCTGAGCTTCTGCAATCTTTGCGAGCTTTTCTGCGGTTGCGTAGGATACTTGGGAATTGTTCTGTGTTTCCGCTTCAAGCACTCGTACAGCCGCGGCAGCTTCAGCGTTCATGATGCGGGTTGCGGCTTCGATCTCCGCGCTTACGAGTCTCTGGTAAATATCCGCGATTCCGAGAGGCGGATGGATACTCTCAAGCACTACGCTTACGATCTCGAGACCGGTATTGCGAATGCTGATCTTTTCTGTAAGATCGGTCATAAATTCGGATGCGAATTCCTCACGGTCTATCGAAAGGAGAGTGTTGAGGTCGGTGACGATCGTTTTGTCAGCGACAAGCTCGTATGCGCTTGCTTCAAGGATCGCCTCGGGCCTAGCGCAGTTGACAAGGTAAGCATTAAGATCGCTGATCTTGTATTCGATACAGAGATTGATCGAGACGAGTTCTTCGCCTCCGCCGAGAAGGAGCTCGTATTCTTCCGAGCCGTGAGTCTGCGTCCATACGTTGTCTCCCGACGTGTCGGAGCGGTAGCCGATGGTCATTGTGGAAACCGCATCAGTGTTGTAAACCACAGTTTTGCCGAAGGGCCAGGGGAGAGTCAGATGTAGTCCGGGCTCAAGAGCTGTGGGGCTCAGCTTGCCGAAGTTGTAAAGTGCTCCGTGCTGCCCCGAGCCGATCTCGACTATACCTGTCGATATCCAGAAAACAAGGAAAATGGCGAGAATAGAAGGAATGATCAGCTTTTTGATCAGCTTAACGCTCCAGAGTCCACGCATCGTGATACCGGTATTGTCTTCAAGATAGGAGATGATTCCGATGTCGTTGCCGCTTCCGCCCGAGAAGGGCGCAGGGATTCTGATGTCAGGGATGCTCGCAAGCTCGTGTCTTACCGCGCGGGCGAGGTAGGAAAGGAGCGTGAAGAGTGAGGACCAGTAGAAGATGATCGCCATGGCGATGACGAGGTATTTCTGAAGCTCGTAGATACCGAGGAGCTTGATGAATACCGAGGGGATGATAAGAATGAGCGCGAGTCTTGCAACCGCGATTATCGACCTTACGTTGTAGGTGAGCGCGGAAGCGTATGCGTCATCCGTCTCATTGTGGAGCATCCACTTGTCAAGCACGATGTAGACAAGAAATACCGCGATAAGCAGAACGGCGTAGGCGTAATTTACTGTATAGAGCGAGGTTGTTGCCTTCAAGGAGATTCCGAAGAAGAACTGGATAGCGGCAAAGGATACCGCTGCCGAAATGAAGGAAGCATATCGGATGATCTTTTCGGGGTTGCTGTTCTTCTTGATCAGTTTCCATAGGAAGACGAAAGGTTTGGTGCACTTTTTAAGTATTTTGCGGAATTTGCCGATGTTGATTTCTTCTTCGGCAGGAGACGGAACTTCTGCTTTTTCTTTCTTGCTTGCCGTCGGTATTTTCAGCAAAAATAGCGTGAAATTTACCGCTGAGGGAAGAAGGATTGTCAAGCCGAGCAGATAAAAGGGAAGATATTTGGTCGGCTGGTAGAGAAAGAGCATTCCGATTCCCGAAGCCAGCGATACCAAAAGTGATATCAGCGGCGGGATCAGAGCGCGGATTTTATTTTTATTCATTTGATCCTCCCTTATAGTTAAAGACTTTGTTCAGATTTTTGAAGCTGAGGATGTTATCGTTTACGGCGATGGCGTTGAATTCTTCTTCACTTCCGCCGTAGAGCATAAGACCGAGCGACATGCAATCTGTAAAATGCGATGATTTGAGGGTTGGCAGGGTCTTCGGCACGTAAACTACGCGCAAAGCCTGGCAGTATTCAAAGGCATTGTTGCCGAGCTCGGTGAGGTTTTGTCCGAGATAAACGTACTTGAGTCCGTAGCAGTTGAGGCACGCCTGGAAGCCGAGGTATCTCAGAGTATCGGGGAATACAAGCTGGGTGATCTTTTCCGAACCCGAGAAAGCCTGTTCGCCGACGTAAACGAGTGAAAGGCCGAGGTCCACCGAGGTAAGCGCGGGAGAGAAGGAAAGAGCCATTTCGGAGATCGAAAGAACTCCTTTGCCGAGTGTCAGCGAATAAAGATCTTCCTTGCCCGCAAAAGCACCTCCAAGGTGGCGTACGCTATCGGGGAGCACGGGCGTGCGGCTTGTCCCGTTGTATGCTATAAGAACACCGTCACCGACGGTTACAAATTCGTCCGTGAGGGATGCAAACCAGGGTGTGTTGTCAAATGCAAAAGGAGCTATTCTCCATACCGATGAGGGAATTGTTACGCTTTCAAGCGCGGTGCAGTCGGAAAATGCGTAAATTCCGATAGACTCGACTCCGTTGGGGATTGTTACCGAGGTAATACCCGTCATGCCGAAGAATGCACCTTCCGCAATGGCGGTGACTTTTCTTCCCGCAAGCTCGGAGGGAATCGTAACGTCTCCGTTCACGAAAGCTTCGGTGATCATTGCGCTTCCGTCACTCATGACGGTGAAAACGTATCCGTTTTCGGATGCGGTTTCGATTGTGGCGCTTCTTATTGTAAATTCAAAATTTTCGGGCTTGAAGGTCTCAACGGTATCCTTTTTGCAGGAAACAGTGAGCATTGAAATGCAGAGAAGCGCGAGGATGAATGCAGAGATTCTGATCAATTTCATTTTTTCATCCTCCTTAATTCGAGAGCCCGAGGGATTCATTGCCTTCGGCGATCGAAATATTATCCGCGTCTCCGGCGAAGTTTATTTCGGTGAGCGAATCGCAGGCGTGGAAGGCATAAGCGTGTATTATGAAGACGTTTTTACCGATCTTGACGGAATAGAGCGTGCGGCATCCGCGGAAAGCTTCTTCATCTATTGATTCAACAGAGTCACCGATGATGACCTCTGTGAGCGAAGCACAGTCGAGAAACGCGTATTTGGGTATCTCCGCGCTTCCGCCAAAAGTGACCTTCGAGAGGCTGTTACATCCCCAGAATACAGATTCACCGACAAAAGTGAGCGATTCGGGGAGAATGATATCGGATAGAGATGTGCAACCTCTGAAAGCCTCGGCTCCGATAGTTGTGAGGGATTCGGGCAATTTTATATAAGTGAGAGCCGGACATCCCGCAAAAGCCTGGTCTCCGATCTCGGTGACTGCGGATATACCTTCGATAACAGTCAGATTTCTGCATTCCTCGAAGGCGCCGAGAGGGATTGAAGTAACCGAATTTGAAAGATCAGCGGTAACGAGTGAGAGGCAACCCGAGAAAACGCGTTTACCGAGCTTTATATTGCCCGCGGGCAGTTTGAGGTAGAGAAGCAGTTCATTGCCTTCGAAAGCTGAATCAGCAATCTCAACAACAGGCATTCCGTCGATTTCTGCGGGAATCGTCAGAAGCAGAGGAACGTTTTCCATTCCGGTGATCTTAACCGTGGAATTTTCGTATTTATCATAGATAAAGCCGTCGGCGGAGACGATACCTTCGCTGACAATGGCGTACTCGGTGTTTTGAAAGCTGTTGCATCCCGCGAGCATTGGAATAACTGTTAATAACAGCAAGCAGAATGCCGCGATGAGGGTAGAGAAACGTTGATTCATTTTGCTTTCCTTTCAAATTTTTATATGTGATCCTCGCCGCTGAGGTCGTTGGTCTCATCCGAAACAGGTGTGATTTTCGGTCTGACCGCGGTTCTTTTCAGCGGATCATAGAGGAAGCTTTTGCATTTGTGAGTCGACATAACGACGCCGCACTTGTCGCACACCATTTTGAATTTATCACCCTTGAGTGCGGTCGCGTGCTCACAGCAAGCGCAGCATTCGGGATTTTCGTCTTCGACTTCATCGCGGTGCGCGCGTTTGGCGGTGTGCGCCTTTTTTTCACCCGAGTTCATGAGCGCGGCGCGTCTGCGGCGTTCAAGATCCTCTTTGGCGATCTCATCGGGAGATTTGAGCGCGATGAAGGTGAGAAAATAAACGATGAGGAAGAGTGCGAAGATTGCGAGAACGAGCATCTCAACTCCCGATTCGAGAAGGTAATCGGGGATAAAATTCAGATCAAGGAAGGGAAGAGCTTCTTTTATGTAAATAACTCCGCCGTCATAGCGAAGCATTCCTGCTTCCGAGAGTGCGATGTACTTAGTCCAGGTGCTGTAGGTTATAAAGACCTCGAGAGCGAAAAAGATCAGCGAGAAGATTGCGTTCACTATAGCGCCGCGCTTTTTAAAGAGTCCCGCACCGCAGATCATAGCTGTGAGATTGAGACAGAAAATGCCAAGTGTTACCGAGCAAAGGAATCCGATCACAGGAGGATAGGGAATGCCGAATGACGAGAGCAGATCGGTCATAATGCTTCCCGTATCGCTGAAAAAGACGACGATAAGAATGACGAATATCGGGATGATCAGGAAAAATCCGAGCATCTTGCGCGGAAGTCTGGCGCGTCTGAGACAGACAAAAGTTGCAATTGCCGCAACAAGAGGGAAAAATAAAGCCAAAAGCAAAGTCCATAAAGGATAGCTCATCAGCGAAAAAAGATTAAAACCCATTTTTATATCTCCGTAAAAACCCGAAAAACGGGGGAATTTGACACATATAGTCATAATATATTATATCAAATATTACGGCGTCTGTCAAGATTTTTAATTAAGTAAATAAATAGAGATATAATAAAAATTATATTTACCGCGGAGATAAAAGCGGTGGGGTAGAGAGAGGCGAGCGATACCGCATCGTCTGCCGTCGGCGCAGGTGGGATGAGTTTTTTGAAAAACTTCAGGCAAACCGCGGTAATCGCTGCACATACGGCGGATGAAACGATCTTTGAAGTAAGATAATAACGCATCGATATGCTTCCGCTTTTGGTGCGCGATATTGAAAAGATCTGGCAGAAGACTGAAAGCCCTGACCACCCTGCCGCCGCGGAAGCAATGATGAGTCCGCGGCCTCTTTCGGCAAGCGTTGAGCATGCCGCCGCACCCGAAGTCAGCTCGAAAAACGAAAAGACGGTTGCTTTGAGAGTGGGTGATGAGTTCTCAAAAAAAGGCGTCAATCCTCCGATGACCGCGCTGAAAAACGCAACGTAAGCGCAGACCTTTATGACCGCGCCCGCCGCCGACGCAACCGATTCGGTAAACACGGAAAATATCGGCTCAGATCTGCTGTTTTCAATACGGGCGCAAGGCTGACAGGATTTTCTGCCAAGCATACCGATTATCATTGTAACTGCAAGGACGTTAAGGTACAAAAACAATCCTACCACGCGGCTTCCGAAAAGCTTTTCACCGACGGCAAAAATGATAAAAGGAGGAGAGGGAAGATTGCATATCCCCATGAGTCTTTCGGCTTCTTCTTTTGAGATCACGCCTTTACCGTAAAGCTCGGCGGCAGTCTTTGCTCCTATTGGAAAACCGCAAAGAATGCCGAGTATTATTGCGGTTCCGCCTGCTCCCGAAATGCCGAAAAGCTTCTCCGTGACTTTCCCGATTATGGGCGAAATGACCGATACCGCACCTGATCGGACAAGCATTTCAGATATCACCATATAGGGGAAAAGCGCGGGAATCAGTGTTTCTGCGCATAGTCGCATGCCTTGATAAAGCTGCTCTGACGTTGCAGACGGATTGTATAAAAACAGAAAAAGCAAAAGTAAACACAGGACAAATATTGCTATATACGATGTAGCTTTCTTTTCGGATTCCATTTGTAATTGACTCCATTCTTTTTGCATAAGATGTCTTATAAAATGTTATTCGGAGGAGAGATGAAATATCCGAAAAAGATAAAAAAGAGGCATGAGAAGCGGAGTCTGCCCGAGCTTATAAGCCTCATTACCGACGTTCCCGCTGACCTTTTTTCGGGCGGTATGACGCTTGAAATGCGTGGCAGAAACGAGCTCTTGCTCTGCGGATGCCGCGAGATAATCGAATATTCGGAGACAAATATCAGAATATTGCAGGCGAATTGTATAGTATGCATAAACGGGCGCAGACTTGCTATGTCGTCCTATTCGGATGGCAGAATTACAGTTACCGGAGAGATTGATTCACTTGACTTCTGCGGAGGTGACAGAATTGGCGAAAAAACGTAAAACGAGGGGGATAGACGGTGTAATTTACGGCAGGGCGCGGCTGATTGTTGAAGAAAACCACCTTCTTGACCTTCTCAACGTTCTTCTTGAACTCGGTGAGAGCTATAAAAACATCTCACCGTCCTCGGTTGAACTGACTTATCTTGCGGCTTTGCGTGCGCAAAAGTTCTGCCGTGAGCGCGGAATCAATGCCGAAATTGAATTGCTCGGCGGTGTTCCGCTTTGGCTGTTGAGGTTAAAAAAGCGCCCCGGACTCATGATCGGAATCCTGATTGCATTTATTATGATTGCGCTTGGAAACCGAGTCATTTGGGACGTGCGGATCGACAGAAATGAAAATCTTCCCGAATCGGAATTGATTGAGATTCTTGACGGATACGGCGTCCATCCGGGCGCGTTTATTTCAAAGCTTGATATCGGCGATATACAGACGAGAATCGAGGCGGAGAACGAAGAGATAGCATGGATCTCCGTCAACGTGATCGGCACGGTCGCGTACGTTGAAGTCATAGGCGAGGTCGTGCCGCCCGATAAAGAGGTGCCCGAAGGAGACGGAAGTAATCTCGTTGCCGCGCGCGACGGCACTGTCGTCGGCTTTGAGGTGATCGCGGGCGAGCCCGTCGTATCTGCCGGCCAGCCTGTGCTCAAAGGCGAACTTCTGGTAGGCGGACTTATCGACAGCGAACGCTTCGGTTACCGCGCCGTCGAGGCGAAGGGCAGAGTATTTGCGCTCACAGAATACGTTTTTGAGGCGGAAATTCCCTACGAATACACCGTCAGAATCCCCGAAAAGAAAGAAATTTGCGAAATTTCGATGATTTTTTTCGGTTTCAGGCAAAAATTTTTCAAAAAGGGTGGATTTTTTGGGTCGGAATATGATAAAATATACTCGGATATTTATATATACTCTAACAGAGGGGCAAAAGTGCCCGTGGGACTATCGGTTGTGTCATGTCCGATCTATACCGAAAGCACCGCGGAACGAACTTATGCGGAGGCGGCGGATCTTGCGCATTTCGAGATCAATCGCCAAATTCTCGAAGCACTTCCCGATGCCGAGATCGTTTCAAAATCATACGAGATCGGCGAGACCGAGGATGCGTCGGCTTATCGTTTGACGTGTCGCGTTGGCTGTATCGACGATATTGCCCTGTCCGTCCCCTTTTACATAAACGAGTGAGGAATTGAAAATGGAACAAAAAATAGTCAAGATAGGTTCGGCTGAACTTGCCGCAAAGCTTTACGGAGCATTTGATGCAAATATGAAGCTTGTCGAGGCGGCGTTTGCCGTAACAGTTCATACGCGCCCCGATATTACGGGAGCGGGAGAGGTATTCACCGTCAGCGGAAGCACGCCCGAGGGAGTCGATGCCGCGGCGAGAGCGATCGAAACTCTTGCACGTATGGGCGAGCGAAGCGAGACCTTAGCCGAGCAGACCGTGCTCTACGTCATAAACATGGTCAGAGACGGGCGCGAGGGCGAGCTTGAAGCCTTTGACGAAAACTGCATCTGCGTGACCGCCAAGGGTAAGCCGATCAAGCCGAAGACGGTCGGTCAGCAGAAATATATTGAGGCAATACGCAACAACACTGTTATACTCGGCACCGGACCTGCGGGTACGGGTAAGACATTTCTTGCTGTTGCAATGGCGGTCAAGGCTCTGCGCGACAAAAAGGTCAGCCGCATAATCCTGACCCGTCCCGCAATCGAAGCGGGTGAAAAGCTCGGCTATCTTCCCGGCGACCTGCAAAGCAAGATCGACCCCTATCTCCGCCCGCTTTACGACGCGCTTTTCGAGATGATGGGCCCTGAAAATTATCAGAGAAACGTTGAAAAGCAGATAATCGAGGTTGCGCCGCTCGCTTATATGAGAGGACGCACGCTTGACGATGCCTTCATCATCCTCGATGAGGCGCAGAACGCGACCTTTGAGCAGATGAAGATGTTCTTGACCCGTCTTGGTAACAATTCCAAGGCGGTAGTCACGGGTGACCTTACCCAGACCGACCTCCCCGGCGGTCAGGTCAGCGGCCTTTGGTCGGCTGTGAAGATACTTGACGGTATTGAGGGTATCTCGATCCATCAGTTTACAGAGCGCGACGTTGTCCGTCATAAGCTGGTGCAGAAGATCATTCTCGCATACGATAAATACGAAAAAGAAAATCAGAACAATAAGGGCGGACACACCTACCGCCGCAAGAACTGGTGAGGAGGTAAAAAATGCTGACGATAGACTACTCGGTCAGATGCCGTAAGGAAAAGGTGACGGAGGAGCTGAAAATGCTTGTCCGCCGTGCGATAGAGACGGCGCTTGAATACGAAGAGATCGAGGATAACTGCGAGGTATCGGTAACCTTTGTCGGAAACGCGGGTATCCGCCGTTTCAATGCCGAATACAGAGGAATCGATCGCGTGACCGACGTTCTCTCATTCCCGATCGCCGAGGACGGTGATCTTGAAGAAGCCTTCGACGGCGAAAAGCTTTGCCTCGGAGATATCGTTCTTTCGCTTGAGAGAGCACGCTCGCAGGCGGAGGAATTCGGACACCCGTTTGAGCGTGAGGTTGCCTTCCTCTGCGTTCATTCGACCCTGCATCTTCTCGGTTACGACCACGAGACGGGAGAAGAGGATGAAGAAGATATGCGTGCCCGTCAGCGCGAGATCATGAAAATTATGGGACTTGAGGTAAAATGATATGAAAAAGCTCAGAATTATCGCATTTTTACTTGCAATCGTAACTCTCGCTTGCGTATTTGCCGGATGCAGACGCGAAGAAGAGGAAAGCCCACTGATGCCCCTGAACGCTATTCTTGCAATCGCAGACGAAGCGCGCGACGTGCCGATTACATATTTCTCGGATTACGAATACGTCATACTCGGTTCAAGCGCAATGCCTCTTTACTACTTCCAGCTTAAAGAGCTCGATTTTGCTTTCTCTATCACCATGAACGAGAACGGCGAGATTGATAGCATGATGCTCTCGCACGTCTCGGGCGAAGAGATCTATTTGTTCCATAAGACACCGGGCATACTCGACCCGAATGCAACTCAGTACACCGAGGATGCAAAATCATACGACCTTCAGCAATTTATCGATAAAATGACGGAGAATTAAAAAATGAAAAGAACAGTATTTATTTCAATCGTAGGCAGACCTAACGTAGGTAAATCGACCATCATGAACCGAATCCTCGGCGAGAAGGTGGCTATCGTTTCAAATAAACCGCAGACAACACGTAACTGCATCCGCGGAATCCTTACCGAGGGCGAGGATCAGTTCGTATTCTTCGATACTCCCGGTATCCACCGCCCGCAGAATCGTCTCGGCGATTACATGGTCACCGCGGCAAAGTCGGGTATGCAGCAGGGCGACGTTGTTATGCTCGTTGTTGACGTCAACAAGCCTGTTTCAAAAACCGAGCTTGAGGTAATCGAATACCTCAAGAGAGAGGGAGTGCCCTCTGTACTCGTTCTCAACAAGATTGACACCGTCCGCCGCGAGATGATCGCGGAAAAGATCGCGGCTTATGCATCGAAGCACGAGTTCGATGCCGTCATTCCCGTTTCCGCAAAGTCGGGCAAGCACGTGGACGAGGTTATGGACGAGCTTTCCAAATTCCTCCGCGAGAGCGAGTGGTTCTTCCCCGAGGATGCCGCAACCGACCAGCCGATGCGCCAGTACGTTTCCGAGATCATCCGCGAAAAGCTCCTCCGCGCGCTTGACCGCGAGGTCCCGCACGGTATCGCCGTCGTGATCGAGGAATACCGCGACACGGGCAATCTTACCAAGATCCGTGCCGAGATCATCTGCGAAAAGCAGTCGCATAAGCAGATCATTATCGGTAAGGGCGGAGAAGTGCTCAAAAAGGTCGGTATGTATTCCAGAGAAGAGCTTGAAAAGGTTACCGGCTCGAAGATATTCCTCGACCTCTGGGTAAGAGTAAAGGAAAATTGGCGCGAGCGCGAAGGACTCGTCTCGAACTTCGGATACAATAAAAAAGACATCGATCAGTAAGCCGAAATGGCAACCTATGATATTTCAACCGACGCGCTCGTTATCCGCGCCGTGCCGCAGGGCGATCATGACAGACTCCTGACTCTGCTTTGCCCCGAAGAGGGCAGAATAACCGTCATTGCCAAGGGCGCGCGTTCTCTGCGCAACAAGCTGATGTCGCCGTGCCGAGCCTTCGTATGGGGCAATTTCGAGCTCCACCACAAGGGCGATATGGCGTGGGTGCGCGATGCTTCGGTCATAAAATCCTTTACCGCGCTTGAAAAGGACATTGAACTTATGTACCTTGCGCAGTATATTTCCGACGTTTGCTGTGAGCTGAGCGGTCAGGGCGAGCCTCCCGGAGAGCTTCTGCCTCTGGCATTGAATACCTTTCACGCGCTCTGCTCGGAAAAATATGACCGCGCAATCGTTAAAGCTGTTTTTGAGCTTCGTGCCGCGGCGATATCGGGTTATCTTCCCGAACTTGGCGAATGCATAAGATGCGAGAAAACCGATGCTCCCGCGTTCTATATGGACGTCATGAGCGGAGGAATCGTCTGTTCGGATTGCATAGCTTCGTCGCCCGAAAACATTCAGATACCGAACGAGCAATTGCTCGTTGACGCTCTCGGTACGCGTTCGATAATCATACCGATCTCGGCTGGAGTTCTTGCCGCTATGCGGTACGTTGTAAACGCGCCGATGAAGCGTCTGCTATCATTCGGTATAGCGTCGGAAAACGACAAAAATACATTCGCCCGCGTTTGCGAGACCTATATACTTAACCACCTCGAACGCGGATTTTCATCTCTCAGCCTCTATCACGAGCTGAGCAAAAATTAAGGAAAATTACTACTATGATGTACCTACCCGAAAAAAGTATAAAATTGCTTGAATTCGACAAGATCAGGGCAATGCTTGCCGATTGCGCGAAAACCGAAGGTTCCCGCGCGGCGGCGCTTGCGCTCATGCCCGAAAGCGATCTTGTGCGTGTTCTGAATATGCAGAGGCGCACGACAGATGCCAAGCGTATTGCGTCAGAGAAGGGGCAGCCTCCCTTTGGCGGCGTCAAGGATATAAAGCCTCATTGCGAGCGTGCCGACAAGGGTGCTATGCTGACGCAGAGAGAGCTTATGGACGTCGCCGACATTCTGCGTACAAGCCGTGTGCTTCTCGATTACAGCCGCACCAACCGCCGTTTCGAGACCGTGCTTGACGAGGTTTTTGAGCGTCTTCTGCCCGATAAAAAGCTCGAGGACAGAATAAGAACAGCCATTATCAGCGAAGAAACTATGGCGGACGATGCTTCGCCCGAGCTTTACAATATCCGCCGCAAGATGCGCCAGACCACCGCAAAGGTGCGTGATATTCTTTCGAAATATACCACTGGCGCATTTTCAAAGAGCCTGCAGGAAAATATCGTCACAATCCGTAACGGACGCTTTGTTGTTCCCGTAAAGGCTGAGTGCAAGAACGATATCAAGGGTCTTGTTCACGATGCATCGGCAACCGGCGCAACGCTCTTCATCGAGCCCCTAGCAGTCGTTGAAGCGAACAACGAGATACGCGAGCTTGAAGCAAAGGAAAAGCACGAGATCGAGCGCATTCTTTACAATTTCTCGGCTGAAGTTGCCGCGATCTCGGACAAGATCCGCTACAACGGTGAGAACATCGATGAGCTTGCTTTCGTTTTTGCCTGTGCCGAGCTTTCCTTCAGAATGAACGCCACACAGCCGAAGCTCTCATCGGATGACAGAAGAACCGAGCTTCGCCACGCGCGCCATCCTCTGATCCCGAAGGAGCGTGTAGTTCCCGTAAATATCCGCCTTGGCGGTGATTTTGATACACTCGTCATAACCGGTCCAAATACGGGCGGTAAGACTGTTACTCTCAAAACTCTCGGCTTGTTTGCTATTATGGCGCAGTCGGGACTCCATATCCCCTGCGATGATAACTCGACCGTGCCGATCTACGGCAGAGTCCTTGTTGACCTCGGCGACGAGCAGAGCATTGAGCAGTCGCTTTCAACCTTCTCGTCACACATGGTTAATATCGTTTCGATAGTTGACGATCTGCGCGACGATGCGCTCGTTCTCTTTGACGAGCTTGGTGTAGGCACCGACCCTATCGAGGGTGCGGCGCTTGCGATAGCTGTTATCAGCGAGGTTCGTGCCGCAGGCGCGATCTGCGCGGCGACAACGCACTATGCCGAGCTCAAGGCATACGCGCTCAACACCCCCGGTGTCAAGAACGCATCGTGTGAGTTTGATATCGAAACCCTCCGTCCGACCTATAAGCTGACCATCGGCACTCCCGGACGCTCGAATGCGCTTGCGATTTCCGAGCGACTCGGTCTGCCGAAGCGCATCATCGACCGCGCACTTGCCGAGGTAAGCTCGGATAACAGACGCTTTGAGGACGTTATAGACAAGCTCGAGGCTGCCCGCATCGAAGCCGAAAGATACCGCGATGAAGCCGAAACTATGCGCCGCGAGTATGAAAAGTACAAGACCGAAGCCGAGGCAAAGATCAGAGAAAAGATCGCGGCGGCGGAAAAGGAAGTTGAACGCGCGCAGAAAAAGGCTGCTGAAATGGTCGAGGGGGCGAGAATTTCGAGCGAATACGTCTTCTCCCAGCTCGATAAAGTCCGCAAGGCTCGCGACAGCGAACGCCTCGGCGAGGAGCTTGACGCGGCTCGTAAAAAGGTCCGCGAGCATATGCGCGCTAATGAGGAAAAATTCAACCCCGTTGATGAAAATATTGACGAAGAATACGTTCTTCCGCGCCCGCTTAAGAAGGGAGATGCTGTTTACCTCATGAACATCTCGCAAGAGGGTGTCCTTCTCACCGATCCCGACCGCAGCGGTAACGTAAGCGTTCAGATCGGTCCCGTCAGAACTAAGACTAAGGTCAAGAACCTCAAGCTGATGGACGACGTTATCACCGTTACCGATTCTCAGGGCAACAAAAAGACGGCAAAGGAATTTGCCAAGACCACGGTCAGCCGTGCCTGCTCGGATGAGATCGACCTTCGCGGTATGACGGGTGACGAGGCATGGTATGCGGTTGACAGATACCTTGACGAGATCCAGATGGCGGGTCTGCGCACCTGCCGACTTATCCACGGCAAGGGAACCGGTGCACTTCGCGCGGCTCTTTGGGAAAGATTGCGCCATGAGAGCCGTATCGCAAACTTCCGTATCGGTCAGTACGGCGAAGGCGACGGCGGCGTTACTGTTGTTGAAATGAAATAAAAAACACTTGCAAAACTGTGTTTTGCAAGTGAAAATCGCGCGCTTATCTCCGCCTGCCAAAACCACGGATTTTGGCGGCTCCCCTCGGCGCGCGGACTCGCCCGGCTCGTCTCGGCGGTGTTTTTTGGGTGGCAAAGCCGCCTAAAAAACGGATTTTATTATATAAATTATTTTTGGAGGAAACAAAAATGTCCGACAGCAAAATTAAAATGTTAGGTATAGATATCGGCGGAGGTAGCGGCAGAGGTCTTATCGGCTCCTTTGACGGAGAAAAAATGTCGATTGAGGAGATCTGCCGATTTGAAAACAAGCCGATCTACAAGGGCGAGGCACTCGTTTGGGATGCTCCCATGCTCCGCCGCGAGATCGAAAACGCCACCCGCCTTGCGTCTTCCATGGGAGCGCAGAGCGTTGGTATCGACACGTGGGGCGTTGACTACGGTCTGGTTGACAAGAAGGGCGAGCTTGTCTGCGATCCCTACAGCAACCGTGACCTTCGCACAAGAAATATCGGCGAGTATTTCTCGCAGTTTATGCCGCTCTCCCGACTTTACGAGATCACGGGAATTCAGTATCTTGAATTCAATACCGTTCTTCAGCTTGCGGCAGAGAAGAAGTTCACTCCCGAAAGACTCGAGAAGACGGATAAGATCCTTTTCCTTCCCGACCTTTTCGGATACTTCCTTTCGGGCGAGCAGGTGAGCGAATACACCGTAGCTTCCACCGGCGCGATCGTTGACGCGCACACCCGCGATTTTTCGCCCGAGATCCTCTCGGCTCTCGGAATTTCAAAGGACAAGTTCGCACCCATCGTTGATCCCGGACAGATCATCGGTAAAGTAAAGCCCGAATTTGCATCGGATATGAAGCTGATCTCGGTTCCCTCGCACGATACCGCAAGTGCGGTATTTGCGACTCCCGCTGATAGTGACGACTTCATCTACATAAGCTCGGGCACTTGGTCGCTGATGGGATGCGAGCTCAAGGCTCCCCTCATTTGTGCAGAGGGTGAAAAGCGCAATTACACCAACGAGGGCGGCGCATGCGGTACTATCAGATATCTCAAAAACCACGTCGGACTCTGGCTCGTTCAGGAATGCCGCCGCGCATGGAAGGCTGAGGGTAAGAACGTCACGTACGACAGCATGACTGAGGCGGCGCTCAACGCAAAGCCTTTCGTGTCCTTTATCGACGTCAACGATCCCGTATTCATGCCTCCCGGAGATATGCCCGCGCGAATCGCAGAGTATTGCCGCAAGACGGGTCAGCCTGTTCCCGAGAGCATCGGCGAGATCATCCGCACGATATTCGACAGCTTGGCACTTTGTTACAGATATACCGTTGAGGACATCGCATGCCTCACGGGCAAAAAGCCGAATTCGATCAATATCGTCGGCGGCGGATCGAAGGATCCTCTCCTTTCGCAGATCACAGCAGACGTCTGCGGTCTTCCCGTAGTTGCGGGACCCTCCGAGGCAACAACACTCGGAAACCTTCTCGTTCAGGCTATGGCACACGGTCTTATTTCAGGCATCTCCGAGGCGCGTGAGCTCGTTCGTAAATCCTTCCCCGTAAAGACTTATCTCCCCCGTGGAAACAAGAGCGATTACGACGCTTACCTCGACAAATACCTCCGTCTTATCAACAGAAAATAAGGGAGAAAAAATATGCTTGATAATCTGATACTAAGTCTTAATACCGTCACTCCCGTATTGGTGCTCACTCTTCTCGGTATGCTGATGAAGAAGATAAAGCTCCTGCCCGATTCCTTTTATTCGGGAGCGGATAAATTTGTTTTTGACCTTGCACTGCCCGCGCTGATCTTCGTTCAGATCGTTAGTGCGGATATGTCGGGCGGAGGCAATTTTATGAGATTGCCCCTCTTCACCTCGATAATGCTTGTATGCACCTGCACGCTCTTCTCGGTAATAACACATCTTACCGTCAAGAACCCCGCACGAGTCGGTGCATCCGTGCAGGGAATGTTCCGTTCGAATTCCTCGATCCTCGGCGTGGTATTCATCACGAATATTTACGCGGGAACCGCAGAAAGCCCCGCGGCTCTTGCGGGATACGCGATCACAATGCCTTTCGTTATACTGATGTATAACGTCCTTTCGGTAATCGTGCTTACGATATTTATGCCGACAGAAGAGGGCGAGGGAAAGCGGAAGATCAACATCGGAAAGATTCTTCTTAACACGATCAAGAATCCCCTTATCATAGCAGTTCTTCTCGGACTTCCTTTCATGCTTTTCGGCTGGAAGCTTCCCGCGATCGTTGACAGATCTGTCGGCTACCTTGCCGATTCGGCAACAGCTCTTGCACTCATAAGCCTTGGCGCGGGATTCTCATTTGAGACCCTCAAGGGAAATATCACTCTTGCAACCGTAACCTCGGTTGTCAAGACCGTTATCCATCCCATCCTCGGTGTGGCGGCGGCTTATCTGCTCGGTTTCAGAGGAAACGAGCTGCTTATAACCTTTATCGTATTCGGAACCCCCTCGGCTGTCAGCAGCTACATCATGGCAAAGAATATGAAGAGCGATTATGAGCTCGCGGGACAGATACTTCTGCTGTCAACTCTGTTCTGTATTTTCACCATTTTCCTCGGCGTTTTTCTGATGAAGACGGTCGGATGGATATAAAATCAAAAAAATTATCGTTTTTTGTAAAAAAATCGCAAAAAGGGTTTGCAAGTTAGCAAATTATGTGGTATAATAAAATATCAAGTAAATAAATAACCCCAAGAAGGAGTCAAAATGAAGGAAGCAGTATTCGGTAAGCTTGGCATAGTTGCCATGAAGGGATGCGAAGCATTCGCAAATCGCGTAGACAATTATCTCAGAGAACGCCGCGGAACTAACGAATCTTATCTTGTGGAGGTTGATTGCCCCCGCTTCGGTTCGGGTGAGGCAAAGGGCCTTCTCAAGCAGTCGGTCAGAGGTCTTGATATCATGATCATCTGTGACCCCTTTAACTACGGTGTTACCTATAAAATGAGAGGCACCGATATCCCCATGACCCCCGATGAGCATTTCGCTGACCTTAAGCGAATCGTCGGAGCAATTGAGGGTAAGGCACGCCGTATCTCGGTTATTATGCCTATGCTCTATGAGGGCAGACAGCACAAGAGAACCAACCGCGAATCTCTCGACTGCGCTATGATGTTGCGCGAGCTTGAGTTCTACGGAGTAAAGAACTTTATCACCTTTGACGCGCATGACGACCGCGTTCAGAATGCGATTCCGCTTATCGGATTTGACAACTACCGTCCTACATACCAGATGGTAAAGGCACTTGTCAAGGCGGTTCCCGATATCTCCTTTGATAAGGAACAGCTTATCATCATCTCTCCCGACGAGGGCGCAATGGGCAGATGCATGTTCTTCTCCTCGGTTGCGGGACTTGACGTAGGTATGTTCTATAAGAGACGTGACTATTCCCGTATCGTAGACGGTAAGAACCCCATCGTTGCACACGAATACCTCGGTCAGGATCTCACCGGTAAGGACGTTATCATCGTTGACGATATGATCTCCTCGGGCGATTCGCTCTTTGACGTTGCAAAGCAGATCAAGAAGCGCGGCGCGAAGAGAATCTTCAACTTTGCTACCTTCGGACTCTTCACAAACGGCCTTGAGGGCTTCGATAAGGCTTATGAGGACGGTATCATCGATAAGATCTTTACCACTAACCTCATTTATAACGATCCCGCGCTTGCAACCAAGCCTTGGTACGTTGAGGTAAGCATGTGCAAGTACGTTTCCTACATCATCGACACCCTCAACCACGACGAGTCGATCAGCCTCATCCTTGACCCCGTCAAGAAGATCCACGCTCTTATCGATAAGCACAACGCAGAAAACGGCGGACAGCTTAAGATAGATTTCTGATTAATATATTTTACCTTAAAGGGACGGAGTAAAATACTTTGTCCCTTTTGTTAACAAAGGAGCTCCTTACATGAAACGGTACGTAATAAAGATTTTGAGCTTGCTTTCTCTATTATCGGTTGCGTTGGTTGCGGTTTCTTGTTCGGACGTACGGTATGAGAAATATCAGCCTTACGTTGAAAAGCGCGAGGTAGCGGGCACTCCTATTGCATATGAGGAATATTTTTCTTCTTTGAATTATTATGAAAAAGGAGAATATGATTTGCCTAAAGCTGG
>JAGBYM010000002.1 GCA_017628755.1 Clostridia bacterium | reverse complement strand
GTACCACTCAAATTAAGGAAAATTCCGTCACTTACCGGACTCTGACAAGTCATTTGCCTTAACGCAGCAATACGGAAGGAATCTACTGAGGCTTTTAAACCCTTTCGGTCCTCCGACTCAGAAGTGATAGGTCATTTGGAACACACGGATGTTGCCTTACACCAACCGGCAACTCTCTGTAAACCCTGCGCACCGACCGTCTTCTTCACAGTCGTTTTTGTGATATTCAAATTTTTATAAATTATAGCACAGAAATAATTATTTGTCAATAGTTTTTTAATAATTTTTATGACGGCGGAGGTATCTCCGCCGTCATAATAAGATTAATTTATACCGAAAAGCTTTGCGGCGTTGTTGTAAAGTATATCCTCGCGCTCGGATTCGGTAAGGTCGAGTTGCATAAATCTTTCAATTTCGCTCTCGGGTGTCCAGAGGGGATAATCCGTGCCGAAGAGCACACGCTTTACTCCGTAAGCCATAATAAGCTCACGTGCGGTCTCGGGCTTTATCGCATAGAGGGATGAGGAGCAGTCAACGTAAAAGTTTTCGCGTCCCGCATAATCTCTCCAAGCATCTTCCCAGATCGACCAGCCGCCGAAATGCGCGCCGATCACGGTCAGGTTCTTGTATTTGTTGAGTATCGGAAGCAGGCGATTGGGGTTGGAGTTGTCATATCTCTTGTCGCCGGTATGGATAAGCATGGGCAATCTGCCCTCGCAAAGCTCATACATTTTAAGCATTCGGGGATCGTCGAGCTGAATCTTCTGAATATCGGGATGGATCTTGACGCCCTTAAGTCCAAGGCTGATTATCTCATTTACGTCGGCTTCCATATCCTCGCTGTCGGGGTGGAGAGTTCCGAGTCCCGTGAATCTGCCGCCGCTTGCGGCAACCGATGCCGCGATGAAGTTATTGATGCTTGAAACCTGTTTCGGAGTCGTTGCGACCGATTGGACTATGAAATGATCAATACCCGCGCGTGCTCCGTGTTCGAGAAGAGTGGAAATTTTACCGTCCATACTCGGGGGAAGCTCATAAAAGTCAGCGGTGGCATCCGATGCCTTTTGCGCGATCTTATCGGGGTAGATATGACAGTGTGAGTCGATTATTTTGTATTTCTTCATTTTGGTATCTCACTTTTTAAGTCCCAGCATCTCGGCGGATTCGTCGCGCATCTTGTATTTGAGTATCTTGCCCGCCGCATTCATCGGGAAAGCATCGACGAAAATAAAGTATCTGGGCACCTTGTGCTTTGCAATCGAAGCATTTCCGTATGCGCGCATCTCGGCTTCGTCCGCAGTCTCGCCCTTGTGGAGAATGATCCAAGCACAGCATTCCTCGCCGTAGGTCTGATCGGGAACGCCGACGACCTGAACGTCGCGCACCTTGGGATTGGTAAGGTAAAATTCCTCGATCTCGCGGGGATAGAGATTTTCGCCGCCGCGGATGATCATGTCCTTGAGTCTGCCCGTTACCTTGTAGTAGCCGTCGGAAGTTCTCATGCAGATGTCGCCCGAATGGAGCCAGCCTTCGGAATCTATCGTCTGCGCGGTAGCCTCGGGCATCTTGTAGTAACCCTTCATAATGTTGAATCCGCGCGCAACAAATTCGCCGCTTTCGCCGTCGGGAAGCTCATTGCCGGTTTCGGGATCTATGATCTTGCATTCAACGCCGGGGAAGGCACTGCCGACGGTTTCAACGCGGTGGTCGAGATCCTCGTTGACCTCGCCCATGGTACAGCCGGGCGCCGTCTCGGTCTGACCGTAAACCGAAATGATCTCGCGCATATTCATCTCAACAGATGCGCGGCGCATCAGGTCGGCAGGGCAGTTTGCGCCCGCCATGATACCCGTTCTCATATATGAAAAATCGGTCTTGGCGAAATCCGCGTGGCTGAACATTGCGATAAACATTGTTGGAACGCCGTTGAAGCACGTGATATGCTCGTCGTTTACGCAAGCGAGTGAGGATTTGGGAGAAAAATAGGGGATCGGGCAGAGTGTTCCGCCGTGAGTCATCATTGACGTCATCGAAAGCACCATGCCGAAGCAATGGAACATCGGAACCTGAATCATCATGCGGTCGGCGGTGGAGAGATCCATTCTGTCGCCGATTATCTTGCCGTTGTTAACGATATTTCTGTGTGTCAGCATAACGCCCTTGGGGAATCCCGTTGTTCCCGAGGTGTACTGCATATTGCATACGTCGTCGGGCTTGACGAGCGAGGCGCGTCTGCGAACTTCTTCACGCGGAACGAGAGAGGAACGCGAAAGCATCTGCTCCCAGGTAAGACAGCCGTCCATATCGAAGCCGACGGTTACGACGTTTCGAAGGAAGGGGAGATTCTTGGAATAGAGAGGCTTGCCGGGCTTGAGAGTCTTGAGCTCAGGGCAAAGCTGCTCGATGATCTCTTTGTAATTGATATCCTTGCAGTACTCGATCATAACGAGGGTGTGGGTATCCGACTGCTTGAGCAGATATTCGATCTCGTGGATCTTGTACGCTGTATTGACGGTGACGAGGACTGCGCCGATCTTTGTGGTCGCCCAGAAGGTGATGAACCACTGCGGTACGTTGGTTGCCCAGACGGCAACGTGATCGCCCGCCTTTACGCCGAGCGAAATGAGCGCGGCGGCGCATTCGTCAACGTCGCGGCGGAACTGCTCGTAGGTTCTTGTGTAATCGAGTGTGGGATATTTGAACGCGTACTGGTCGGGGTAGTTTTCGACCATAGTGTCGAGAACGTCCGAGAAGGTGGCGTCAATAAGGTCGTATTTTTTCCAGACGAAGGTTCCCGTCTTCGCGCGGTTGTAATAGGTGCGGTCAAAAGCCTTCTTTTCGCGCGCAAGGGAGGAGATATAGTTTGTGAAATGAGTCAGAACGATGTCGGCGTCCTCGATCTCCTCGTTCCACGCCGCACAGATAAAGCCCTCATAATTGAGAGAGGAGAGCGCTCCGAGGAGCTTTTTAACGTCGAGATCGCCCTCGCCGATAAGAACAGTCTTGCCGTCCTTCATATCTCCGAGGCGAACGTATTTGATATATGCGCCGAGAGTCTTGATAGTAGCCTCTGCCGTCTCGCCTGTGCCAAAATAGGTGCCTCTGACGTTCCAGGATGCACCGATTGCCGCCGATGCCAGATGATTGATTATTCCGATTACCTTTTCGGTATCCGAAAGATAGCCGACAGTTTCAAAAAGGATATTGACGTCTGCGTTTTCCGCGCGCTTAAGTGCGGGCGCGAGCTTTTCATCAAGCTCTTCGTAGGAAATAGCGTTGTCTATGCGTACGATGACGTTGTCGATGCCCGCATCCGCTGCCATATCAACGTATTTTTTTACCGAATCTGCACTTACAGAAGCGCTGTCGAGAGGATCGGGCATGCGGAGAGCGGAAACCGTGAGATTTCTGTTGACGAGCTTTCTCTTTGCGTCGGCAACACGGTCGCGGCGCAAAATGCTGTCGTGATGCCCGCTGCGTTCCTTGAGAGCATCGTATATTTCAAAGCCCTCAAAGCCGTAGTCGTATGCAAAACGGCAGGTGTCAAGAAAGGAAGCACGGCTTACATTCTTGGTTGAAAATACAATTTTCATATTATGCCTCCTCGAAGACGATCTTGTTGAGTGCGTTTATATATGCTCTGATACTTGCGGCAACGATGTCGGTGGAGGTGCCGTTACCCGAGAAAAGCTTTCCGTCCACGCGGAGCTTTACGAGAGCCGAGCCGAGAGCCTCCTTGCCTTCGGTGACCGACTGCACCTGATAGTCATCGAGCTCATAGTGATGACCTATGCATTGCTCGATCGCGCGGAATGCCGAGTCAATGGGACCGTCGCCCACGCTTACACCGCAGATGATCTCGCCGTCACATTTGAGTGTGATCTGTGTCATCGCGCTTGAAAGGTTGCTACTTGTGGTGGTGTAGGATTCAAAATGATAGGTAGAGGGAGCCTGCATAGCCGAGCTTGCGATAAGAGCCTCAAATTCCTTTGCTCCGACGGCGCCCTTCTTGTCGCATACTGCCTTGAGTGCCTTATATACGTTTCCGACGTCGGAATCCGAAAGCTCATAGCCCAGAATTGCCGCGGCGTCCGCAACCTGACCCAGAGTGGAATCCGAGTCGAGCAGGATCTTTGTCTTTTCGCTTACGGCAGATTCGGTTTCGTACGCTTCGTGGTTGATGCTTGAAACCATATCATCAATGCTCGCGTGGATATTTGTGCGGTTCAGTTTGATCTCGGCGTCGATCTGTGCGCCGCATGCGCTTACAGCATCAGAAATTTCACCGGTCAGGAGAGTATCTTTGCCGATCATCGCGCATTTGAGTCCGTCCGCGCCCGCGCCGATTGCAGAGAATGCCGAGGCTACAGCCATATTGATGCGGTCAGAGAGACAGACATATACGGGAATCGAAACCGCGTTTTTAACCTTTGCAACGAGATCAGCGATCTGCGCGGGAGTGGAATTGCCCGCGTCATCGCAAACGGTAACAGCGGATGCGCCCTTCGCTTCTGCTTCGCGTACAGCGGCGATGAGGAAATCTTCGTCGGCTCTTGTTGCGTCAAGTGCGGAAAATTCTACGTCTGCGCAAAGTGCCTTTGCCGCCGCGACGAGCTCGCCGATCTTTTCGAGCATCTTCTGCTGCTTGATGTGATAGGTATATTCCATCTGAATAGTGGAAACGGGAAGCTCGATCTGAAGACGGGGAGACTTTGCATCCTTGATACATTCATAGGCTGCGGCAACATCATTTGCGCTGAAGCCTACGGGAATTGCCAGAATGGCATTCGATACGTTCTTTGCTATAGTTTTATATATAATGGAATCCTCGCGGAGATTCTTTACTGCGGGAAGCTCTATAGAGTCGGCACCGATACGGTCTGCACAATTTGCAATGGCGGATTTTTCACGGAAGAGAAGAGAAACCGCGCGGTCCTCGGAAAGTTTTTTGAGCGTAATATCCGAAATACTGATTCTTTTCATTTTTGAAAGCTCCTTTCAAAACACAAAATATATTTATAAGGTAATGATAACAAAAAAACGCTTCCGTCTCTTTGCTGATTCAAAGAGACGAAAACGTAAATAACTTATGTTTCCGCGGTACCACTCTTCTTCATCCCGAAAGGGGATGCACTCCGGATGCTGACACATCTTTGCTCTGTTACGGGAGCACCCGTTTATCGCTACTTAAAATATTCACGATAACCGCTCCGCGGTGAGTTCGGCAAAACTCCCACTGTGCCTCGCACCTACCGGCATCTCTCTGAAAGTGAAGAAATTCGCGTACTATTCCGCATCCTTGCGTTTATGATTAATTATTATAGCATATGAATCGAGCTTTGTCAAGTGATTTGACAAAAAAAGTTCATTCGTTATTCATAATGATTGGAATTATAGACACCTTCTGTAGGAAACACCCGTAGGCGGCAGAAGTGTAATAAGAGAAGCACTTGTTTTACTGACACCGTGAACCGCTTCACCGTCAATGAAAGAATAATCTCCTGTACGATGGGAAATAATAGTATCAAAACCATAATCGGAGGTCGAATTTTATGTTCAAACACGAAAAACTGTTATTCCATCCCGTCGGTGTGGAAAGACCGAATCCGCAGTATGCCGCGCTCCTTCAGGAACAGCTCGGCGGCGGTAACGGCGAGCTCAAAGCCGCAATGCAGTATATGTCGCAGAGCTTCAGGATCAAGGATCCCGAGATCAAGGATCTCTTCCTTGATATTGCCGCCGAGGAGCTCGGGCATATGGAAATGATCGCGCAGACCATCAATCTTCTCAACGGTCACGACGTAGACGCGGCAAAGGTTCAGGCAGGAGAGATACAGACACACGTCCAGCTCGGACTCAACCCGGGACTTATCAACGCTTCGGGCTACTCCTGGACAGCGGATTACGTTACCGTCACGGGCGACCTTTGCGCCGATCTGCTTTCGAATATCGCGTCCGAACAGAGAGCAAAGGTGGTTTACGAGTACCTTTACCGCCAGATCGAGGACAAGAAGGTGCGTGAGACCATCGATTTCCTCCTCAACCGCGAGGAAGCGCACAATCAGATGTTCCGCGACGCCTTCAATAAGGTGCAGGAAACCGGCTCCAACCGTGATTTTGGCACCACAAAGGCGGCAAAGATGTATTTCTCGCTCTCGAACCCCGGCCCCAACGCCTTCGCGACAGAAGAGACTAAAGCACCCGCATTCAAGTAAATAACAAAGAGGCTGAGTCATTAAGTAAATGATTCAGCCTGTTTTTTATAAATATAATATTGTTATTTACATCCTCATCCACCGGCCTTCGCCGGTCCCCCTTCCCCCACTTGGGGAAGGTTAAAGAAGTTGGCAATCCAATGTAGTAACTACAGCGAATACTATTTAATAATTGAATTTTACATATCAAAAAGGAATATTTTATTGAAAAAGTTTGATAAGACTTTATTGTAGGTGCAAATTGATTCAAATAAAATATTCCTATTTACTTTCTAAAGATTAAGATTAAACAATATTCGCTGAAAATCCGAAAAAATCGCACCGACCATTTTAACCTTCCCCAAGTGGGGGAAGGGGGACCGGCGAAGGCCGGTGGATGAGGATGTAAAAGAGATAAAAATTTGACTGAATCACTTAAGTAAGTGATTCAGCAACTTTGCTTTTCAAAGAGTTGACATTGTGCCGAAAATATGGTATACTTACGTAGAGAAATCCAAAATCCGGAGTTATGTGATGACAAAACAAGCTTTTCTTGAATACTGCCTTGATACATACGGCACGTTGCCTGATTATCCGTTTGACGAGGATTTTGAGACTGCGGTGCTCAGGCACGCGGATAACCGCAAGTGGTACGCGATCGTGATGCGGGTCTCGCGGCGAAAGTTTGGTCTCTGCAGCGACGAGGTGATCGACGTAGTCAATCTCAAACTGCCGACCGAGATGTTCGGCTCGTTCGGCGCGGCAGACGGGGTCTATCCCGCATATCATATGAACAAACTTCATTGGATATCGGTTCTCCTGCCCGATGCGCCCGAGGACGTCGTGCAGTTCCTCACAAACGTCAGCTTCGAGGCTACGAAAGCCAAGAAGAAAAAGAATTGCCCAAACTTGCACCGATGAAGGGTTATTTTAACCAAAAAATCTCCCGAAAAATTGTATACTTTGCATCTATCAATATTTGCCGAAATATGGTATAATATCAATATATATAATTGGAAGGAATATGACTATGCCTTTTTTAACTTCCCGTATTGCTGATGCCGACGTACGCATCATGTCCAGCAATATTTTATTTGATAAAACACTCGCCGACCGACTTTCCCTGATCGCCGACTACTATCGCGCGAGCGATGCCGACGTGATCGGTATGCAGGAGGTCAACCGCGTGGGAACGGCACTCTTTGATACCTTGAGTGACCTTTACACTCCCGTTGCGCTCCGTCACACGGAGGATAAGCATTGCTACACCCCCATTCTCTACCGTCACGACCGCTTTGAGCTGATCGAAGGCGGCAGTGAGCTTTACCGTATGCGCGGCACCGATACCAAATCGATGGCGTGGGCTGTTCTCGCTGACAAGAGCAATGGCAAAAGAATAGCAGTTATCAACTCTCACGGATCGCTGATTCTGAAATCCTACAATCTCGAGGCGACCGATGCCGTTGAGGGTGAGATGTGGCGCGTAGACAACGTCCGCCAGATGCTCGAGAAGAAGGACGAGTTGAGAGAGAAGTACGGCGCTATGCTGCCCGTTTTCGTCACGGGCGACTTCAATACTTACGAGAACCGTGAATCTATTCAGAATATGAAGAAGGTACTGCCCGACAGCGCCGAGGTTGCAACCATCAGCGCGACGAGAGGTATCAACTCCTTCCACCGCGTCCCCGGACAGCCTTGTCCCGTGGGTACGCCCATCGACTTCATCTTCGTCACCGATGATGCTGTCCGCGTGCTTGTCCATCATATCGCCGCCGACGAGACCGCGCTCGCTATCTCCGACCATTGCCCCGTGTACGTGGATGCAAAATTGAACTGATGATACAAAAAGCCTCGGCAGGGAAAGTACTGCCGAGGCGTTCGTCTTTACATTAGAGCAAGAAAGCACATACGGGTGTGACAGGACTCAGAACCTATATTTGCGCGCATAATTGGGTTTGAAAGTGAAATGCTGCGATAGCGCGCAAATTTTGTGTGTTGCTGTGCAACACACAGAGGTTCTTCGCCTTTACATTAGAGCAAGAAAGCACATACGGGTGTGACAGGACTCAGAACCTATATTTGCGCGCATAATT
>JAGBYM010000031.1 GCA_017628755.1 Clostridia bacterium | reverse complement strand
GCAAAATGCAAAATGCAAAATGCAAAATTTAGAAGCGCGGCTCTGGCGGTTTTCCTATGGAAAACGGCGGTGTTCAGCCGCCGAGACAGAGTCGGCTTTTGCCGAAGGCAAATACTTCCTCGCGTTGCTCGAAAAGCCGAATGCAATATTTTTTTCTGTGTTGATAATCCCTTGGTCAATCGCAACTCTATAGCAACTAAATAGAAAACTCGAGATGTTTTGAAGTTACTCTTCATTACATCTCGAGTTCTTGTTTTCTTGTTATGCAAAATATAAAGTCAGAACAAAACGAAAGGATATCAAAGCATAAACATAATTATCATAAATAATAATTTTCGAGCAACGCGAGAAAATTTACCTTACCTCTGCCCTTTGCCCTCTGCCCTTTGCATTTCGCCCTTTATTTGAATCTATTAAACCACATAAGCATTTCCTCGCGCATGACGGGGGTGGTTGTATGTCCGACGCCGTCGAGGAGGTGGAGCTCGATGTAGCAGCCCGCGCGTCGTACGGCGCGTGCGTATTCCTCGGATATCACGTAATCTATTGTCTTGTCTGCCGTGCCGTGCCAGATCTTGATCGGGCAGGGAGGGATGACAACGCGTTCGCCGTCCGAATTGATAAAGGAGCGGATTTTGTAGGAGTTGAAGCCGATCGTGTTCTGCTCGCACCATTCTTCGGAGGGAAATCTATGCGCCGCGATGATGCGTCCGCGCGGATTGCCGTCTGCGCCCTGTGTGTTCAGCTTATCCCACGAGCCGAGGCAGGAGTGACCGTTCACGTCAACGGTATCAATGTTGAGACGGGGGAAGAGAATGCCCGCGGCGGTGACGATGTTCGGGAACATTCCGATAAAATTGAAGGCAGACTGACCGCCCATCGAACCGCCCGCGATCAGCACCTGACGCGAGAGATTGAATTTCTTGGTTGCATATCTGTATGCGCGGTAAGCCGCCATGAGGTGCTCGAAGCATCCGATGGTGCGCCCGTGTAGCTCCGAACCGTTGACGTCAAGAGCGGCATAGCCCGCGTTTATGCATTGGGTGACAAATGCGAGTCCGCCGATCATGTTGTCTTTCTCGCAGACGCGCATGCCGGAGCCGTGGAAGGAGATGATGAGGGGCGTTTCCTCGCCGTTATCGGTGTAGGAGTCGGGCAGGGCGAGAACACATTCGCACTCCCGCATATCCACTTGGTCGCGGACGGCGTTTTCGGTCGAGTCGCTGACGTCGCGGTAGTGGTTGTATTCAACGTTAAAGAAAATATATTCTCTTACCGAATCGTCGCCCATAGGCTTGCCGTTGTGCGATATCGGGCGGATCGTTTTTCTGATCTCCATTTTCATTTCCTTTCGCGGGTGAGTTTTCTTTAATTATATCGTAAAACTGCGGAAAAGTCAATTGTAATTTTTGATTTATTGTATTCGTCTCGGGGGAATCCGAGCGGCAAAATTTTGCGCGCCTTAAAAGGGAAGGGGAGTTTAAGTGTGCGAACTTCAATACGCAGCGTTCTGACTAATAAAAGCATTATAATTAAGGAAAAAACAATATAACCAAAAACCTCGGAAATTTTGAATTGCTACAAAATTCCCGAGGTTTTCATTTGATTTTTGTTATTTCAGCTTGCCCTCGTTTGCGCCTTTAGCCGCAAACGTACTTTTCCGCCTGCAGATTAAACATTTCCGCGTACTTTCCATTCATCGCCATCAGCTCGTCGTGTGAGCCGACCTCGCAAAGCTTGCCCGAATCGAACATATAGATGCGGTCCGCCATACGGGTGGTGGAGAGGCGGTGCGAGATGAAAATGACGGTCTTGCCCTCGGCGTATTTGAGGATCGATTGGTTCAGCTCGTACTCGGCAACGGGGTCGAGCGCGCTTGAGGGCTCATCCATGATCCAAAGCTCGTAGGGGCGGGCGAATACACGCGCGATGGCAACCTTCTGGCTTTCTCCGCCCGAAAGATTCGTGCCCTTCTTGTCAAATTCGCGGGTCAGCATAGTCTGCGTGCCCTTTTCAAGCGAGTTCAGCTTGTCGGTAAATCCTGCCGCTTCAAGCGAGCTTGATACGTTTTCAGCGTCTGCCACGTCATCGTAGTCACCCGCCATGACGTTCTCCGCGATGGTCGAGGAGAAGATCTTGAAATCCTGGAAAACGCATCCGATCTTCGCGCGGTATGCGGAAATGTCGTAATCCTTTGCGCTCATTCCGTTGTAGAGAACCTCGCCCGAGGTGGGGTCGTAGAGACGCATAAGAAGCTTGATGAGCGTGGTTTTTCCCGCGCCGTTGTAGCCGACGATCGCGATCTTTTCACCCTTTTCGATCTTCAAATCGACTCCGCGCAGAGCGTCTGCATTTCCGCCTTCGCCCTTCGGCTTCTTGTGGTCGGCTTTGTGCCATTGATACTTGGGTTTATCCGAAAAATCGTAGGTGAAGGAGACATTTTTGAGCTCAAGCGACTTGAATTCGGGAACCTCGTTCTTGCCCGAGACGACTTTGGGCTTGTAGGAGAGGAAGCCGTAGTATTTCTCAAGGAAGAGCGAGTGCTCGGGGAATTTAGCAAGTCTTTCTATAAAGTCGGAAATGTTCCAGCGGACGCGCCAGATAAGGCTCGTGCTTGCCGCGAAAACTCCTACAAGCATCGCGCCGTCAAGCAGACGGAGGAACATGTAGAATGTGATCCCGAGGCTGACCGCCTCCATCAGCACGTTGTAGAAAATACCGTAGATGAAGAAGTAACGGATGCCGTATTTCTTCGCGACCTTGACCTTCTTTTCCGAGTTTTCGTCAGCCTCGCGGATCAGAAGATCGTCGGCGCGGCTGATACGGATCTCCTTGGCATAGTCGGGGAGGTGGTAAACGCGGTTGATGTAGCTCTGCTTGCGTGAGAGGGGCTTGCGCTCCTTTTCCTGTGCATAATAGGTCTTGTTTCCGAAATGGTTGACGATGCAGTTGACAACGCCTACCGCGAAACAGATAATGATTATAACCGTGTCAAGCTCGGCGGCGACAAGAGTGCCGAGGATCGTGATAAGCGCCATAAGCCGCGCGACCATTCGGGTCAGATCCTCGAGTATCTTGATCGCGCGCGATGATGCCTCGTCCATTGCCCAGACGAAATCGTTGTAGAATTCGGGGTCGTCATAGCAGGCAACGTCGATCTCGCGCGTCTTGCGGAAGAGCTCGGTGTGTATGCCTTGGTTGAGCTTGTGGTGAAGATTCGGCTTGATAACGCGGTGCCATGAGCGGTCGAGAATATTGAAGACCAGATACCAGAGCGACATAAGCCCGATTATCATCGCGATCTTGCCGAACGGCTCACCGAGATCAAGGGAGTTGAAGAGATGAAGCGTGAAGACGGCGTAGATCGAGTTGTGAATACCCTGAAGCACGCCCTCTTCAAGGAAAGCGAGGATCACAAGGTCGGGCGCGTATTTGCAGACCTTGCCGAAGATCACGAAATTGTTTCTGAGCACGCGCCAAAGCGACTGCTTCGGTTCTTTGGTCTTCTTACTCATTTCCCTCACCTCCCGATGTGTAATTTTGTGCCTGCAGACGGAACATTTCGGCGTACTTGCCGTTCTTTTCCATAAGCTCGGCGTGCGTGCCTTCCTCGATGACCTCGCCGTCCTCCATCATATAGACGCGGTCGGCAAGCGTTGCGGAGGATAGTCTGTGCGAGATGAAGATGACGCTTCTTCCCTCGGTCGCACGGATCATATTCTCAAACATCGTGTGCTCCGCGATCGGGTCGAGCGCACTTGACGGCTCATCGAGAACGACAAAGGGCGTTCTGTCGGCAAAGATTCGGGCGAGCGAGACTTTTTGCTGTTCTCCGATCGAGAGGTTGACGCCCTCATCGTCGAATTCGCGGGTCATCGTTGACTCGATTCCGTGCTCGAGCTTTTCGATCTTAGACCAAGCTCCGCTTTCCTTGAGCGCGGCGGTTACGGTCTCGTCGTCGCCATCGCGGGGCAGACGGAGCGTGACGTTTTCCTTAACGCTGAGAGAGAAGAGCTTGAAATCCTGAAAAACGCTTCCGAAAAGTCCGCGCCAGGAGGAAAGGCGGTATTCCTTCGCGTCCTTGCCGTTTAGCGTGACTTCGCCCTCGGTGGGGTCGTAGAGGCGGAGAAGGAGCTTGACAAGCGTAGTTTTGCCGCTTCCGTTGCGTCCGACAACGGCAATTCGCTCGCCCTCTCTGATCTTCATATTGATACCGCGGAGAGATTCCTTTTCCGCGCCCTCATATTTAAAATGTACGTTTTTGAACTCGATCGCGCCCGATTCAGCCGTGGGGGCGTTCGGATTTTCCTTGATCTTCGGCTCGTAGTCGAGGAAGTAGCGGACGTCCTCAATGTAGAGCGCGTG
>JAGBYM010000030.1 GCA_017628755.1 Clostridia bacterium | reverse complement strand
TTCAAGACACGCACGGAAACCGTTTACGTTCCATGATATGAATTTCATGACTGTTACTGCTGGGGAACAACGGCAAAGAACACAAGATCCTTTTTGCCCTTGTTGATGAAGCTGTGTGTATGACCCTTGGGGCAGTAGTGGCACTCACCCGCGTTTACCTTTTCCTCAACTCCGTCGAGGATCGCGGTGCCGACTCCCTCGAGAACGTAGATGACCTCGCTCGAGGTCTCGTGGCAATGCATACCGATAGAAGAACCCGGCGCGAGAGTGATGCGCATTATCTTATTTTTATCGTCAACGAACATCTGCGCGGCGGTGATTCCTTCGCCTCCCTGGAAGTTCGGCATGAGTGTAGCCTGAATATCGGAAAAATTGATCATAATTTTTTTGCCTCCAAAATAAATTTATACTTGACAAATGTTCAATATAATGATATTATATACTTAATAACGCCAAAAGTCAATACCTTTCGGCACACACAAAGGAGATAAATTATGATCTACAAGGAATTTAAAGGCAAAAAGCTTTCAGCACTCGGCATGGGATGCATGAGATTCCCCACCTACGGCGAGGATAAGACCATCGACGAGGCAAAGACCGCAGAGATGTTTGACTATGCAATAGAGAACGGTATAAATTATTTTGATACAGCATGGGGCTACCACGACGGCAAGAGCGAGCCGATGGTTGGCAAGCTTCTCCAGAAATACCCCCGTGAGAGCTTCTATCTTGCGTCCAAGTTCCCCGGATATGCTCAGGCAAACTGGGGCAAGCACGAGGAGATCTTCGCTAAACAGCTTGAGCGCTGCCGCGTTGATTACTTTGATTTCTACCTCATCCATAACGTAACCGAGTCGAATATTGATGCGTATCTCGATGACAATTACGGCGACGTAATGTATTTCGTAAAAATGAAGGAAGAGGGCAAGATCAAGCACCTCGGCTTCTCAACCCACGGTACACTCGAAACCATGCGTCGCTTCCTTGACAAATACGGTAAGTATATGGAATTCTGCCAGCTCCAGATTAACTGGCTCGACTATAGCCTTCAGAACGCAAAGGCAAAGATCGAGATGATGAAGGAATACGGAAACATTCCCGTTTGGGTAATGGAGCCCGTTCGCGGCGGTAAGCTTGCCGTTATCGATGACGTTTATGCGCAGAAGCTTGCGGCTCTCCGTCCCGATGAGAGCGTTCCCGCTTGGGCGTTCAGATTCATTCAGAGCCTTCCCGAGGTCTGCGTAACTCTTTCGGGTATGTCGAGCTTTGAGCAGCTTAAGGAAAATATCGCGACATTTGCTGAGGCAAAGCCCGTCAATAAGGAAGAGTGGGATACTCTTATGAACATCGCTGACAGTATGGGCGGAAAGAAGACCCTTTTCTGCACCGCATGCAGCTATTGCACTACTCACTGTCCTATGAGCCTTGAGATCCCCAAGATCATCGACCTCTATAATGAGCAGGTATATAGTGAAAAGGGAAAGGTGGATATTTCCTGTCTTCCCGAAGACAAGCGTCCATCCGACTGCATCGGCTGCACCGCATGCGAGGAGGTCTGCCCGCAGAACATCAAGATCTCCGAGATGATGTCGGATTTTGCGGCAAAGCTGAAATAATATGAAAAGATCAAGCGGAGTGCTTATGCACGTCTCCTCACTCTGGGGAGAATATTCCGAGGGCTCGTTTGGCTCGGCGGCGCGCGAGTGGATAGATCTGCTTGCCGACTGCGGCTTTACCTATTGGCAGACGCTTCCTTTCTGTCTGCCCGACGAAGCGAACTCACCCTATAAATCCTACAGCGCATTCAGCGGAAATCCTTTTTTCATTGACCTTCCCATGCTTTGCGAAGTCGGTCTTATCACGCGTGATGAGCTTGATGCGTCAAAGCAGAGAACACCCTTTTACTGCGAATTTGACCGTCTGAACGAAGAGCGCATGGAGTTGCTTTCGCGCGCTTCAAAGCGTATGACGAATTACGCCCCGATAGACGAGTTTATGTCCGCACATCCCGAAGCCGAGAACTTTTGCCGATTTATGGCACTCAAAAAGGCGAACGGCGGCAAGGAATGGACCGAATGGACGGTTGAAGTTCCCGACGAGGATGAGCTGAAGCTCTGGCGTTTTGCGCAGTTCGTTTTCTTCACCCAATGGGCGGAGATCAAGGCGTACGCCAACAAAAAGGGAATAAAGATCATCGGAGATATTCCGATCTACGTTGCGCACGACAGCGCGGATGTGTGGGCGTCGCCCGAGCAATTCCTGCTCGAAGAAGACGGTTCGCCATCGGCTGTTGCGGGAGTTCCGCCCGATTATTTCGCGAAGGACGGACAGCTCTGGGGCAATCCTCTCTACAATTGGGACTATATGAAAAAGGACGGCTACGCCTGGTGGCAGAGCCGTATGAAGTTCATGCTCGAGCTGTTTGACGGTGTCCGCATCGACCATTTCCGCGGTATCGAGGCTTTCTACAGCATCCCCGCGGGAGAAAAGACGGCAAAGAACGGCAAATGGGTGAAGGGGCCGGGTATGGATCTGATAAACGCTCTGAAGCCTCTTTGCGGTGATAAGCTCATCATTGCCGAGGATCTCGGTGACATCACACCCGAAGTTGAAGCACTCGTTCGCGACAGCGGATTCCCCGGTATGAGAGTTTTGCAGTTCGGATTCCTTGCGGGTGAGGATTGCCCTCATACGCCCCATAACTATCCCGCCAACTGCGTTGCTTACACGGGCACGCACGACAACAACACGCTTCTCGGTTTCGTCTGGGACCTTGACGCGGGAACACGCAGACGTGTCTTTGACTATTGCGGTTACCGCGGCGACGATCTTGACGAAAGCTACGATTATCTCCTGCGCACAATGTTCGCAAGCCATGCCGATACGCTTATTATCCCCGTTCAGGATATGCTTCTGTTCGGCTCGGATACACGTATCAATAAGCCGGGTATTGCAGAGGGCAACTGGTCCTACCGCGTGACAAAGGAGCAGTTCTGGCGCATTGACCGCGAAAAATTCAAGTACCTTAACTACCTTTATGGAAGATCAAGATAAAAAAGGAGCTTTCAAATGGATTACAAACTCCAAAAAATCAGAAGATATTTCGATATAATCAAAAAGAGCAGATGGACGAACACCCGCAAGGCTGATGCAATCGAGTACTGTCCTTGCGATTATAAATCAAGTAATACACCGCCCGCTTTGTCCGAATTTACTCCGTTTACCAACGGAGGCGAGTGGGGATCGGGTTGGGACAGCCACGCATGGTTCTATTTGACCGCACATTCCGACGACCCCAACCGCTATCTCTTTGTTCAGACCGAGCTTTCGGGTTGGGATGCCGCAAATCCGCAGTTCATCGTTTATATCAACGGCGAAATGCGTCAGGGTGTCGACGTCAACCACCGTGAGGTGCTTCTCGGAGATGTCGGTGACGTAGATATCTACATTTACGCATACACGGGTCCGAAGATCGAAAAGGCGAAGCTTTTCGTGGAGTTCCGCACGCTTGACACCGACGTTGACGGTTTTTACTACGATATGTTCTATCCGCTCAATATGCTTGATTACCTTGATCCCGACAGCTCGGAATACGCACATATTGAAAGCTTCCTCTATAACGCAGTCTCGATGCTCTCGCTTTACGAGATCGGATCGGCAGAGTATCTTGAATCGGTTCGAAATGCTCGTGAGTATCTCAAGACCGAGTTTTATGAGAAATACTGCCGCGATCAGGTTGTAAAGTGCATCTGCATCGGTCACACGCATATCGACTGCGCGTGGAAATGGACACTTCAGCAGACACGAGAGAAGGTGCAGCGTTCATTTGCTACAGTTCTCGAGCTTATGAAGCGTTACCCCGAGTATAAATTTATGTCCTCGCAGGCGTTCCTTTACAAGAATCTCAAGGAAGAAGCACCCGAGGTTTACGCACAGGTTGCTGACAAGATCAAGGAAGGCAGATGGGAATGCGAGGGCGCGATGTGGGTCGAAGCCGATTGCAACCTCTCGTCGGGTGAAAGCCTTGTCCGTCAGGTAATGTACGGCAAGAATTTCTTCAAGAAGGAATTCGGCGTTGATAACCGCGTGCTGTGGCTACCCGACGTATTCGGATATTCCGCGGCACTCCCGCAGATACTTAAAAAGAGCGGTGTGGATTGGTTCGTCACTTCCAAAATCAGCTGGAACGATAAGAACAAGATGCCCTGCGATACTTTCGAGTGGCGCGGCATCGACGGTACTGCGATCAATAGCTACTTCCTCACCGCAACGAATATGCAGAGCACCAAACGTCCTGAGCAGCTCAGAAGACACGAGTACCATACCACAACATATAACGCGAATACATATCCCACGCAGATCGCGGGAACATACGAGCGTTATCAGCAGAAGGATCTGAGCGACGAAGTCCTCGTTACCTTCGGCTACGGCGACGGTGGCGGAGGTCCCACCTCGGAATTTATCGAGCTTCTCCGCAGAAGTGAGAAGGGAATCCCCGGATCTCCTAAGACCGAGATCGGATTTGCGGGCGACTTTTTGCGACGCCTCGAAAAGAATATCGAGAACAATCCGAATCTTCCCAAGTGGCAGGGTGAGCTTTATCTTGAGTTCCACCGCGGTACTTATACTACAATGGCGGACAACAAGAAGTGCAACCGCAAGGCTGAATTCCTCTATGAAAACGCAGAGCTTCTCGGCGTGACCGCAAAGCATCTCTTCGGCGACGCTTTCCCCGCAGAGGCACTTCATAACGGTTGGGAGATGATCCTTACCAATCAGTTCCACGATATTATTCCCGGCTCGTCGATCAAGGAAGTTTACGATCAGAGCAAGATAGACTACGCAGAGATACTCGGCGTTGGTAGCAACATCGTCGGCTCGATCCGCGAAAAGATCGCGGCGGCTCTTGATAAAAAGCACGGCTACGTTGTTTTCAATCCCCACGCATTTGAGGGCGAGGGCTTTGTCAAGGTCGGTGATAAGACCGCTTACGTCAAGGGCATTGCTCCCAAGGGTTACACGGCAACAGACAGCTTTATCACCGAAAATCACGTTTCTGTCAACGGAAATAAGGTCGAAACCGACCGTCTGATCGTTACTTTCGACGAAGCGTGGCAGATCGTGTCCGTATACGACAAGAAGACTGAACGTGAGCTTATAAAGTCCGGCGAGGTTGCAAACGAGCTTCGCATCCACGCCGATTATCCTCCCTATTACGACGCATGGGAATGGCATCAGTATTCGACCACAGAATATAAGACTATCACAACCGTTTTATCCGTTGAGGTTATTGATGACGGCGCAAGAAAGGGAATCAAGATCGTCCGCGAATTCGGTGCGTCCGTGATTACGCAGACCGTGTGGTTCAATGATTTCTCGGCGCAGATCGACTTTGAAACCGAGGTCGATTGGCACGAGCGCCACAAGATGCTTAAGGCCGTTTTCCCCGTCGATATCATTACCGATAAGGCGACCTACGACATTCAGTTCGGTAGCATCGAGCGTCCCACTCACAAGAACACAAGCTGGGATGAGGCAAGATTTGAGGTTTGTGCGCATAAGTACGCCGATCTTTCGGACGGCGGCTACGGCGTATCTCTCATGAACGACTGCAAGTACGGTTACGATATTCATGACGGAGTAATGCAGCTCTCGCTCCTGCGTTCGCCTACCGATCCCAACCCCGAAGCCGATCAGGGACAGCATAGCTTCACCTACTCGCTCTATCCGCACGAAGGAACTCTCCGCGACAGCGATACTGTAAAGAAAGCTTATATGCTCAATCTTCCCATGACCGCTCTCAAGACCGAGGGTGAATCCGATATCATCCCCGAAGAGTTCTCGCTTGTTTCGGTCGAATGCAACCACGTTGCGTGTGAGACCGTAAAGGAAGCTGAGGATGGAAACGGCACCGTTATCCGTATCTACGAATACAAGAATATCCGCGATAAGGTAAGACTTACCACCGCACTTGAATTCGAAAAGGCATACCTTTGTGATATGCTCGAAAACGAAATCTGCGAGCTTCCTGTCATTGACGGCAAGATCGTCTGCGATATCAAGGGATTTGAGATACTGACGGTAAAACTTAAATGATGAAACAGTAAAATAAAGTGCCGATGCGCTCGGGTGAGCGCATCGGCACTTTATAAGTTACGGAGTTGTTTTTTTGATATTAAAATCGTTTTTGAGGTCGCGGTCTGTTAAGGATTCAACCTCTCCACGCAGAACCGAGATGATAAACATCAGTGTTGTGGGATCGCTGCCGTCGGCAAGCGATTCGTGAGTTGCAAGAAAATCATCGCCTCCGGACTTGACAAAGGTCCTGTCGGCAGGCAGAGTACCTCCTATAGTTGCGCTGTACGCGCTGACGGTACCGTCTCCCGACGCTTCCTTGGTGAGTGTGGTTAAAGTGCTTGCAAGACGAACGTCGTTGGGAAGATTGAGCGTTACTGCTGTTTTTTCGCCGTTTCCGATAAGATAATAGGAATTGACGAGCTCGCTGATATGCTTTCCGTCCGCGGTGAAGAGCAGGGATTTCACTTCCTCTGAGTATTCGTGCGTGTTTAAAGAATAGTTCTCAATATACTTTTCAAGCAGTTCTTTTTCATCTGAGAAAGATTCGGAGGGCGTTTTATTTGTTATGGTGTAAACGCTAAGATAGCTTTGCCAGAGATGGCTGTAAGGCAGAAGCGCATACATTGATGCGAGCTTAGGACACAGCGCTCTCGCTTCGTCGGATACCAGTATGTTGGCAAAAAACGAGTCGATGTTGCCTGTTATCATCGCGTAAGCTGCTTCTGCTGAGCCGAGGTAAGGCGTTCCCAGAGATAAATAAGTATGTATCTTTTCGCGCTGTTCCTCTCCCATCGCAAAAAAGTGCGAAGCCACGAGTCCGCCCATACTGTGTGCAACTATCGAAACGCGATCGTAATCCTGATCACTTAGATAGCTGTCAAGCTTTCGTGCGGTGTCGTACGGATCCTCGCGCCAATCGTAGCTGTAAAAAACAACGTCGCATTCTTCACCGAATTCATCGTAGAGAGCTTTATATAGCTTTCCGTAAGTGTTCAGAGTACCGTAGTTCTGACGCTCATGATAGTAGTTTACAATAGGATCTTCTGTTTGGATATTGATCTCCTTATTGATATCAAGCATTTCGATATGTGCCGGAACTGCAAATATCTGTTTTACAGTATCGAGTGTCAGCCAAAGCTTGGTATCGGATGAGTATTCCTTGCCGTCGTAAATCAAATCCTCGGATAAATACAGCTCGCTTCCCATGATGCCGGGCAGAATTATTATGGCGTCGATCTTGTTTTTGCCGCCGCATCCGCATAGCAGAGGGAGGAGAATGATGAGCGCGAGCAGAAAAGCAGTAAATCGTTTCATGATCTTAATCCTTTATAAATTAACTTCAATACGCAGATAGCGTTGCGAAAAAACTATTATTTGCAGGTTTCGAGTTCGGCTACCCAGTCATAAGGGATTTTTAAGTTGCCCTTGCCGGTTCCGAGCATAATATCGGGCTTGCGGCTACCGTGAAAATCACTTCCGCCGCTGAATTTTAAGCCGAAACGTTCAGTCAACTCCAAAGCATCCGAGGTTTGTTCCTCCGTGTATTTTGAATAATAGCATTCCATTCCTGCCAGACCGCGGCTTTTAGCCAAAGGCAGAAGGATCTCCAGTTCATCTTTGTTCAAATCCAAAAAAGGATGTGCCAGAACGGGAACGGCGCCAACCGATTTTATAAATTCGATCATATCAAAAAAAGGTATTCTTTGCGGCTCCACGTAGTATCCGGCTTTCTTAGAGAGTAAAGTTTTAAAAGCCTGATCTATTGATTCGGTATAGCCTTTACGGGTCAATTCCTCGGCTATATGAGCACGGTTGAACTTTCCGTCCGGTGTCAGTTTTTTTACTTCTTCATAATCAATCTCATAACCTGCTCGGTTTAAGGATGCTATAAGAGCTATGTTGCTTTGCCTCTTCTTTTCGTTTACGTCTTCCATCAATTCAGAAACAGTACCGAATGCGCTTTCAGGGATAAATAGACCCAGAAGATGAAGCTCTTTGCCATTATAATCAACAGAGAATTCCGCACCCGCAATAGCTTGAATGCTTTTGTTTTCTGCTGCTGCTAAAAATTCGGGCAAGCCATCAACAGTGTTGTGATCGCACAGCGCAACCGCTTCAAGACCGATATTTACGGCGGAATCGATAATCTCTTTCGGTGAAAACGTTCCGTCGGAATAAATCGAATGTGTGTGTAAATCGCAAATTTTCATAATAATCACCTCATTGCTTATTATATCATAACGAAAAGAAAATGTAAAGCTTTTAGTATAAATATTTTGGTTTCGCAGATACTAACATCACAAATCTGTAAAACAAGGAGATTTTATATAAATGAAAGCCACAGGAATTGTAAGAAGGATCGACGACCTCGGACGCGTCGTTATCCCGAAAGAAATAAGAAGAACCATGCGAATTCGCGAGGGTGATCCGCTTGAGATCTACACCGATCGTGAGGGCGAGGTCATCTTCAAAAAATATTCCCCCATCGGAGAACTCAACGCATTTGCTTCGCAGTATGCAGATACCCTCCACAAGACGGGTGAGATCAACGTTCTTATCTGCGACCGTGACGCCGTGATCGCGGCTTCGGGTGTGCCGAAGAAGGAGTATTCCGAAAAGCACATCTCGCCCGAGCTTGAGGTCATTATCGAGAGCCGCCAGCTTTATCTCTACCGCGAGGGCGAGACAAAGTTTGCTCCCATTAATGACAACTGCTCGCACTATATTGCCTGCGCGATGCCTATCATTTCGGAGGGCGACATCCTCGGATGCGTTGTTTCGCTCGAATCGAACGATTCGCCCGCACAGAGAGTATCCGAGCAGGAAAAGAGTGTTGAGGTCAAACTTGTGCAGACCGCCGCAGTCTTCCTCGGAAAACAGCTCGAATCCTGAAAACAAGAAACCGATCCGTATTATTGCGCGGTTCGGTTTCATATTTTTTATTGACTTTTTGGGGTTTATATGGTACAATTAACGTATCCAAGTATAATGCGGAGGGAATATGAAAACTTCAAGCTTATATCTCAGACTTTTGACGCTTATTTTAGCGATTCTCATGTGTTTCTCGGCTGCCGCATGCACAGGTGATTCCGCCGAATCTACAGACCCCGAATCGACCGAACCCGAAATCACGGAAGCTCCACCCGCCGAGATCGAAACCGTCGATCTTATTGCCGACGGCAAGCTTCTTTACACGATCGTACGCCCTGACGGCGCTTCTCCGACAAATGTCAGAGCGGCAATCACGATCAATAATTTCTGCAAGAATCTCGGCATCGAGAGCAAGATCACCGACTGGGGTGACAAAAGCCCGGACGTTCCCGAAATTCTTGTTGGTGAAACGAAATTCTTCCCCAAGGAAGCAATTGAAGGCATTGACCTTTCCCGCATCGGTGCAAACGGATTTGTGATCAAAAATTTCGGCAACAAGATCATCATCGCAGGCGCTAACGACAAGGCGCTTCTTGACGCTGTGGATTACTTCATTAAAAATTATCTTGACATTGTTGGAGGAAAAACTCAAATGCCCAAGGATCTTTTCTATATTTCAAGCAACGGTCTCTTCCTTTCAGAGCTGACATTGAACGGCTGTGCGTTGACGGATTATATCTTTACGGCAGACGAAAGAGCAGAAGAGGCACAGAAGGCTCTAATGGAATTCTTTAATTCTAAATCCGCTACCAAAACCGCGGGGAACGGAAACAAGTATATCCGTCTTATCATTGATCCTGCTGTGGGTGACGTGATCAGCGCGAAGTTTGAAAACGGCGACCTCAATATCAGAGCCAAGGATGCCGAGGCTATGAAGAAGGCTGTCGTATGCTTTTGGTATGAGAATATCGCGTATGCAACAGGAGCTTTTGATCTTCCCGGTGACCTCAACTATACACGTGATCTCACCAAGACTGTGTTCTACAGCGATTTTGACGTCAAGCAGTCGGAAAACGAATGCTGCATGGATGCCATGATCGCGGCGCATAACTACGCAAACGAGAAGGGATATAAAGTATTTGCGGATTACGGCGCAAAGTATTACCTTGCTTCGACCGGCAAGACCGTTACCATTAAGACCGACGTTGAATGGGGCAATGCCGAGATCATCATCGACGACTCGGGCGTTACTCCCGATAAACGCGGAAACTGGATCTTCAGTATCCCCGGAAGCTACAGCACTTATTCAATTGACAACATGCCTCTTCTCAAGCGCGGCATGACCAATATCGGTATCACTCTGCAGCAGAAGAGCATCGTTACCGTTTACGACGCGAACACCACTCATTATATCCGTTACGGAGGCAATGCCGACAACGGCGCGACGATGGTTGACAGCGTAGTTGTCGATAAGAACGGAGATGTCGATCCCGATGCTCCGATCATGTGGAATTTTGACAATATCACAGCAGTCAGTATCCGTCCGATAGACGAAAAAACTCTGACTGTCAGCGGCGGTATTATCACCACGATAGCCAACAAGGCTCCCTCCGAATATACATATTATGCACGCGGAATTTCCGTTACACGTTCAAATACCGTTATAGACGGCGTAACTCATTATATTACCGGTGAGGGCGCGACCGGTGCACCCTACAACGGATTCGTCTCGATCAATAATTGCGCTTACGTGACTGTCAGAAATTGCGTATTCACGGGTCATAAGACCTACCAGAGCCCCACGACCGCAATGGGCTCCTACGATATCGGAATGGGAAATTCTATCTCGGTTTCCTTCATCAACTGCACTCAAGCGAACGATATAAACGACAGCAAATACTGGGGCGTTTCGGGGACCAACTACTGCAAGAACTTCGTTTACGACGGCTGTGTTCTTTCGCGGTTTGATGCACACAAGGGCGTTGCAAACGGCGCGATCAAGAATTCCGTCATCGGTCACGCGGGTGCAAGCATCATCGGTTACGGCACCTTCCTGATCGAAAACTCCGTTTTTTTCACCAATAAGATAATCGACCTGCGAAGCGATTACGGAAGCACATGGGAGGGCGAGATAGTCATCCGCAACTGCACCGTAGCACCGATAAAGCAGTCTGATATACATATTTTCAAGGGAAGCAATACCGGTGAGCATAATTTCGGTTATCCCTGCTATGCTACCACAAGCGTTGTAATAGACGGACTGACCATTGAGAACGCGGTGAGTGCGTATATCTTCGCAAACCTGAATTCCAAATGCACAAGCGATACTTACGTTCCGAAATATCCCTTCTACGCGCCCGCAAAGGTCACGGTGAAGAATATTACCATATCGCTCAAGGAAGGACTGCAGGTTTCGCCGAACGAATTTTTCTTTGCTAAAACAGAATTTGTTTATGAATAAGATTTATGCCGCCCCGATCGGGGCGGCTCTTTTTTGATACAAATCAAAGCTGTTAACAAAAAGGTCTTGACTTATCCGCAACTTTATATTATAATTATTATTAAGTGTATTATAATGCGAGGATTATGCCATGCAGATAAATAAAGTCAGAAAAGCAGTCATACCCGCGGCGGGTCTGGGAACACGTATGCTTCCGATAGCACGTGCCGTTCCCAAAGAGGCTCTGCCCATCGTTGACCGCCCCGCGATATCCTATCTCGTTGAGGAAGCGGCAAAGTCGGGCATCACCGACGTGCTTATCATAACCGGAAGAAACAAGACCTCGATCGAGGACTATTTCGATTATTCTCCCGAATACGAATCATATTTCAATGCCAAGGGCAGAGAAGAAGAGATAGAAAAGATACGTGCAACAGCCGAGCCGCTCGGTGTTCGTGTCTACTTCCTCCGCCAGAAGATCACCCGCGGACTCGGACACGCCATCGGATGCGCGCGCGGCTTTGTTGGCAACGAGCCTTTCGCGATCCTCTACGGCGACGATATCATTCTCTCGGAAAAACCCGTTGTTGCGCAGATGATCGAGACCTATGAGAAATACGGCAGATCGGTCTGCGGAGTCAAGGAAGTTCCGACAGAGCTTGTCAAAAAATACTGCTCGCTCAAGACCCACCCCATCGAGGGAAGCAATACCGAATTCTTCGTTGACGATATGATCGAAAAGCCGAAGACCGAAGCGGAAATTTTCTCGAATTACGCTATCCTTGGCAGAGTTCTTGTCACTCCCGATATTTTCGATATCATTGACTCGACACCTCCCGGTGCGGGCGGTGAGATTCAGCTTACCGATGCTATCGCAACTCTTGCAAGACGCGAGGGCGTTACCGCGCTTGACTTTGAGGGACAGCGTTTCGACCTCGGATCCAAACTCGGATTCCTCGAGGCAAACGTAACAGAGGCGCTCCGCCACCCCGATCTTTCCGAAGAGTTCAAGAAATTCCTGATCGATACAGTAAACAAAATGTGAGGATATAAAAATGGCAAACAGAGTTTCAAAAGAAAATTATTATCTTGATATTGCCCAGACGGTCAGCGAGAGAAGCACCTGCCTCCGCCGCCGCTTTGGTGCCATCATCGTTAAAAACGACAGCATAATCGCAACAGGCTACAACGGTGCTCCCCGCGGACGCAAGAACTGCGACGATCTCGGCTACTGCTTCCGTGAAAAGCTCGGTATTCCGAGAGGCGAGAGATACGAGATGTGCCGCTCGGTACATGCCGAGGCAAACGCTATCATTGCCGCTCCCCGCGAGCAGATGCTCGGTTCGACACTTTATATGGTCTGCACCAATCCTGAGGACGGTGCTGTTATGCCGGGCACTTCAAGCTGTATGATGTGCAAAAAGCTCGCTATCAATGCGGGAATCGAGCGTCTTGTTGTTCGTGACGACAAGGAAAACTTCCGCGTTATCAAAGTAAGCGACTGGATCGATGATGACGATTCTCTCGCGGGCAAATTTGGTTATTAAGGAGAAAATCATGAAGAAAATTACAAGAATTATCTGCTTTGCGATGGCGCTTATCTGTCTTTCGCTTTCGCTTGCAAGCTGTGCTAACAGAATGACTATGAACGGAAACGGTCTTACCCATAAGAAGACCGGTATCACTTATACATACGTTTTCGATCCCGCTTATCAGCCCGTAGAGTACGAAACCGAGGCTTACACCAAGTGGAAGCGCAATGACGTCAAGATCGAGTATTATGCCATCAAGGGTCTTGAACCCACAGAATGGCTTTATTGCCCTATGATGGGTGAGATCATCAGCGCGGCGGACGAAGTTCTTCCCGATCTTCGCGGATTCGAGCCGACCGGCGCTTATATCTGTATCGAGGGTAACACTGCTTACACCATTGATGAGATCAAGTCCCAGGATCTTATCAACAAGATCGTTGAAAGATATCTTGATGAGAATACCACAAGCTACTCCACCGTTATGGATTCCGAAAACTACAGTATCAAGTTCACCTCGGAAAAGTATCCCGAGTTTTACTACAACCTTGTTCTCGTTGCCGACTGCGACGGTGTTTATATTCACGACAGACTCACCGGCAGATATATCGACATGGGACTTCTTTTCAACGAATACAATCTCTATACGGGCGATGATTATGAAGAATGATGAAAGATTTTGAAATAAAAATCTTTGCTCCCGAGCATATTCCCGAGGCGGCGGAGATAGAAAGACTCTGCTTCTCCGAGCCTTGGAGCGAAAACGCACTCATGTATATGTGCTCGGAAAATCCTTTTGCTGTCGCCATTGTCGATAAAGACAACGGCAGACTTGCGGCGTACGGCGGCGTGCAGTACGTTCTTGACGAGGGAAATATCGTCAATATTGCAACCCATCCCGATTACAGACGGAGAGGACTTGCCACGGTCGTTATGCATGAGCTTGAAGCCCGGCTTCGTGAGCGAGGCGTTGAGACTGTATTTCTTGAAGTAAGACAGTCTAACGTTCCCGCAAGGACTCTTTATGAAAAAGAAGGCTACGCGCCTTCAAGAGTAATCAAAAATTATTACCGCTTTCCCGCCGAGGATGCGGTTGAAATGTTTAAAAAACTGAATTGAGGCAGACATAAATATGTTAATTCTCGGAATTGAAACATCCTGCGACGAGACGAGTGCCGCCGTCGTGGGATACGTCGGAGAGGGCGGCAGACTTGTTGCACTCTCCAATATAGTTGCGTCCCAGATCGACACGCACCGTCTTTACGGCGGAGTTGTTCCCGAAATTGCGGGACGCGCGCATATCGAGGCGATCTCGAACGTCGTTGAGCGTGCGCTGAGCGAAGCGGGAGTTGAGATCTCGGATCTTGACGGAGTTGCCGTTACCACCCATCCGGGCCTTATCGGCGCGCTTCTCGTCGGTGTAAACTTCGCCAAGGCTTTTGCTTTTGCAAACAAGCTTCCCCTGATCTCGGTCAACCATATCCACGCGCATACTGCGGCGTCATATCTGACCGAAACACCGCCCAAGCCACCCTATCTTTCGCTTGTCGTTTCGGGAGGACATACGTCATTCTATCTTGTCAAATCCTATACCGAATACGAGGAGATCGGCGGTACTCGCGACGATGCCGCGGGCGAGGCTTTTGACAAGATCGGACGCGTTATTGGCTTGCAGTATCCCGCGGGCGCGGCAATGGACAAGCTCGCTCATGAGGGAATTGCGCTCGGAGAAAAACTTGATCTTAAACTTCCGACTCCCGCACTTACCGGTGATAACCTTGACTTTTCCTTCAGCGGACTGAAAACAGCCGCGCTGAATTATCTCAATAAACTCGCGCAGCAGAATGTAGAGGTCAACCGCCCCGCATTTGCCGCTCTCTATACCGAGACTGTCTGCTCCGCGATTGCAAAGAAGATCCCCGAAGCTATCAAGTCTTCGGGCGTAAAACAGCTTGTTATGTCGGGCGGAGTTGCGGCAAACTCGCATCTGCGCGCGGCTGTCGGTGCGGCATGCCAAAAGGCGGGCGCCGAGCTTATTCTGCCTCCTGTATCTCTTTGCGGCGATAATGGCGTTATGGTCGCGGCACAGGGATATTACGAGCTGAAGGCGGGCAGAGTTTCAGACAGCAATCTTAACGCTTCTGCCGAAGACGATTGATCGGAGAATACCGGAAATGAGTAAAAATGAAAATAAAAAGCTCGCCGTAAACTACGGCAGGGGTGTCGTTGTCATTCCCGAGGCGGTATTGGGATCGCTCTCTTCAGCGAAGAAAAGCGATATCATCGCGCTTCTGGCTCTTGTCTCGGAGAAGGACGCAGATATCTCCGCGATCTCAGAAAAGTACGCTTTGAGTACCGACGCGATCGAACGTGCGATTGCTTTCTGGCGCGGCGCGGGCATTCTTTCCTACGAGGAAGAGAAAAAGGCTGAGCCCGTTGTCGAAACCAAGGAAGAAAAAGTTCCCGCTAAACCGCAGAAGAGCGGACGCCGCGGCGACCTCGGTGCTCTTCCCGAATATTCAAGCAATGAGATTGCAGAGATGATCGAGGGCGACCGCGAGGTTGCGCTTATGATCGACGAATGCGAACGCGCACTTGGCAAGATCTTTCGCGTCGGTGAGACCGCAAAGATCCTTGCTCTTCGTGATTATCTCGGTTTTACGCCCGATTACATAGCCGCGCTCTGCGAGCATTGCGCAAAGATCGGCAAGAATTCGGTTCGTTACCTCGAAACCACCGCCATCGCGCTTTACGATGACGGAATTACCGATAAGGCTGCTCTCGACGAGCACCTCCGCCTCGCGCAGGCAAAGCATGACCTCGAGGTGCAGATTCGCTCGCTCTTCGGTATGAATATGAGCCGTGCGCTGACAACGAGAGAGAAGAGATTCATCGATTCCTGGATTGGTACCTTCGGCTACGGCTTTGAGATTATCAAGCTCGCATATGAGATCACGATAGACAAGATCAATGAGCCGTCGCTCAATTACGCAAACGCGATCCTTGAAAGCTGGAACGCAAAGGGACTTAAGACCGAGGCTGAAATAAAGGCACAGATCGAAGCCGAAGCCGAGGCAAAGGGCGAGCCCGCCGCGGGCAAGAGCTTTGACTCTACCGATTTCTTTGAAGCTGCGCTTCGCCGTAGCTACGGTGACGCGGGTGCAGTTCCCGATGTTCCGAAAACAGCTCCCGCACAAAAGAAAAGGAAGTAAGATATGAGCTATAATATAGAAAATTTCCGCCGCATCCGCGAGGAATATAAGGAAAAATACAAAAAGGCAGAGGCAGCGGCTGACGTGCGCCGCCGCGAGCTTTGGGACAGGATCGAGGGCCTTCGTGAGCTTGATCGCGTTCTCTCGGCAACAGGTCCGCGACTTCTCAATGCCGTTATTGGCAAGAGCGGAGAAAGCTTTGAGAAGGTCAAGGCTGATGCCGAAAGACTTAACCACGAAAGAGCTATCTTGCTGGCTACTCACGGCTATCCTGCGGACTATTCCGATCCTCGTTACGAATGCGAAAAGTGCCACGATTCGGGTTACGTTGACGGCGAGATCTGCGAATGTATGAAGCTTCGCCTCCGTATGGCGGGCTATGAAAGCTCGGGTATCGCGAAGCTTATGGGAGAGCAGACCTTTGAGAGCTTCCGTCTCGATTATTACAGAACAAATCAGCGCTCCTATGAAAATATGAGCTACGTTCTCAGAACGATGCGCGAGTATGCCGAAAACTTCAATCCTGATAAATCCGGAAATCTCCTTCTTCTCGGAGGCACGGGACTAGGCAAGACTCATCTTTCCACGGCTCTGGCAAAGACTCTTATCGACAACGGCTACGACGTTGTTTACACCGGCGCTATCGGCATGATCGCGGATTTTGAAAAGAACCGTTTCGGCAATTCCGCGGGCGGCGAGAGTGGAAACGATCTTGACCGCTACTATGGATGTGACCTGCTTATCATCGATGACCTCGGCGCGGAGGTTTCGAATCAGTTCACGGTCAGCACGATCTACAGCGTACTCAACAACCGCATAAGCCTCGGACTCCCCACAGTCATCAGCACCAATCTCAACCAGACCGAGCTCAACGCTCGCTACTGGGACAGAATCACCAGCCGAATCCTTGGCGAATTCCGTCCCCTTCTGTTCAGCGGAAGCGACGTCAGAAAGCTTAAGCTTACGGAGTGAAGATGAAAAAGAGTCTGTTTATAATAATATGTATATTTGCCCTTCTTCTCGGAGGATGCGCGAACAGACAAAACACACCCCTCGGCCGCGGACTTGAGCTTCTTGAGGATATGGAAGTCCTTGTTAACAGCGACGACATGAAGAAATTATATAATTTCTATGATGACGAGTATGAGTCCGAGATTTTGAAGTTGCGAGAGGTTGATTTCTCAAAGCCTGAGGCTGTATATAAGGTCACATTTGACGACCGAGAGGTTCTGGGCGCCGTCAACGGTGAGAATATTTCGGACGAGGTATGCGAAATTTACGAATCGAGAAGTGCGGCTTCGATCGCTTCGTATCTCAACTCAAGAGCAGATATAAACGCCACGGTAATCTCTGCGGTTTACAATGTCAGCAAGGTTTTTGAATGTAAGAAGGTAGATGAGAATATGGTCTACTTCTACGTTTATGACGGCGCGGTCGTTGCCGTCAGCTTTATCGACGGAGAAGATGATGCATGTTCCGCTTCGGCGTCTATCGTTTCTAACGAAAATCTTGATACCTCGGATGCCCAATCTCTGGACGAAAGCCTCGAATCAATAATCAATTGCGATTTTGAAGTTAAAAAGGTTTATTAAAATAAAAAAGAGCTGACTTCGGTCAGCTCTTTTTTTGAATAGTTTTCATTTTTGCGGACAAAATAAAAACGACATCAAAGTCCAATCAAAATCAAAAGGAGCGCAAAAATGCCTCAGGTAAAAACGAAGATCACGAGAGCCGTGCTTCTCGACGATCTCTATAAGAATCTGAAAATGGGAACTTCTTCGACTACCGATATTCTCGGCAGAGTAAAAGACCCCGATCTTCGCAAAGAGATGACCAACATCATCGACGGCTGTGAGGGACTTGCATCTCGCGTATCAAAGCTGATGATCCAGGCGGGTATTACTCCCAAAGAGGAGAACATCTTCACCCGCGCGGGCGCAAAGATCGGAATGGCCATGAACACCGCAACCGACTCGACAAACGAGCATCTTGCCGAGATGATGATCCAGGGACTGACCATGGGCGTGACCGAGCTTTACCGCGATATCGGTGAGGCTGAAGAGGTCGGTATTTCGGGTGAGGTTCTTTCGCTTGCGAAGGAAGCTCTCGAATTTGAAGAAAAGTCTGTAGAAAAGCTTAAGACTTATCTTTAAACATTATCCCTCGGGCGTAAACGCCCGAGGGATAGAAGTTATTTGTTGTCGCCCAGTGCCTTTTCGGCTTCCTTCATTGCTGCCTTTTCGGCTTTTGCCTCTTCGATATCGCGGAGTATCTCTCTTTCGGCAAGTCGAAGATCGGTGATGCGCCCCATAGTCGCGTCGATCTGTTCGGCGTTGTCTTTACCGCCTTTGAGTTTGGCGTATGTGAGTCTGCCAAGAAGAGCATATTCGTTGTTGAGTCTTCCGCGGCAGGCTTCAAGCTTCAGCTTCATGCTTGCGGCGTCGCCGAGACGGACAGCCTCAGCTGAAAGCTTATCGAGAACTCTTCCCGCGCCCTCGCGGATATCGTTAAAGGATTTTGACATATTTTTATCCTCCGTAATACTTACATTATTATAATTATAACCTATTTTTCGCCGTTTGTAAATAGAATTATATAAATTAAGGAGAAAAAATGAATATCGGTAAGAAAGAATATCCCAAATACGCCGATGCGCACGCGCCGAAATCTGATATAGCACGCGACACGATGCGCGCTTTTCTGATCGGTGGACTCATCTGCGCCGCGGCGCAGGGGTTGACTGATCTCTGGAAAAGCCTCGGAATGGTCAAGGAAGATGCGGGACTTCTGACGTCTGTGATCCTCGTCGGAGCCTCCGCGCTTCTGACCGCTATAGGTGTGTTTGACAATATTGCCAAGGTGGCGGGCGCGGGTACGCTCGTACCCATCACGGGATTTGCAAATTCCGTTGTCTCAGCCGCGATAGACGCGAAAAGTGAGGGATACGTCCTCGGACTCGGCTCGGCCATCTTCACCGTCGCGGGTCCCGTCCTGCTTTACGGCACCGCCGCGGGTACGCTTTACGGAGTGATTTATTGGATAGTAAGTCTTTTTTAAAAATAACCGCCGCGCAGTACGCGCGGCGGCTTTGGTTTATTGTGTTATTTCAAATGATAGAATGCTGAGGTCGTAAAAGCTGACTTCGTCTGAATATTTTCCGCAGGAATTTCCCGTCGCGTCCAAAATAACGAACGTTCTGCATATCTTTTTGTAATTTACACCGTCGATAGTCAAGGTTTCTGCCGAGCATTTTGCTGTGTTATAGTCAACTTTCGTTCCCTCGGGGATCATCGGAGCGAGAGTTTCGAAGCTTAGGAGAGGCTGAGTGAGGTTGTAATAATTGTCGTATTGAATCTTTTTATCCGGGAAAAACTGAAGATTGGTAAATTTTTCTACGTCGTATATCGGAAGCTTGTCTGAAGGATATGCACCGATTTCGTTACCAGGATCGCTGAGACTGTCAAGTACCATACAAAGCGGCGCGTGCTTGGTTTCAAATTCTTCGAGCTTTATTTGACGCGTAAAGATGCGGAAATGACCATGCTGGGCAGCGTGCCTGATCGGTTGCGTGTCAGCGATGTTTAAACTTACGCTGAGCGTTGCGCTGAAGCCGTCTGCACAAACCAATTCGAGCTTGCCTTTCGCATCGGTTAAGGAATACGTAACGAACGTAGCGTCAGCGTTTAAATTTGCGGGGCTGTCAAGGATTTTAAGCAACGCGAAAAATTCGGTTTTTTCGGTAGTTGCCATTACTTGACCGATCGCTCTGTATTGTTTAGAGAAAATTATTTTTCCGTTCAGCACTGCATCGATATAGATAAATCTTACGTCAAAGGCACCTCTAAGGGCAGCCGCACGCATGGTCACATCCACCTTTTCTCCGCCAACGGTTGCAATCATGGGAAATTCGGTAGTGGCGCAGATCTTGTAATGTTCGGATATCTGCATAGGCTCGATTTCGGGCTCGGGTGCAGAGGTTGTGACTTCTTCCGTTGTAAGCTCTTCCGTTGTGACTTCTGAGGTCGTTTCAGCTGAGGTGGTTACTTCATCGGTTTCGGGAATCTTTTCGGTATCCGTGTCGGTTTCGCTGGTCGCCGGAGTCTGTTCTGCGGGCGGTTCTGTAGTAATGTCCGGGCGCGGCTCATCGCACGATGCAAAGCAAGATATCAGCATGAGTGCGCAAAGAAGAACCGATAATAATTTGATCTTTTTCATAGTCTTTTCCTTTCATAATTATTCCATCGGCAAGCCGCCGGGAAACATAACGATCTCCCCGTCGGTGCAGTAAACGGTATATTCATTGTATTCTGTTGAGATAAGCTTTCTCTTTTCCACCTTGTTCCACATATCCTTGGTACCGTTGTAGTAGACGGATTCAACTCCGGAAGATGGCACGTCTATTCTGTAGGTTTCAATGATTTCTAGCGTGCTCGGCAAGTAAAGATATTTTAAAGCATTGCCGTCCACAGACAGATCCTCGATGATCCTGACTCCTTCGGGCACAGTAATGCTTTCGCAGTTGTGTTCGAAGAAAAGTCCCATCGGGAACACCTCAAGCTTTGAGCAGATCTCGACAGATTCAAGCTGTGTGCAGATTGCAAAAGCATCAACACCGATCTCTTCAAGAGAGGCGGGAAGGACAAGGTTTTTTATAGAATTGCAAGAGTAAAATGCTCGCTTTTCTATTACCTTGATTCCCTCCGGCAAATTGAGCTCCTCGAGCACCTCACAGTCTTGGAATGCCATTTCAGATACCGTTTCAAGTGTTGCCGGTAGAGTCACTTTCTTGAGATTTCTGCAAAGGTAAAAGAACTTTTTTTCAATGACAGTCTTGTTGCCCGTGAATACAACTTCTTCAATAGGAGTACCTAAGAAGCATTGATCGACAAATTCTGTGCTGTCATCACATTCTATTATCAGCTTCTTTATCGAATCACCCCATAACTGCATTTCAACTCTTTCGAGCCCTGCGGGGATGATTAGTGTTTCTGCGCGGCAGTTCTGTAAAGCCGCGTGGCTGAGAATGCAGACCTTATATCCCAAAAATTCTGTTGGCACGGTTGCGGTTTTACCCATCTTGTCTGTGCAACCGACTACCTTGTATAATTCGGGCTCGGCGGTAATACCGCTGATAAGCCAGCCGTCTGAGGTTTCATAGGTCTTTTGATTTTCCGGCAGAGGCTCTTCGGTTCGCACAAATCCGTTGACCTCGGCTATACGGTCGATAGTCCACGTATTCTTACCGCTTTTGCGATCCGCGACGATATCGGGTGCCAATACGTTTTCTGATGGCGTGTGTATTGCTGCCTCGTCAGTCGTGTATGTGTCGAGAATAACTCGCGCACCCGACTGCCTTGTAAGCTCCTCGGAAAAATCAATGAACATATTATAAGTATCAATGCGCGAACTTTCAAGGTCGGCATTTGAAAAGAGCTTGAAATACGTTATCCTCTTAAGGAATTCGGTGGATTCGTAAAATTCCCCGTCTGTTACGGTGTATTTGACGATCTGTGCGTAGCCTTCTTTGTTGATCTCAACGGTGATTTCGGTGTTTAAGATCAAGAACTCGTCGTAGTTTTTGCTGATCAATACCATGCCGTGTCCGCGTTCAAACAGAGTATCGGTGACGGTCTTGCCGTCATAGCTTCTCAGCTCAACGAAAATAGCGGGAGCGTCAGTGGCCGAGGAGAGAAGCGCAACACGGGCCTTTTTTCTGCTCTGTTCGTTGCCATTTGCGCTTGAGGAGAGCATTTCGAATCCGACTGAGTCGATAACGCTGTAACCTTCGGGGATTTCAAGCGGATATTCTGTTATTTCGGTTTCGCTTGATTCGCTCTCAGCAGTTGTATCTGCAACTTCTTCGTTTGTTGACTCAGAGGGCTGAAACGCCGGCGCGATATAATTGTTGTAGAGATATACCGAGAGGGGAGTAATTGCGCTTACTATCATCAGGCAGATTGCCGCGGCAAGCAGGCGGCGCATTACCATAAGATTGATCTTCAGCTTTGAGGGGATTGGAAGAACGTTTGATACGCCCGAGGATTCAGCGATGATATCGTCACCGATCATTCCGATGGCGTCAAGCAGAAGATCGACTTTTTGTGTTTTCGTCATCACAGTGCCACCCCTTCCTTTTTAAGTTCTTCGGCGAGTTTTTCGCGTGTTCTGTGCAAGGAGGATTTTACCTTGGTCTCGCTGAATCCAAAGCTGCGGCAGATATCGGATAGCGCGTCCCCGTACCAATATCTTCTGACAAATATCTGTCTGTCATCCTTTTTGATCTTTCTTAAAAATGTATCAATGATGAGTCCCAAACGGCGGGTATCATATTCCTCCGCAAGGTCGCTGCTGTCGGGAATGAGCTCAAGAAGCTCAAGCGATATTTCGTTCATATTTCCTCCCCTCTTGAACGCGCGCTCTTTTCTGTGCTTTGTAAGCGCAAAGTTTCTTGCGATCTTTCCAAGGTAAGCGGAGAGCTGCTTCGGGCGTTCTGGCGGGATCGACTGCCACGCGGCAAGATATGTGTCGTTTACGCATTCCTCGGAATCTTCGCGGTTTGACAGTATATTGTTTGCGATCGTGAAGCAATAGTTTTCATATTTGTCTGCCGTGTGTTTGATAGCCATTTCGTCACGGGCAAAGAAAAGTTCGATTATTCTTTCATCGGTCATTTTATTATTCCAACTCCCTTCACACGTATAGATGCAAAAAAATCAATTTGGTTGCGTCTTTTGACAAAATATTTTTATCTTTTTTCTATTTTATCATTTTTTTGCGCGGATTGCAAGTCTTTGAGCGGAATGCCTATATAAAAATACTTGACAATCAAGAGAAAATGTAGTAATATTATTATATAATACTTATAAAGGGAGATTTATCATGAGTGATTATATCAGAATAGGCGTTGTCGGAACAGGCAGAGGAAAGACCTTTATGAAGCCCGCGGAATGCACGGGACTTAAGCTCGCCGCAGTCTGCGACCGCCGTCCCGAAAAGCTTGCCGTTATCAAGGAACAGTACGATCCCGATGGTAACCTTATGACCTTTACCGATTACGATGAAATGCTTAAGAGCGATATAGATGCCGTTGTGCTTGCCAACTATTTCAACGAGCATGCGGAATTTGCCATCAAGGCTCTGCGCGCGGGTAAGCACGTTCTTTCCGAGTGCACCGCTATCTCAACTCTTGCAGAGGGAGTTGCGCTTTGCCGCGCAGTTGAGGAGACGGGTAAGATCTATATGATCGCGGAAAATTATCCTTTTACCAAACAGCGTCTCGAGCTCAAGAGAGTATACGATTCCGGTGAGCTCGGCGAGATCCTTTACGGTGAAGCTGAATATTGCCACCCGATGTCGAACTCAAAGACCTATAAGTATGCGCCCGGTGAGCTCCATTGGAGAAATCAGATTCCTTCCACCTATTATTGCACTCACGCGATCGCGCAGATAATGCATATTGCAGATATTATGCCCGTACGTGTCAACGGATTCGTGCCGCAAATTAAAGATCAAAGCTACCGCAAGCTTGAGTACCGCCAGCAGGATTCGGGAGGAATTATCGTTTGTCAGATGGATAACGGGGCAGTTGTACGTACTCTTCAGGGCGCGTTCAGAACTCAGTCGGGTATTGCGAGAATTTACGGTACCAAGGGTGCCGCAGAGGTTGAGAGACAGACCGGCAATATCGTCGTTTACCATTCCGAGGTCAATGGCGAAGGTCTTGAGCCCTACCGCTCCTATGAAGCTGAATGGCCCGAGCACGGTGAGCTTGCCTCGGCTGCAGGCCACGGCGGCGGAGATTTCTGGGTTCAGTACTACTTCGGCGAAGCTATCCGCAAGAATGAACAGCCCTACCTCAACGTCTACCGCGCTTGCGCGATGTCGTCTATAGGTATTCTCGCGTGGAAGTCCGTTCTTTCTGGCGGTCAGCCCTTTGACGTTCCGAAGTGGGATGACGAAGAAGATCGCAAGAAATATGAAAACGACAACTGGACTCCCTTCCTTAAGGAAGGTGACGATCCCGCGGATCATCCTCCGCGCGCGGTTGCGTGGAAGCCGCTTCCCGAAGCGCACGAAAAGGCAAAGGCGGCTTGGGAAGAGAATGATTATCTCGGACTCGGCTGGTCGAAGAAGGATATTGATATGTCCTTTGATAAGGTCGAAATGAATTAATAAGGAAAATCGATGAAAAAACGCATATTTACTCTGCTTTTTACGCTTTTATTATCTATCGTCCTTCTTGCGTCCTGCGGAAGTGATATCCCCGAAGAAACAACAGCGCCTATCCCCGATACAACTGTCGAGGAAACTCAGCCGTTCGATGACGGCACAGTTCTCTTTGCACCCGGTGTTTGCGAGTACCGTATAGTTTATCCCTCCGATGATACCGATGCGGAATTCACCGCGGCACGCAAGCTTCAATCTTTAATTGAAGAAAAATGCGGAGTAAAGATCGAGATCGTCAGATCTACTCAGGCTTGCGGAGAAAAATACGATTCAAGTGTCAAGGAGATAGTTCTCAGCTACGTTGATATGGAGGAGTTTCACGTTGCTGTAGGCGAGCTCGAGATGTTCAATACTTATATCATCCGCGCGCTCGGAAACAAGATCATTGTAACCGGCAACGAGCGTGAGGGATTTGAACCCGCCTTTGAAAAGTTTGTCGAATACATCGTCAACAACGATGAGGACGGCAAGGTCGTTCTCTCCGGCGATTTCTATCTCAGCGGTAAGGCTGGCAACAAGGATGCCAAGGCTTTCTATGAGGTTCCCGCATATACAGGAGGTATGATCGAGGATTTTGCACTTCTCGGCAACAATTATACTCAGGCAACGATCTATAAGACGGATGCTGAGATGTACGAGTATTATTCTCTCAGACTTGAAGCCTACGGTTATGCACTTTACAGCGAAAACGAAATAGCGGGCAATCTTTATTCCACCTATACCAAGGAAGAAGAGATGGTCTACTATTACTATTGTCCGAATACGGGGGAGACCCGAGTTATCGTTGCGGAAGAAGTGGCTCTTCCTTCGCTTGAAGAAGTAAAATACACCGCAGTCTGTGAGCCCGCTTTTATATCTCTCAAGAGCCTTAACGAGAACGGAGAAGTCTCGGGTGACTCGCAGGGATGCATTATTCGTTTCGCCGACGGAACCTTTATGATCTACGACGGCGGAAACAAGAACAATCATCAGGCAAAGCAGATTTACGAGACGCTGGTAAAATACGCTCTTGATTCAAAGAATATCGTCATCCGTGCGTGGGTGTTCTCACATTTCCACGGCGACCATACAGGCGCGTTCCAGTCCTTCGTTTCGCTCTACAAGAACAGTCCGTATCTTACGATCGAAAGCTTCATTTATAATTTCTGTAACACGGAGGAGCAGACCCAGACCATCAGCGCGGGTCAGATGGCGAATACCGACAATGCTGTAAAAACCATGGGTTCTAAAATCCCTGTTTATAAGTGCCTGACGGGCCAGATTTACCGTTTCCCCGGAATGGATATGGAGATTTTGGCTTGTATGTCGGATTTCATACCGCTTGTCATCGGCTTTGAACGTGCCGATGCCGAAAAAGACGCGGGCGACGGCAACTCGATGTCAACGGTTGTAAGGCTTATAACACCCGAGGAAAATACTTGCATGCTGACCGGCGACTCGACCAATATCGTTCTTGACGATATGGTAGACCGCTACGGCGCGGATTATCTCGATTCTGATATCGTAACAACTCCGCACCATGCCCATAACCGCGAGAGCTACCGCGCAAGAAACGCGACGATTAAGTTCTATAATGCCGCAAAGCCCGAAATACTCGTTGTTACCTCGCCGAATATGAGTAAGTTTACTCCTACCTCCAAATATCCTTACGAGGTCAACGTTTACGTTATCAAAACCTTTAATCCCGAAATCTATAAGATGGATAAGATCAGTCTGATCAGTCTTACCACACTCAAAGAAATCAAATAAACAGAAAAACGCACAGACCCGTTCTGTGCGTTTTTCGGAAAGAGAATATGATGAACACAGTTAATATGTCATATATCCCGATGATACTGAAGTACACCTCGCCCGAGACGGTTCCGGTATCCTTCAAGCTCGGACGCAGAAAAATCTGCGGTATTCCCGCGGAGTTTTCTCCTAAAGTAAGCCGCGAGTTTGTTGACTCCAATATAATGAAGATCACGGTTGAAGGCAGAAACAGATCGGGACTTGCTATCCGCGCCGACTATACCGAATACCGCGATTTTCCCGTGACCGAATGGAGAGTTACTCTGACCAATAACGGTAAGAAGGATACGCCGATAATCTCCGAGCTTCGTGTGGGCGGTGAGATTGCTTGTGGTAAGAGCGTTCTCAAATACGGTAACGGTGACACCTGCCGTCACGACGGCTACAGCTTTTTTGAAAAGGAAGTAAATGAAACTGTAAGTCTGACTCCTTTCTCGGGGACTTCATGCCAGGGCGCGTTCCCCTATATGACGCTGCGCGGAGAGGGAGTTGAAGTCCGTGCCGCGATCGGATTCCCGTCCAAATGGATCGCTGAAATTGCACCGACAGAGAAGGGAGTAGCCTTCCTCTGCGGTCAGGAAAGATGTCATACAAGACTTTCTGCGGGCGAATCCTTTGCGTCGCCCAGACTCACTCTGATGGCTTACGGCGCGGGAAGCGAATACAGGGGTATCAATATCTGGCGCAGATTCTATTTCGCTCATATTCTTCCGAAAAACAACGGCGCGTCGATGCCGCCCAAACTCTGTTTGCACTATTTCCGTGCAGAGGGCAAACCCGAATTTACGGGTGCAACAGAGGAAAATCAGCTCGGTGCACTTTCCGAGTATCTCAAAAAGGATATGAAACCCGACGTCTGGTGGATCGACGCGGGTTGGTATCCATGCGACTATAACTGGCCTCGCATCGGCACTTGGAAGGTTGATGAGGAAAGATTCCCGCGCGGACTTGCTCCGATAGGTAAAGCGTGCGAGGAGAATGACATCGACTTCCTTCTTTGGTTTGAACCCGAGAGGGTACGCACGGGCGAGGAGATTGACCGCGAGCATCCCGAATTTCTTCTCTCGATTGAAGGAAATGACAATAAACTTTTTGACCTCGGCAACCCAGAGGCGAGAGAGTGGATGATCGATCGCGTCGATTCGATCATCAAGACATCGGGTGTGAAGATCTACCGTCAGGATTTCAATTTCGATCCGCTTCCGATATGGAAGGAAAACGAGGCGCCCGACCGAATCGGTTTCCTTGAAAATCGCCACGCAATGGGTTACCTAGCGTATTGGGATGAGCTTTTGGCGCGCAATCCGGGTCTTATCTTCGATTCCTGTGCTTCCGGCGGACGCCGCAACGACCTTGAAACAATGCGCCGTGCGATAACGTTGCATTACACCGACGTTGGCTACGGCGATCATCCCATCAAGCAGAAACAGCACCGCGAGATGTTTGAGTGGATCCCATACTTCCGCGCGCATAATATGAACTGGTTTGATCCCGAAACGGGTAAGTATGACGGCAAGGAAAGAGAAGCGGATGAATTTGCTTATCAAAACGCATTTACTCCTTCAATGACCGATATGATCCGTTTTGATGCAGATGCAGACCGTTTTGCTCTCGGACTTGAAATGCAATCTCTTTGGCGCAAAGCCGCAGAGATCGAGCTCGAAGGCGATTATTATCCGATTACCGAATGTAA
>JAGBYM010000029.1 GCA_017628755.1 Clostridia bacterium | reverse complement strand
GGGTAAAAAATAAGCTGAACGAAATTGATCCCGACGGCAAAAAGCCTGTTTTCGTGGTCGGCCACCTCTCCGCTATATGGTATTATAAGGAAGAGAAGCTCTCCGAATCTATGATAAACGGCGACCGCGAGCTCTTCTATGACATCTTCAAGGGTCACAAAAACGCGTTCTATCTTTACGGTCACATTCACGGCGAAGGATATTGCTACAAAAATTATTCCTCGGGCGCTGTTTTGCATATCAATGATAAAAATCTTCCGCTTGATTCGAATTTGAAATCGGAGAACTCGAGCGGCAAGGAATATGAGTTTACCTTCGTCCATATGGGCGGCTTGCGTCCCTTTGGAAAGCAGTATTTCAATTCCGATGGCCTGACGGGCTACGGCGGAGGAACGGAGCTGAAATACTTTACCGGCACGGCAACCCCGCGTCTCGCGCAGTACCTCGTTTTTGAAGTCTACACTGACCGCGTCGTATTCCATATCAGAAATACCGGCGATTACGAAGGTTATCACAGGGATGATAAACTCAAGGAATATACGGTGTATTTGAGAAATTAATACATTAAAAACTATTTTGCATCTAAAACAACAGCAAAAAGGAGATATAAATATGAAAAACACCAACTCCATTCGCTTGATGACAAGCAACGTTTTGGGAAATTGGCGAGATGGCTTTATCGAAAACCGCGATGACGTAATGGCGGAGATTTATCTTGACCTCTGCCCCGACGTGATCGCACTGCAGGAATTTTCCGCACGCTATAGGGGCGAGGAAAAGGATCTTTTGTCGCTTGTTGCGCCCAAATACAAGGAGATCCTCACCCCGGTGCTCAACCGTAGCCATAACAACGGCACACCTCTTCTTTATAACACGGAGCGCGTCAAGGTGCTCGACCGAGGCTACTACTTTTTCGCGGACGGCGTTTGCGACAACTCCAAGTCGCTCACCTGGGCGGCGTTTGAGACGATCGACGGTGGCAAACGCTTTGTTTACATATCAACTCATTTTATCCACACCTCCGAGGACGCACGCGTTATTGATGGGGAGCAGGCAAAGCTGGTGTGTGACGGTCTTGCGGACTTCTATAAATGCCCCGTGATTATCGGCGGAGACTTTAACAGCAACCGTATGTCGCGCTCCTATGCCAACCTGATTTCGCTCGGCTTTGTCGATCTGTATGAAAAAGCACCCAATCCCCCTACCGTCAAGTCCTACCATCCTTACCCCGTTCTCGATGAAGCTACGCACCTCTACGTGCCAAATCCGGATCCGATCGTTGGAGACTTTCACAATTCCATCGACCACATCTTCTATTACGGTACGCCCGAGCAGATGCCAACGGTAGAGAATTTTGACATCCTCACAGATGTACGCTCGCAGATCGCGAGCGATCACTGCCCCGTTTTTGTCGATCTGGTACTGCAATAAACAGCAGGCACTCACTTTCCGCTTTTCCGTTTTTCAACTCTTTCAAAATTACATTTCATATTTTTTGAATATTTTTGCAAGTTTTCAGACGTAACTATTTTTTGCCTGAAACTTGACACCTGCGGTTAGTGTGATATAATTAAACCATACTATTTAATAAGGGAGAAATACCATGTTACTTTCCGCAAATATGATCAGAATTCACGATACCTTCGGAATGAAGGAAACCTTTGACGTTTTCTCGCAGGCAGGCATTGAAGGAATCGATTTCAACAATGACGTTGCCGAATACTGCACGACCGAGCATGACGCGCAGTACTACCGCGATCTCGCAGAATATGCAAAGTCTAAGGGTGTTGCAATCTGTCAGGCACACGCGCCTTTCCCGTCGAGCTACGTCGAGGAAGAGAAATCGGCGAAGAGATTTGAGGAGATCGTTCAGGGTATCAAAAATGCCGCATATCTCGGAGCACCCATGATCGTTGTTCATCCGTGTACTCATCTTGATTTCTCTGTAGAGGGTAATCCCGAGATTCTCTTCGAATATAACCTCAATTTCTATAAGAAGCTCATTCCTGTTGCGCGCGAGTGTGGCATCAAGATCGCAATCGAAAATATCGGAAGAGTTTCGATCACATCCACCCCCGAAAGACTCAATAAACTCTTCGATACGCTGAACGATCCGGTCTTTACGATCTGCTTTGACGTCGGACATTGCCTGCTCCAGGGTGTTGATCCCGCAGAAGCTATCAGAGCGATTGGTCACCGTCTTGTTGACGGATGCACCCATGTCCATGATAATATGGGCGATAAGGATACCCACACTCTGCCTTATTACGGCAAGGTCGAGTGGGAAAGCGTCATGAAGGCGCTTGCCGATATCGGTTATGAGGGCGACCTTAACTATGAGGCATCAAACTTCCTTGCAGGACTGCCGATCGCTCTTTACCCCGAAGGGCTTGCATATCAGGCAAAGGTCGGAAAGTATCTGATCGAAAGATTTGAGTATTATAAGAATAATAAATAAGAAAAGCAGGCGTAACGCCTGCTTTTCCTTTAATATTATATATTCTTAAATAGGTAAACTATGTAAGTTGCCTATAGCCGTAATAAAAAAGTATTTGAAGTGATAAAGTTTGTTAACATTGTTCAAAATATATCAATTATTGTATTGACTTTTTTGATTGATTGTGATATAATGTATCTAATTGAACTGTAAAAAATACTATAATAACAGGCCGTTATTTGTCAGTTTGCGTAGTTTAAGCTGATAATTTGGCGGCAGATTGGAGATTTTTGTGAAAAAACTGCTTTCGGCTTTGATAGCTGTTGTTATCGTTTTGTCAACGCTGATCAGCTTGCCTCTTTCGGTGTCTGCCGAGTCGCTCTATATTCGTAAAATTGTTTCGGTAGTCTACGATGATTCTGGGAGTATGGATGGTGAGAACAAGTGGGCTTTTGCCAACTACGCTATGCAGTCCTTTTGCGGAATGCTTAACAGTGAAGATCAATTGTATATAACTTATATGGCTGATGCCGAGGACGCTCATTATGTCGGATATGATCCACAAAGAATAGATCTGTCTGCAGGAGGGATTCAGACTTCGGTCGAAGCTATAAGAACGCATAACAATAAGGGAAATACGCCATATCAAGCTGTTGAGATTGCTTACAACAAACTTAAAAGTATTGATGATCCGAATCCCAATACGCAGTATTGGTTGGTTGTGATCACGGATGGAGAGTTCCAATCTGCTCCCGCAGATCTGAATGCAGAGTTTGATAAGTACGTGGCAACTGTTATGCCTAACGGATCATATCCTCAGGTTACTTTTCTGGGAATCGGTAAAAACGTGACTCCTCCCAAGGGAGATCAAAAAAAAGGAATTTATACTTATTCCGCATCTAATGCCTCCGGCATAATCGGCGCAATGTCGGATATGGCGGACCGTATTTCGGGCAGAACGCGTCTCGATAAGAATGGTATAAAGAAGATTGACGATACTACCATTCAGGTTTCGTCCTCTATTCCTCTTCTGAATATTGCCGTATTTACTCAGGGGGGAGACGCTAAAATTACCAAGGCGGAGTATACCGGCGGCGCCAATATTCCAATCAGCAGAAATGTATCACTGAACTATCCGGGGTATTCCGATCTGGTCGGAGGTGCTTATCTGCTAGGTGATTCACAAACAGTTATTGAGGCAGGTTCTTATAATATTAAGTTTGACCATAAAGTAGATATTGACAATGTAATTGTTTTGTTTGAACCTGCGCTTGAGATGCGTGTAAATCTTGCTGTGAACGGAAAAGAAATAACAGATTTTTCCGGACTCAGCAATTCAATGGAAAACGATAAAATTACCATTTCATGCAAGATATATGAAATGGGAACCTCCAAAGAAGTCGATCCCGCACTTTTGCCTCCCGGAACCAAGTTCGAGATTACAGTCACCGAAAATGGAACTGTGGCAGAACAGATTTCGGGAAAGGATATGGTACTTGCAGACTACGTTCTAAAAAATACTGAGACTGAGATCGAAGCGGCGGTACTTATCGAAGGCTTTAATCCTATTACTTTTTCGACGAAGTTTACTCCCGTAAAGTACGTTCCCAAGATCGTTTATACCGTTGCTTCGGATTTTGGAAGCGACGTCAAGAACGTAAAGCTTGATTATATCGATGGAAACAAAGATCTGTCGATCTGCTTTACATTCTTCGCTGACGGAGTTCCTATGACTGATACAGAGGCAGTTAAAGCGCTGAACCCCGTAATCAGCGTTTCTCCTCAGGGAAATGCCGGAGTTATTACATATTCCAACGACGGTAAAGTTATTTTCACTCCCAACGCGGCAAGCATACCGGCACAGAATGACGGAAGCTTCGAGGTCGACGTAACTTGCACGATCGATGAAGGCGCGTCGGCAACACAGACATATACTGTCCTGATCTCCTCTTATGAGGTTATCTCGGTCGCCGCAACTCAGTCGGTTAAGAAGACCGAGCTTTTCGGCAATCCCGTTTCGGTTTCCTTCTATATCACTAAGGATGGAGACAAGCTTGACAAAGCCGCAGTCGAAAAGCAGATTTCGATTCTTCTTAACGAGGAACATGCTTCGCTCAAAACCGACATTGTTGTTTCTGCAGACGGAACCATCACGGTTACGCCTTACACCGATGAAGAGTATATTCTCAATTTCAAGACCTGGTGGACCAACTGGAGTTATTATTTTGGTCTTGAAGGTTCAGATATCAAGGTCACCTTGAATCATGCTTACGGAAACGCCGAAAGCGTTATCGACATTGTAGGTGAGGATACCGAGTATATGCTTAAAAACGTATATGCTCCGCTGATTCTCGAAATTCTGATTGTTGCGGCAATTCTGGCTTACATAATCAGATATTTTACCAAGCCCAGATTCGCTTCCAACGGCGTTCTTTACGTCGGTTCGATCAGCTGGAACAGAGGCACAGCGGGAACGCACCGAATGGAACTCGGCGAAGTACCGCTAAAGCAGTTCAACAAGTTTAAGAATTTGTGGAATCCCTTCAAACCGCTCATAGTTTCGGCAAACGGTGTCAGCATAACCGCAGTAAAGGGCAACCGGATTCAGTGTAATGAGCTGTTCCCCTGGTTCTCCGACGGAATAAGACCAAAGGTAAGAACTATTCAGATTAATTCACCCAAAGATGTGGTGAACTACTGCTTGGAAAAGGAAGAACTAGTTATTCACGAGATCAAGACCATTAGCGTAATGGACGAACAAAACCGTATTATTTCGCAGGATGATTCGGTATATTATTTCGCAAGAGCCGATATTGTCAACGTAAAAGTAGGCACAAAACAAACAGAAGTAATTGACAGCGCGATAGCGTTCTGTTACTCAACAATACAAAATTAATTTTGGAGGTATAAATATGGCACAGACTTTATTACTCGGATTGGGAGGAACAGGTAGCCGCATTGTTAATTATGTTGCTTCCGATCTGAAAAAGAAGAAGATCAGTATTAATGACGGTCAGATCTGCTGTACAGTCCTTGATACTAATGAAAATGACAGAAAGAAGATTTCCGAAACCGGTGTGGGCGTTCAGATCGTTCCTACCAGTAAGGATAGAATCGTTGAAGATTACCTGAAAATGTATACCAACAAGGGCGTTCGCAATTGGATGCCCGAGTCCCCTGCGCTTCTCAAGGAAAGCATGAAGGACGGCGCTTCTCAGATGAGATCCAAGTCCAGACTTGCGTTTATGGATATCGTTGAAGACGGAAGCATCCGTCAGCTCGAAAACCAGATCAATAAGCTTTTCGACAATAGAGACGGAACAAAGATCAGAGTTATGATCGTATCCTCTCTTGCCGGCGGTACCGGTTCGGGTATGTTTATCCAAACCGCTCTCTGGCTTAGAAAGTTCTTCTCCAAGAGAAAATGCTCGGTAACGCTCAGAGGTATTTTCGTTCTTCCTGATGTATTCATTAACACAATTAAGGATATCAGCGATGACGAAACCGAAAAGCTGAGCCTATATGCAAATGCTTATGGCGCTATCCGTGAGCTCAATGCGCTTACCAAGATCAAGACCAAGAACTATAAGCCCATCCTTCCCGTAAAGGTTGACAGCCTCTTTGACAGTGAAAATGGTCAGCCCGACGGTCAGCCCGTATACGATTACGCGTTCTTTATCGACGATATTTCCGAAGGCGGTTCTGTTCTTACACAGATTGACCACTACGAGCAGGTAGTTGCACGCCTTGTATATATGCAGCTTTATGCCCCCATGCACGACGATCTCTATTCCGAGGAAGATAACCTCTTCAAGCGTTTCCAGAAGAGTCCAGAACCCGTATTCGGTTCTTGCGGAACCGCAAAGGCTGTATATCCCTCCGATGATGTTCTGCGCTATTGCGCACTGAGAGCAGCTCAGGATTCGCTTTCTACCGGTTGGAGAAAGATCGACGAAGAGATCAAGGACAAACAGCGCAAGGAAGACGAAAAAGAGAAGAGCGGTGTTGTTCTTTCTCACCGTCTCAATCCCCGCGTTGAGTATGTCCGTCTGTTTGATGCCAAGGCAAGCAAGACCGGCGATCAGATCGGTAAAGACAGACTCTTCGTTAATATTGCCAACGATATCAAAAACGAAGAGAGAGTTCCCGGTGAAGACGGTTCGGTTGATATCAATTATACCGATAAGATTGAAGACTTTATTGAAAAGCTCGATGAGATTATTGCTTCTACAGTTGATACCTCGGATCCCGGCAGCCTGAGCGCGATCAAGCTCAAGAAAAGCTGGATAGATCAGACAACCGATACCAGAGATACCTTGACAACTCTCGTTGAGAAGAAGACCAAGGACGTTAAGCGCTTTATTGAAGAAACCGACGGCGAAGTTGACAGACTTGCAGAAGAAATCCTGGATATTGTTTGCTCTTCCGATATGGGTGACATCAACCAGGAGAATCTTTCTTCCGTATTCGGACTTCTCACTAAGAAGAATAACAATAACGAAACATACTTCGTACATCCCATTGCCGTAAGATACCTGCTTTATAAGCTCGCAGCAAGACTTGAGGAGATCAAGGGTGCTATCATTCCCGATACACTTCGTCAGTGCGCTGAAAAGGGATACGGAAACGGCAAACCTAAGATCAGCTTCGATAATCCCAAGACCATGAAGGTTGAGGACGACGCTCTCGATTATCTCAAGAGTAAGGCTTTGCTCCAGAACGAAGAAAAGTTTATCAAGAACTTCAAGTCCCTTTATGCACAGCATAATGGCGGACAGTACGAGCTCTGCCGCGCATATGCGATCTCCACACTTAAGCTCCGTCTTGCTGTTGTATTCTCTCAGAGACTTGAAAAGCTTACGCTTGCTATTGAAGGATTCTTCAAGGATCTTACCAAGGTTTCCAACTCCATTAGCGATGCAATTGCTGAAAACGTACGCAAGAATGACGAGACAAAGCAGAAGATCATCTACGTATGCGCTTCCGGAGAAGAGAAGGAATCCATGTATTCATCGCTTCGTTTCAATACCTCCAACAGCGATGTAAACGTTAATAAGATCATCGTCCGTGCACTTTACGGTCAGTTCTGCGCAAAGGAAAATCCCACTGCACAGAATAACATCGAATTCAAGGGCAAGAGCGTAGAGGTTACCTTCTTCAAGGAAGTTATTTCCACATACAGCCACCTCATCCTCGCAAACAATAAGGATGATATTGATCTTGATATCTATTCCGCAATTTGCAGAAGCTCTGATATCGAGTACGAAAAGGCACAGGCTGATGCGGAAAATACCGATAATGATTCAGACCGCCTTGATATCGACCTCGAAACCGGCGAATCTTCCAATGCAAACTCCAGACATCAGCGTCACGTTGAAGCTATGGATACTATTGCAAGAAGACTTCTCGATCTCGGCTCTCCCTTCCTTATCAGTAACGACGAAATGCCCGAAGACAATGATGAACATCTCGACGATAACGGTTATGATGTTGAAGATGAAAATGATGTCTTCACACCTATCAAGAAGCGCAAGACCTTCTGGGGCTTCAACCCCGCTGTTGCCGCAAAGTGCCCCGAGCTTGCAACCATTCTCGGTGTAAACGTTGCGCTCCAGCAGAATAAGGCTTACGCAAAGAACGAGCTCGACTGCTACCGTGCAGTATACGGTATCCAGGCAGGTTACGTTGATGATTTCAACGAGCTCACCAACGGAAAATACTATCAGAGCTACAGCCAGATAGTCCGCGAAATGATCGCAGGCGTTGGTGCCGGACATCCCGAAGAGCTTGTACATACTCCCCATCTGGATAAGACATGGCATCTCTACCTGCCTTATATCACTCCTGAGAAGCAGCTTCTTGAGGATGGCAAATTCTACCGTCTGTTCTGGCTTGCAATTGCTTACGGCATGATCACTCTTGACCGTAGCGGCAAGTATCAGATTCAGAGAATCAAGAAGACCGCAACCGGTAGCTACGAAAAGGACGAGCCGATTCTCTATAAGGGCGAACCCATCGGAAAGAGTAATGTTATCGAATTGCTTGCTGCTCTCAAGCTTGACGGCTCCTTTATGATTGACGCCGCAAAGTTTGATAAGCAGTTTGCTGATGAATGCGATAAGATTGAGAACTACGAGGGAACCGAATTCCTCCGCGGAAGCAAGGAATCCAAGAAGGTGGACGGTGAAACAACCAGAGCAACTGTCGGAGGTTTGGCTTCCAAGCTGGATACTAACGCCGTTACTATGATTGTCAGATACCATAACTCGCCTAAACATGATGACGATGTAACCGCAATGATGATTCAGTCTCTTGAGAAGCTTTGTTGCGAGCTTGTTGCAAATAAGTATGAAAGCAGCGAGCAGGCTAAGATCCAGTATAAGGGATACGAGCTTTGCAAGCGTATTTATACAGCTTCTGCAATGAAAGAAAAGGATATCGACCTTATCAAGCATTGGAAGAAAGCTTGGGCAAAATCTTCAGCAGAAGATTGATCTGTAATCTTTATGACACACGAGGGGAAATCCCCTCGTGTGTCAGCAATTAAAATTGGTGGGAGGGGCTGTTTATGCATACCTTTTTTATAAATACATCCGGGAAAGAGTTGGAGAATTACTCCGATATTTTCGAAATACAGCACGAAACAAGAAGGCTTGTTTCGCTTGAATGCCCTCTTGCCGAATGGAACGAAGAAGATACGGGCTATAAGGCGTGCGTGCGAAAGATGGGAGAACTGATTGACAGCTATAAGGACATCAATAATGATTTCAACCTTATACTGTACATAGATCTTCTTTCGTATAAGATGTATACCGATATTCCTATGACAAAGCATAGGGAGAGATATGCATGCCTTAAGGCGATGCATTCAATATTAAAGCATTATATTAAATCCACGTTCGTTGAAGAAATGAACGAGTGCGGACGTGTTCCGCGCGAAGTTTTACTGATTTTTGAAGAAAATCAGCCTCCGAAGGATAAAGATGAAACATCTGAGGACGGAAAACAGCTTATCCGCACTTACGCAAGGGAATGTCTGGGACTCCCTGAAGAGTGCGAAACAGATAAAATTATATATAGTGACGGCGGGGAAGTAGTTCTTACTCCCGAAAACTTCTGCGAGAAGATGACATCGCTCGGGCTCAATTCTCTGGTGAAAAACGTACTTTATACTTACATGGACCATATTGATACGTTTATCAGCGAAGTCAAGGGTTATGATACCTGCGAAAAGCCCATGATAAATCTGCTTGGCAGAATAATTGATTGTTATGACGAAGACGGAGAATCCGTGTCCTCAATTTCGTTTATAACAAATAGACGTGCCGGCATATCCAATAAACAGGAATACACACGCCGCAATCTTCGACTCTGTTTCTATATTCTTTCATGCGTCGAAGAAGAAACGGTTTTTGATAAAACAAAAACAGACGAACGCGATAATCCCGTTATAAAAGATTTCCCCGAAATAGAATGGGAAGACGTTGCAACTGAACTCGGGGCCAAGAGTTCTATTTTCCAAAAGAAATATCACGAAACTCAGCGTCTTTCCGAGAGCTTTACCGAAATGAAGCTCGCCCCCCCGCTCTATTCTTTCGACAATGGACGTTTCGCTCTTGACGAGTACGGCAGAAGAGAAAAAGTTTTTGATATTGTTGATGCCGAAGACGTGAAAGACGAAGAAAAAGAATCCAAGGACGTTGAAGAGGGAATTGTCAGACCTAAAGACAAAAAAGCTGTCGTTGTTAAGGATGCTACCGCAAACAGCTTGCTTTCCAAAGAAGAATATCCGCTCTTTGATTACCGCGGAGATGACTACGACGACAGTATCCTGGGTCGAAAAGCGTCTCCCGAACAGTATGTTGCGGAAGCGCAGAAGCTCCGCAAACATCATCTGGATTATTTACAGCGTCTGAAAGTCCACGTATCCGACAGACTCTCCAACTATGCCGGTCGCTCTGCCGAAAACGATCCTGCTCTGCTTCGCAAAAGAAAAGTGAGCGTAGCGGAGGAAGATTTTGAAGACACCGCAAGAGATTACAGATACGCAAAACCCGGAAGACCCGAGGAAAACAGAAAACTGAAAACAGTTGAAGATATTGCCGAAACCGCATATACTTCAACGTTGCTCGATTATATGGAATTCTGCGCGGGAAGAAGTGTAGCTGTTACAGATATCGAGGAACAGTGCAACTGGTTTGTCACCAGAGTGCACCAGATCAAGGAAAGCCTTCGTAAGATTCAGCTTGTCGCCATCGGACTTTTCCTGGCAATTATCGCTTTGTATGTTCCCTTTGCAGTGCTTCAGTGGGAAGCTATAACCAAAAACGCCTTGACTCTTACGGTAGCACTTGCTTCCGTAGCTGTGCCGATTGTTTTGCTTATCCTAATAGTTGTAATCGCTTCCGCGGTCCAGCGCAAGAAGTACCGCAAGGCATGGAAGGAATTCAAGGAAAAATCCGACGCGGTACTCGAAGAAAATGCGATAGCTGCTGAGAAGTACGATCGCCTTCTCTCGGTATACGTTCCTACGCTCAGATTGGTGTACGAATATAAGCTCGACGTTGAGTTTTATGCCGATTGCTGCAAGATGGCAAGAGCCAAGATCGGACATCATATCCAGAAGCTTCACGACAGAGTCGTTACCATCGGTAATATAATCGAGGACCTCGAAACCGACACGACCGAACGCGGACATGCTGCCGAAAAATCACGCAAAAATTCCAATGACGAAATAGATTACAACGTATCTTTCTGCTCCGGTAAGAAAAACAGAAAGTTCTACGCTATAATTGACACACAGTTCTTGAAAACTGTTAACAAATAAAGGAGGCGAGGTTTAAATGGAATTTTTAAAAATACTTTTGAAAGTATTGTTTATACTTGCTTCTGTTATTCTGATGGCGGCTCCCTTCTTGTTTGAGGCGTTTACCTTCAGCAGGGATAAGGAAAAGAAGATATCCTACAAGCGCTTCAGAATGGTAATTTATACCTTAGTCTACGTAATTGTAATAACGGTAGCTTTGTATCTTTTGAAAGAGATCGTTTTATGGCTTGAATCTCTTTCCTTTATCAAATGGATCTCGCAAAAGATCGCTCTTCCCGCTAGACTTGTCTATTTCGGCAAGGTGATTGTAGCTGTTCTCGTAAACTTTGCTATCGGAATTCTTTTCGTATTCCTGAGCAAGTTCGTCAGAATCGGAATGAAGAAGAAAAATCTTGTCACCCCGAAAAAGAAAGACGGCGAGTTTACATGGGGACAGAAGGTCGGACGCGCAATTATCCGCTTTTTCCACACGGAAACATGGTTCTTTGTCGGAAATATCCTGAAGTACCTCAGCTCCGTTCTCTCGGCTGTATATGCTTTAGTATTTGTCGCATATCTGGTACCCGGTGTATTCGGAGCCGATTGGATCCCCTATGATTTCATTTCTATGCTCTTCAGCTCTGGATATATTTATCCTACGATCACGCTTCTCGCTCTCTGGGAGATGTATTTCTTCCTTGAAGGTATCAAGCGCGTAGAAGAAGAATGTCCCGAAATACTGAATGATGACGAAACGCAGTTTGCAAAGACAGAAGTTGATCTTGTTGCTCTCGACGAAGAAGTGCGCAAGCAGTTCAAGGACTATTACGTCTGCGACATCGACCTCTCAAAAGCAATCACCGAGGAAGTTGCATCCGCAGAGCATCACGATATCACTAAATTTATCGCAGAAGCGATAGAAAACGACAAACGAAATCCCCAAATCAGTAAGGAAGTATATCTTAATTGCCTCGATAAGATGATTGAAAACGACAAGAGCATTCTTGTAAACGGATCATTCTTTTCCGAGTTTTCGATGTATTTCCTCAGATACCTTTCGATCGTCATTGCACGCGGAGATAACGTTGTCTTCGTTTGCAATAACGATTCGCAGATTGATGAAGTATATAAGTATTTGCAGGAAGGCCTTGCAGAGCTTTCGAGTCTCTTCTGCAAGGGCTTCAAGAGCGATGCAGTAGATTTTGACGATCCCATCTGGAGAGTCGTAAAGATCAACGGCGAGTCCGACGTTATCGAAGAGGCTGCCATTGACGATAACAGCATCCTCGTAACTACCCTCAGCTATATCTGTTCCACTCATTTTGAAAGCGAGCACAGCAAATTCATTCATCTGATCGATACGGTCGTGTTTGTTGATGCTCTTAAAACGGTTAATACCTTTAACCGTCAGCTCGCTATGCTTAATACTAGACTTAAGCATATCACAAAGAATAACGCACTTTTGTCCAAGAACGGCAATATCAACGATGATTTCCGCGTAAGATATATGTCAAAGCAGGTCAGATACGTTTGCTTTGACGATACAAGAACAGCGGGACTTGACAAGGTTCTCAAGAATTTGCTTGCTGTCGATTTTGAATCGGTCGACTCTATGAATTTCAATGCGAGAACTCTTGTCCGCTGTTACAATTACGAGGGTCGTGTTGACGAAAATGGCAGACGCACATGTCCGCAGTTCCTTGACTCGGAGGAAGAAATCGGAGCGTTGATGAACATGGCAGTGCTTTGTCTTGCCAAAGGCGCATCAAACGTTACGGTATTTGCCGACGATGAAATTCCCTATGCGAATATCGAAGAAACGATCTCCGCGAATATGGGAAGAGTATCTATCAAAGCCGACGGAAGCAATATCCGTCTGAACAAGTCCTTCTACAATCCTGATGATTATTCCGTTCTGATCGTCATGGATTCTGGTAACAATCTCCCCGCGGCGCTCAGAAGATATATTTCGATGGTTTCGGATAAACCCGCACTTATCGTTGTTTTCTCAAGACCTTATATGATGCGCGATTATTACATCAACAACATCGATGAGATCTGGAGCAGCTTGCAGATAGAGAGAATCCCCGTAGAGGAGGGAACAAAGAAAGACGTTGCTCAGTGCATCCTTGTAAAAGCCAATGCGGGCGGTATTTCGGAAGAAGAAATACTGAGACTTGCAGCAGGCGTTTCTCAGTTTGATCCGTTTGTTAAAAAGCGCGACGTCAACTCGATACTGAGAGCCGTCCTCGAGGTTTACGGTCTTACCCAGGAAGAACGCATTAATCTTTTCCAGTATTTTGAGTATACATCTACTCAGGATTTCGACGAAAACGGAGTATATAACTCCGAAGATAAGGTGTTGCTCAGACGCCAGGGTAAACTCTTTGATATGATCAACGGCCGCGATATGGTCATCATGTCAACAAACGATAAAGAAATCGTACTTCCTCTGCCGAGAAAGAGACTTACCCAGAATTATATCGTCGGTCAGAACCTGCTTTATAACGGAAATATATATTATATCAACAAGATTGATACCGATGCGGGTAAGATTCACACCCGTCTTGCAGTAGGCGGCAAAAACGATGAGGCGTATGAATATATTCAAAAGCGCGAATACCGTGTCGAATTCAATTCCGACCCGGTAGAAACCCTTTTCCCGACAAAGCATGTTGTGCTTAAGCAGACAGAAAAGGACGTTGAAGTCAATGATATTTATCTGTCTGTATTCAGAGCTCCTGCGGAAGTCATTACCTACGGTTACTATAAAATCGACCCGCATACTCTGGCAACCAATTCGGGTATCAATGAATATCACAGCATAAGCGACCCCGGCAACGATGAACTTGCAAAACAGACCTACAGACGTTACGGAACGCTTTCCGCGCCCTATTATTCTTCGGAATCAATAATCAAATCCACAAACCTGAACTCAAATGAAAAGGGCGCGATGATGATGTCAATTCGAATCGGTGGAAAATTCGGAAAAGATATCAACAAAACAATGTCCTTGGCATCGGTAATGCTCTCCGAGTTGCTTTCTTCTATGTTCCCGTCCGTTGCCGATTCGATCGCTGTATGTCCCGTCCTTCACGGTGATATAAACGACGAAGAAGCTCAGGCAGTGCTCCAGAAACAGCCCGCAATCAAGATCAGCGGCGAGAGTGAACTTATCTCAGATACCGATTTCGATCTTGTAATAATCGAAGATTCGCCGACAGACCTCGGTGTGGTTTCGGTACTTATGTCTGCCGGTGATGATGTTCTCCGTACACTGTTCAATCCCATATTCAATTATCTTGAGTGGTATTATTCCTCAAGCGATAAGAGCGATTATCTCTATTTCGGTCTTGATCACGAACCCTCTTGCTTCGATTTTGATGCTTTACATAAGCTTGCGAAGATCTTGGGCGATGACAAGCATGATCTGAAATTTGTTGACCTCGATTCTGTTATGGAATACGCTGTCTGTGATTTCTGCGGTAAGCGTTATGCCAAGGGCGACGATATTATCGAGCTTGACGACGGCAGAAAGATGTGCAAGTCCTGCGCAGAGAATCTTGTCGGAAACAACAAGAAGATCCTCAAGGCCCATATGGACCGCGCAAAGATATTCCTCGAGAGCACTTACGGTATTGTTCTTGATGAAGACTATGAGTTCTGCTTTGAATCGACTGTCAAGATTGCCAATACCCTCAAACAGAATCGCGACCTTGTCAAGAGAGGCGGAGATGCTCCGCTTAAGTCCTATATTGACGATAAGAAGAAGGTACATATCGAATACTCCATTCCGTCCGTCAATCTCTCAGAGCTTCTTGTTCGTGAGCTGACTCACGTTTGGCAGCTCAAGCACCTTCCCGATATCGCGGAAGATCTCGCCGAAGGACACATTGCGCTGGTTGCAATCCAGTACCTGAGATTCCTCAATCAGAATTCTCTTGCATCGGTAAGAACCACGTATTACGAGAGTACACGCAATCCCTCGGGCGATGGCTATCGAAAGCTTGTCAGAGCGCTGCTTGAGAATCCGCAGTTCAAGAACAATCCCTTCCGTTATTTGCTTCAGCAAGCCGGCGGTGCCATCGACGAAGATATTATGCCGCCTCCCGCGCCCAGAGTATTCGAAGCCGGTGATTACGGTAAATCCTACGTTTCTGAAAGCTTTGACCGCACTCTTGACGGCAAGCTGAATTACTTCTACTATTCGCGTCTGACCGCAACGCATAAGAGAGCTTACGATGTTCTCCTTAATGCCATCAGAAACCACGATGGCGGTGCTATTGTAGACGGCTGCAGCATTAATGATATGCGCAATATCTCAAAGGCGGTTGCTTTCGACCATCCCGAACTCTTCTGGTACAAGACCTTCTCAATGAGCGGCTCAGAGATCAATATCTGCTATGGTGCATCCGCGGAAGAATGTGAAGTTCTGCAGAGAAGAATGGATGAAGTCATTCCCAAGTATCTTGAAGGAATTGATGACAGCATGAGCGCATATGACGTTGCATTGCGTCTCCATGTCAAGCTGATCTCCTCGGTTGATTACGACACTATTGCGCTCAATAAGGAAACTGCAGAAGGCGGACCGGCGGAGGACAAGATCGACTATCTCAGAACGATCTGCGGTGTCTTCCTTGACGGCAAGGCGGTTTGCGAGGGATATGCCCGCGCAATCCAGTATCTCCTTCAGAAGTGCGGTGTGGAATCCGCTGAAGTTGCGGGATACATTCTCAAGGATAACGGTGAACGCGATGGCGGACACGCTTGGAATATCATAAAGATTGACGGCGATTATTACTATCTGGATTCGACTTGGGATGACAGTTCCAACACCGTTCAGACAGTAAAGACCAACGATCTCGGTTTCAATTATTTCGCTATCACAACAGAAGAGTTGACCAGAACGAGAGATCTTTCACTCAACCCGACCGATATGCCCAACTGTACTGCTATCCGCGGTAATTACTACTACCATAATGATCTCGTTCTTGATTCTTACGACCTTGATAAGATCAAGATTATCGCACAGACGGCTGCTAAGAACAACAGCAAGTCGTTCACCTTCAAGTGCACGGGCAGATCGCTCTTCGAACAGACGATGGCTCAGCTTTGCTCTGAAGGTCAGGACTGCTATGAGGCTCTCAAGGCAGCGGCCAAGCACGATAAGCAGATACTCACTAATACATATTCTTATTCCTACGATAAGAATATCTTTACGATTACTGTAAAATTCAAGTATAAGTAAAACCTTAAACGGTCATCATCCGTTCTCGGATGGTGACCGTTTTTTATTGCAACGTTTGTGTATTGACAAACAGATTGAAATGTAGTATAATATCTTCAATAAATAATACAGAGGAAAAGTCTAAAAGCGTTCTCTCCATGGGGCAATGCTTTGGGATATTCGGTGAAAAATGGAACCTAAAATACTGATCGGGCAGATACTCGGTATCGTTGCGCCGATAATCACATTTGTATCATATCAGGTAAATTCAAAGAAAAAACTCCTGATCCTGCAGACTGCGGCAACCGTCGCTACCTGCCTTTCCTACCTCCTTCTCGGAGCATCGTCGGGCTTTGCTCTGAATATCGTCTGCATAATCAGAAATATCGCCTTCTTCTTCCAGGATTCAAAGTCGAAGATGAATATGATTTCTGCTATCATCCTTGCCGCAGTGATGGGCGGACTCGGATTTCTTTCCTGGGAAGGACCGATCTCGCTTCTCGTGATTATTGCACTTGCAGCAAACACGATCTTCATGTCCTTTGGCAATGCACAGCTTCTCCGCAAGAGCGTTATCTGTACGTCCTCGATGGTATTGATCTATAATATCTTTATCCCAAATCCCACGATCGGCGGCATCATCAACGAAAGCGTAGCTATCGTTGCATCGATCATCGGCATTATCACATTTGTGAAGATGAAAAAGGAGAAGAAAGATGGCGCAGAAAACAGTTAAAGATTCATCCGAGAAAATAATCGAACCCTTCAGACTGTTCGGCAATGTATATTTTATCGGAACTTATGCCGAGTCCTCGCATATCATCGACACGGGTGAAGGACTGATTATGATAGACACGGGGCGCGATAATCTCGGTGCGATCTTAAAAGGACTTGAAACCTTCGGCTATTCAGCGCGAGACGTCAAGTACATAATCAACAGCCATTGGCACGGCGACCATACTGCTTCGACACGTGAGATGGCAGAGATGTCGGGCGCGAAGACCTTGATAGGCAAAGATGACTACGAAAAAGCAAAGAGATACTTCGATGCGGATATCCTCGTCTCGGAGGGCGATACACTCACACTCGGAAACACGACGGTAACCTTTATGGGAACTCCCGGACATACAAAGGGAACGATATCACTTTTCTTTGATTCGGAAGACAACGGACAGGTCTGCCGCGTGGGAATGTTCGGCGGAGCGGGAGCAAACACTCTCGCAAAGGGTAAATTCGACTACGAAGGTTGCCGCGAGGATTACCGCAAATCCGTGCACAGACTTCTCGGCGAGAAGGTTGATGTTTTTATCGGAAATCATTCCTGGAATAATATGACATACGAAAATTCGCTCATCCTCCGCGAAACCGGTGAAAATCGCTTCATTGATCCTACCGCGTGGACAAAATTCCTCGAATCATGTGAGCGAAAGCTTGATGAAACCATAGCAAAAGATGCCTTTTGATGAATTAAGCAAATAAGTAAGTGCGAACACAGATTTACTCGGTGTTCGCACTTATATTATTCAATCAATTTATATGATTTAATTACATAACTGTTGCAAAAATATTCTACTTCGTATGTTTTTCCCACCTCCAGTTTAGTTACATCGCGGGTAAACATGGAAACATACATAGAGAATTGAGAGCTTTCATCTTCAAAAAAGACCTTGCGAGATCCGGGATAAGTGTTGCTTGATTGGAATTTTACATATTCCGCAGTAACTGTTTGAGTCTCTTGTTCGCAAATATCCTTATAGAAAGGAATATCGGTAACAATTAAAAAGACAAATATGAAGATAAAAACAATAATTCTTATCAAATAATATTTCTTTCTCTTAATGCTTTCATTAATAATGGCGCCGATTGAACATAAGCAAGCTATAAAGGACGGCGCTAATATAAGAATAACATTTCTCATTTTGTTCCACTTAATTCAATATTTCTCAATACTGCAAATTCCGCTTTTCATAATGATCTTACGAAGGAGAGGGGAACAGAGTATCTTCATTTTCGGAATCTTGAATAAGAGTTTCAGACGCAGTTTTGAGGTTTTTCTCTTGTAGTATTTAAGTATTTTCTCGGGATCGTTTTTGGAAGCAAAAGCATCCGCGAGATATTTGCCGCTGAGGAATGCGCTGCTGATTCCCTCAAACGAGCTTGCGCTGATAAGTCCCGCGGCTTCTCCAATGAGAAAAACACCGTCCTTGCCCGATATAAAGTCGCGCACTCTTCTCGGACTTGTCAAAAGACATGCTTCAATCTTCGCAGCTTCCCCAAAGGAGTGACCGAGAAAATTTTCAACTCGTTCTTTCTGTCTAAAATAAGCCTCGCGCCCGCCTTTAATGTCAAATGCACCGCCGAAAATAACGTATCCGTCCTTGCGGATTGTCCAGGAACAGCTGTCCGAGGTTTCGGGGTCGTAGATACAGGAATAGCTTGGCATATCCCCGCCGTCATCCTTGAAATGCTCCTGAATAGAAATGTAAAGCTTGCTCGGAGAATCAAAGAAACTGCGTCTGACGATAGAAGAACCACCGTCCGCGCCGACGATCTGATCTGCAAACAACACGGATTTTTCACCGTCATTGTCAACTTCAACACGTACTTCCCCCGGACAGCAATTTGTCAAAGAATGGCACCGACCTCTTATAATATCAACGTTTTCGGGGATTAGCTCAAGAAGCCATTCGTCAAATGACGCGCGGTCCATATTCAGATAATGACGCTGATAGTGGCGGGTGATGCCCGATGCGAGATCAATTGTCTTGACATCAAAGATCTGTGGGTCTGCGAGAATACTTTTGGGCAGATCGAGATTGAACTGTGCCAGAACCTTCTGTGCGTCGGGCGCAAGAAGACCGCCGCAGACTTTTGAACCCGTCCTCGGCTTTTCATCTATAAGAACTATTCTTTTTTCGGGTCGTGCTTTTGCAAGCTCACGGGCAAACGTCGCGCCCGCAGGACCGCCTCCGATAACGGCAATGTCATAGTAGGTGTTCATGATATCTCCGTGACATTTTTTCTTTATTATACATTATGATAATGATTATGTCAATAAAAATATCAAAAAACTATTGCAAACTTCTTATTGATATGCTATAATATTATCGTACCGGGGCATTAGCGCAGTTGGGAGCGCACAACACTGGCAGTGTTGGGGTCAGGGGTTCGAATCCCCTATGCTCCACCAAACAACTAACCCACGCCGTTTTGCGGCGTGGGTTGGTTGTTTTTGGAAGCATAACAAAAAAGATTTGAAGCCCGTATGATTGCACCGCGATTATTATTTAGAAGCGAAAACTTCATCAGCGATCATACAATGGTTCGCGCTATTGCATTACGAAGCTGTCGTTGTGCATTATGCGCGAACTGTGGGTTCTGAATCCCCTATGCTCCACCAAAATGAAGAGGACGTCGCTTGTGACGTCCTCTATCTTTTGATGAAGCTCCATATCTCTCAAAAAGTTTGAAAAAATCTTATCAAAATCATCATTTCCTCTTGATTTTTCCATTATTTTGTAGTATTATATTATCATCACAGCCGTATAGGAGTCGAACCTAATTGCCTCACGGCGATTACTTTTCGTGTCTTTCGGCGTGCTTTTATTCGCAAGGTTAATACCTTGCTTCGTAAAATCCCACCAAAATCCATCAAAAATTAATTCGCCGTGAGGTGCGAGCAGTTTTGACGGAGCAGATTTTTTCGAGAACAAGGTTCTTTCCGATGATTATATATTAATATTATCAAGGAAAGAACTGAAGTTATCGGGAAAATCTGCCCGACAAAACCAATTTTGTTCGTCTCCTATACGGCTAAACGGAGGCACAAAAATGAGCAAGAACGTAAAAGATATTCTTCAGATGATCGAAGAAAACGGTATCAAGATGATCGACTTCAAGATGGTCGATATCAACGGTCAGTACCGTCACGTATCGATTCCCGCGGCTAACTTCTCGGAGGACACGATGAAGAGCGGCATCGGCTTTGACGCTTCAAACTACGGCTACGCAGTAGTAGAGAAGAGCGACATGGTATTCATCCCCGATCCCGACACAGCTGTGATCGATCCCTTCTGTTCCATCCCCACACTCTCGATGACGGGTAACGCGATGATCATCGACACACCCGAAAATCGTCCCCTTCCTCAGTACCCCAGAAACATCATCAAAGCGGCTGTTGCAGAGATGCAGAAGAGCGGCATCGCAGATGAGATGTTCATCCTTCCCGAGTTCGAATTCTATCTCTTCGACCGCGCGGGCTGGCAGGTAAGCGGAAACGAGATCAGTGCCACCATCGACGCAAAGCAGTCCTATTGGAACAGCGCGACCGAAGGCCTCGGCGTCGTCGTTCCCAAGCAGAAAAACTATCATATCGCAAAGCCCTTCGATATTTCCTACGAAGCGCGCAGCGAAATGTGCCTTCTCATGAAGGAAATGGGCATCGAGATCAACTACCACCACCCCGAGGTTGCTGCTTCGGGTCAGTTCGAGATCGAACCCCAGCTCGGCGAGGTCGTTCATATGGCTGACGCCACCATGATGATCAAGTACATCATCCACAACACCGCACTCAAGTACGGCAAGACCGCAACCTTTATGCCCAAGCCCATCTACGGCGAGGCCGGAAGCGGAATGCACGTTCATATGCTCCTCAAGAAGGACGGCAAGCCCGTATTCTCGGATGACAACGGCTACGCGCATCTTTCCGAGACCGCACATTACTTTATGGGCGGACTTCTCAAGCATATCGCGTCGCTCTGTGCCATCACCAATCCCAGCACCAACTCCTTCAAGAGACTCGTTCCCGGCTTCGAGGCACCCGTTACGATCGGCTATGCGACCTCGAACAGAAGCGCGGTCATCCGTATCCCCGCATATGCAAAGTCGCCCGAGAAGCGCCGCTTCGAGCTTCGTAACCCCGACGCGACCTGCAACCCCTACTTCTGCTATGCCGCTATCCTCATGGCGGGTCTTGACGGCGTAAAGAACAAGATCGACCCCCATGCAAACGGCTGGGGACCCTACGACTTCAACCTCTTCCACCTTCCCGAGGAGGAAAAGGCAAAGCTCAAGGGACTTCCCACTTCTCTCGAGGAAGCACTCTCTGCTCTCGAGGCAGACCACGACTACCTCACCGCAGGCGGCGTATTCCCTGAGGAGCTTATCAAGAACTTTATCAAGACCAAGCGCGCCGAGTGTAGCGAGATGTCCAAGATCCCGCACCCCGCAGAGTTTGATAAGTACTTCAATCTTTAATCGCAGTTATGGATAAGATGAAATGTCTCCGATGCGGAGAAGAGATGCATTATCTGTCGCGCGAAAAACTCCAGCTCGGCAAAACCGGCTGGGTTCTCGGCGATCTTCCAAATCTCTTGTCCGGAGCACTGGATGTTGAGATCTTCGTGTGCTCTAAATGCCGTAAGATCGAATTCTTTGTGGTTGAAGGTGCGATTCAAGAGGATGAACTTCCCAAAATGACCTGCCCTGAATGCGGAGCGGTACATGATTTCGATTATCCAAAGTGCCCGAAATGTAATCACGAATATTTCTAATAAAACAACAGAGCACCGCGAATCGCGGTGCTCTGTGTTTTTTTGTTAATTCTTTTTCTTTGCGACCTTTATAATATAAATTCCAGCAAATATTGCTATTTCTGCGAAGATTGCGAAAGTAAGCATAGACTTGATGTCCTCAACTACACCATTTGCTTCGATCATTGCCTCGCGTGTATATACTGTAATAGGACAGCGGTTATCGGAATCAATGTTGTATTCTATACGTGCATACAATCCCGAATGGTAGTAGTATTCGCAAAGAACGTTGCCTTGCTTGTCAAGCAGAACGTCATATTCCTTGAAAGGCTCTTTGTTCTCATCGTCGGGAATAATTGCTGAACCTACCTGATTTCCTTCGTTGTCAAAATGCCAATCTCCGTCGCTATATTTGTTCTTATCGTAACTTGATTCCATATATTCCTTGAATTCTTCGGGGGATTCAAGCACTACTTCATCTGCAAACGATCTGTTTCCCATATTATTTACAACTAAAATTGCGATGCCGAGCAAAAGCGCGATTGCCGTACTGAATGCAGATAAACGAATTATCAGCCTTCTCTTATAAGCCGTACGGATCTTTGTTTTCTGATCAAAAACGAGAAGATTACGCTTAATAAGCGAAGGTAACACGTAGAAGTGATAAATAAAATAAGCGACGAGTGTTGCAATAATGGCAAAGGTCAATCCGTAAATCAACCACTGCCCGAATGTCAAGCCGAAATTTCTTCCGTCGATAACTGTGACAAGCGGGAGAGAGAACGAGAAAATGATAAAATTTACCAAACAGACAGATATTGATTTTTGAACGAATGCGGAGTTCGCCGTATCGGTAAGCTCGCGGTAGTCATCGTCTTCACTTGCTGAAATTCTGGTGTTAGCAGTGAAGCAGATCTGACAAATAGTGCTTGCCATCAGAAAGATCGAAGTAACAAAGAAAGAGATTAATCCTTTTGAGAAGCCTAAATTGATTATCATACCGACGATGAGACCGAACAGCGAGATTCCGACTGAGATCAAAGAAAGATTGCCGAATTTTCTCTTTTGTCCGAAAATCATCGCCTTGAACTGCTTTTCTGCCTTTGCGCTCAGTTTAGGTTCATCCTCTATGAGCGTATCGGGATTGTTCTTCTCACCCCTCAACAGTTCATCCGTCGTGATCCCGAATATCTCCGCGATTGCGGGTATGAGTGAAAGCTCGGGTGTGCACTCATCACGCTCCCAACGGCTGACGGTCTTATCCGATACGAATAATTTGTCGCCGAGATCTTTTTGAGTCATGCCGTTTGCCTTGCGCAGAACGGCTATAAATTTGCCTATTGTTTTCTTTTCCATGATGTACCTCCATAAGGTTTGAATCAGCCTTGCCGGCTTGGCTGTGTCTAAATTCTACCATACCGTCGGAGAAATTACCACCCCCGCGACCGAGAATCACTCTCGGAATGCGAGAATTTGAGATTTATGACACTATTATACCATATTTCCGCACCCTTTTCAATCGGATATCGAATTAACTATTGTAAAAAAGAGGAATTTATGGTATAATTAATTGATAATTGAATTTTTGAGGATATATCTATGGATAACAACTCTAAAGAAAAGAATAAAAGTCTGCGCCGCGCGATGACGGCTGAAAAGCTGACCGAAATGCTCCGCGAGATAGATATCTCTGCGGCTGTCGAAAACTCGGGCGAGTATTCGGCGCAGGCAAGAATCACCGCGCTTTTCGATCACGGCACTTTTTCGCGCGTCGGCGCGTATATGACCCGCTCATCAGATCCCGATGAACCCGCGGGTGTCATCTGCGGTTATGGTGCAGTCGGCGGCAGACTCGTCTACGCCTTTGCGCAGGACAAAAACAGAATGAACGGAGCTTTTGATTCGGTATCGGGCAAGCTCATCTGCGATCTTTACGCCATGGCTCTGCGAAACGGCGCACCAATCGTCGGTATCTTTGACTCGGACGGTGCTTGCGTCTATGAAGGTGCAAAAATGCTTTCCGCTATCGGAAGGGCTTTGACCGCAAACAGCTCTGCCGTTGGATCAATTCCGCGCATTGCGCTCGTTCCGGGCGTTTGCGGAGGAACCCATGCCGTTCTCGCGTCGTCATTTGATTTCTTGATTTCTGTCAAGGACTCTGCTGAAATATATGCCGTTTCTCCTTTTGTAAACGGAACGCGATCCGCGCCCGCATTCGATGGTATTTCCGCATACGAAGCCGAGGACGAAGCAGATCTTTACCGCTTTGCCCGCAGTCTGATTGGATTCCTTCCTTCCAATAATAACGAAGGTACTGCGGTCGATGCTGAAATTCCCGATTTTGAGCTTCAGCGCGCGCCGAATCTTTCATCGCTTTGCGGTGAGGCTTTGATAGCTGAGATTGCCGATAAGAAGAATTATATCCGCCTCTTTGCTGAATACGCGCCCGAAATTGCTGTCGGATTTGCTTCGGTCGGAGGTGTCGGATGCGCATATATGGCTTCCGAACGTTCTCACAAGGACGGCGCGCTGACTCCCGCTGCTTGCAGAGCTGTCACGAAGATTCAGAAATTCGCCGACGCATTCGGTATTCCGATGCTTTCGTTCGTGGATTGCCCCGGCTTTGACAATTCCGTGACCGAAAATGCCTTTTATCTCGATTCCGCTTCTGCAATGTGCGATGCTTTCGCGTTCTCGTCGAATCCGAAAATCACGTCCGTCATCGGCAGAGCATACGGCGTCGGATTCATATATATGGCATCAAAGTCGATCGGTGCTGATATCTGCTTCGCCCTGACCGATTCGGTCATCAGCGCACTCTCACCCGAGGCTTCCGTTGCATTCCTTTGGAACGATAAGATCAGAGAGGGAGACCTTACCGCAAGCCGCGAAATGCTTGAGCTTGACTGGCGAGAAAAATACGCATCCCCGAACGATGCCGCACTTTGCGGAGAGGTCGATGACATACTTACCCCCTCTGAGCTCCGCCCGAGGATCGTGTCAGCACTTCATATGCTTCTCGGCAAACAGCGCACACAGCCTGCCCGCCGCAAGAGGTGACCCGGATGTTTGTACTTGAAAGTGCCGCCACTCTTCCGAAGGAAGGAATTTTCGCGCTCTGCGGAATAGCTCTGCTAGCCGCGCTGTATTTCGTGCTTAAAGCATTCAAGAAAAAAGAGATTCCTGCGGAAGAGCCCGAAGAAAATGAAGAAGAAATTGTCGCGGCAATAACCGCGGCTGTCGCGCTAATACTTGAAGAGGAAGCCGAGAGGGAAGAGCGTAAGCCCGTACCCTTCCGCGTCGTATCCTTCAAACGAACCAACAATAGGAGAATATAATGAGAAAGTTCAAAGTTAAAGTCAACGGCAAGGAATACGAAGTCGAGATCGAGGAGATCAAGACCGAGTCTGCCGAAAAGTCGGAAAACACCGAAGATAAAAAAGAAGAAAGCCAAAAGACTGACGAACAATGAATAAGTCAAAAACAGTGCTGAATCTCACGCATGCCGATATCGAAACTCTTGAAAAAAAGGATTTCGAAGGCTATGCCGCGATCGATGTAACCGAATATTGCTTCCGCGAGCTTGAAGAAGATCCGTGGGATACCCTGCGTTTTCTGCGCGCGCTATTCGGAAAGCAGAAGCTGAGGCTGACCTTCGGCGGTCAGGCTTTGCTCGGATTCCGCCATTATCCGGATGAAATAGTCGATGCCTTCGTTGCTGCCGCAGTTGATAACGGAATCAACGCGTTCAGAATTTTTGACGCTCTCAATGATGCGCGAAATCTTGAAACTTCCGTCGCATCGGTTAAAAAGTACGGCGCAGAGCTCGAAATCGGTATTGTTTATGCCGAAAGTCCCTATCATATCTCGCCCTATTTTGCGGGACTCGCATCGCAAGCCGCCGCATTGAAAGCTGACTGCGTTTCCGTCATCGGTATGACAAACGAGCTTTTCTGCCGCGAGCTTACCGAAACCGTCATAAAAGCGTCCTCACTCCCTGTGTCGGTCTCGACTCCGACCGAAGATATTGCGCGTATCGCTCTCGATGCGGGCGCTTCCATTGCTGAAGTATACGCCTCCGAGCAGATCGGCGAAGAGATCAAAAATGAGATAGAGCTTATCAGAAAAGACCTGAATTATCCATCACTTGCATATCCCGTCTCGGAGATCGTGACCGTACAGGCGCATAGAAACGTATACGATTCAAGGAGATATGAAACCTTCAACGATGATTTCAAGGATCTTGTTCTCGGCAAATTCGGCAAATTACCCGCATCGCTGTCACCCGAATTCGTAAAAGAAATCTGTGGTGACGAGCCTATGGTACTTGCCCGACCCGCCGATCTTCTCGAGCCAGAATACGACCGCATCCGCGAGTATACTGCACCTTGGTTCGAGCAGGAAGAAGATATACTCACGTACGCGCTTTACCGCGGAATCGCAATGGTCTTTTTCGAGAAGAGAAAGTCAAAAAAGTATGCGATAGATATGCCGCATGCGCATAAGGATAAAGGTATTCATATTATATAAAAATGAAGGAAAGCCGAAGCTTTCCTTCATTTTTTATCTTCCTTTTCCGCAAATCCCGCAATGTAAACGTCAAATCTGTTCGAACAGCAAGGGCAGCAAACGCGGTGCTTTCCCGGCTTTTTAGGCAGACGGATCACACTTTTGCAAGCTTTGCATCGACGGTAAACGTGTGTTTTTCTGTCGCGAAAACGGTCACGCTGGAGGCGGAAAAATCCCTTGAAGTTCTTGACGAAACGCAGAAAATCCGCATTTTCTTTGCGTCTTTTATAGAGATTCTTAGAAAACAGCCTGAAAATCGCATAAAACATAACAGATAAATATATGAAACTGACTATCAGTTCTGCAATTCCTCTGAGGAACATACCGACAACGATCAGAACGACACAAACTATCATGAGAAAGCTGTAGTATGCATCCGGACCGTTACGTCCCTGCATGAATTTCCAAACCCGCTCGCGGAATGGAGTTCTGTTTTTCATCCGAATAACCTCCTGCTTGAATAATCAGGGACGGCAAAATGCCGTCCCGATGTATGTATAAATTACTTCTTGAGAGAATCGCGGATCTCTGCGAGAAGTGCGGTCTGCTGTACGAGAGAAGCGCGGAATGCAGCCTCTTCCTCAGCCTTTGCCTTTGCAACCTCAGCGTCAGCAGCAGCCTTTTCAGCGGCAGCCTTTGCAGCAGCGGCATCAGCCTCTGCCTTAGCGAGAGCTTCTTTCTCGTTTGCCTTGTCGCGGATCTTGTTGATTACTCTGACAACGCAGAAGATGCAGAAAGCGATGATAAGGAAGTCGATGATGGTCTGAAGCCATGTACCCCAAAGGATAGCAACTTCTGCCGTAACAACCTCGCCTGCTTCGTTAAGCTCAGCGGGAGTGATAACGGTCTTGATTGAGTCAAGGCTTCCGCTCTTGAGGAACATTCCTACGAAGGGGTTGATGATGTAGTTAACAAAACCTGTAACGATCTTGCTGAACGCGCCGCCGACAACAACGCCGACTGCCATATCTACCACGTTACCGCGGGAGATGAATTTTTTGAAATCAGCACCGAAAGTGCTCTTTTTCTTTGCCATTTGTAAAACCTCCGGCTAAATATATTATATATTAATTATAAAGCCAAATAGTCGCCGTGTCAAGAGAAATTTCAAAATTTCTGCCGATTTAAATGAAAATTCACATATAATTTTCTTCGCGATAGAAATTTGACTTGACCTTTCATCCAAAATATAGTATAATTAATATGTATGAAAAACATCTTTGGAGGATTTTTTAAAATGAAGAGATTCAGAGAAGAACACTATTCCTTCGTCGTTGTCGGCGGAGGCATGTCTGGTCTTTGCGCTGCTATCGCTGCAGCACGCGAGGGCGTCAAGACCGCGCTCATCCACGCACGTCCTGTACTCGGCGGTAACGCGTCCAGCGAGATCAGAATACATATCTCGGGCGCAGACCAGAGCCTTCGTCAGCCTGACTACGCAGAGAGCGGACTTGTTTACGAGCTTATGCTTGAGAACAAGGCTGTAAACGATTCTTTCAGCTATTCCACATGGGATATGGTCCTTTTCCGCAAGGCTAAGGAAGAGCCCAACCTTACCACATATTTCAACACCGCAATGTACGACTGCGAGGTTGAGGACGATCGCATCGTAGCTATCAGATGCTTCCAGGAGACCACCGAGCTCCGTCTCCGCATCACCGCTCCCATCTTTGCTGACTGTACCGGTAACGGTACCCTCGGTTACTTTGCTGGCGCAGAGTTCAGACAGGGAAGCGAGTCCAAGGCTGAGACCGGCGAGCCCCACGCTCCCGAGCAGGCAAACAACGAGAGAATGGGTAACACCATCCTCATGAAGGCTGTTGATACCGGCAAGCCCGTTAAGTTCACACCTCCTCCTTTCGCTAAGACACTTACCGAGCATCAGCTCCGCTACAGAGTTCACTCCAAGACCATGAAGGTTGACGCTTCCATGGCTCCCGATCCCGAGGAGTGGCTCCGCCTTTCCGCAAACTCCTGCGCAGCAGTTGACTACGGTTACTGGTGGCTCGAGCTCATGGGCGACGGTGAGGACATCATCGAGGACTACGAGAAGATCCGTGACGACCTCTATGCATACGCATACGGTCTCTGGGATCACATCAAGAACGGCGGCGAGCACGGCGCAGAGAACTTCGAGCTCATCTGGGTCGGCGCACTTCCCGGAATGCGCGAGAGCCGCAGACTTATGGGCGACTACATGCTCAACGAGAACGATATCCTTGACCACAAGGTATTCGACGACGCGGTTATCCACGCAGGTTGGTGCGTAGACCTTCACGCTCCCCACGGTCTGCTCGACTTCGACATTCTCCCCTCCGATTGCAACCACTTCGAGGGCATCTACACCGTTCCTTACCGTTGCTACTACTCCAAGAACATCAAGAACCTCTTTATGGCAGGTAGAAACATTTCTACCACCAAGCTCGGAATTGCATCGACCAGAATTATTTCCTGCTGTGCAAACGGCGGTCAGGCTGTCGATGTTGCAGCATCTCTCTGTGAAAAG
>JAGBYM010000028.1 GCA_017628755.1 Clostridia bacterium | reverse complement strand
GCGTGCGATCTTTATCATATAGGCAAAAGAAAAAAGACCGAGAAAGAGCAGCGAGATACTCAGTTGTTAAAAGCTCGGCAAGCGTTTTTGTCGCTTTGTGATTCTTATCCTGATGATGAAGTTTATAAATCTTATCTTGCAGACGTTGAATTTGAGCTTGGAAACCGTGAACGCGCACTTGTCCTTGCCTACTCGATCAAGAATGATAGGGCACGCGGCAGGGCGGTTACCGAGTTTCGCGGTGGGGATGATAAGATCAAGTATGAGCAAAACAATCTTTACAGTGATTTTATAAATCTCTTCAACAATCTGATGGGGATAAACACCCGCGAATCGATAAATGCGGCGTATGCTTTGCTTGATTCGATGATGCCTGAGAGCAAAAGATTTTTCAGTGGTTACAGCGGACTTTTGACAAAAGACGCACATCTTTGCCTTGCGGAGGGCAACGTAGAAGGATTTGCGGAAAAATACAGAATGGCGTATTATGCGGTAAAGGCGCGTAAAGACCTTCCCGAGGAGCGTATTCCGTATACCGATCCGCTTTTTCACCACCTTTCATACGTGCCTGATTATCAAGTACATATTGAGGGCTTCGTTTACTGGTTTGCTGATTCGGATGAAGCGAGCCATCCCGCGCTTCTCGATCTTCGCCGCGAGATCGTGCGCGACTGCATTTCCTGCCGCATCATCCGCGCTGACGAGTGGAAATCTTATTACAATTTCTGCCGCACACACATCTGTGATGATTACAACCTGAACTTCGGAATGTGCTGGTATATTCCCGAGGAGGAGCAGGCTGCGTTTAATAACTCGCTTGTGGGCAAAAATTGGTGTCACGAGCGGCTGATGGAGAATAATAAAGATCAGATCGAACGCGTTATCGGCGGCGGGCTCGCGCGCGGCACAGTGGCGAGGTGCGGTGATTCGTTTTACGCATACTGCCATTGCGGACTGAAGGAGTCGTTTGAAAATCTTCCGGGGGACGTGAAAAATATAGTCACCGCGCCCGAGGGCTCAAAGATCTGCTCGATCGTTGAAATTATGACAGCTAAGTGCTTTATCGGCTGCGGAATCGAGGAAAAGTTGATCGATATGACGCTTGAATGGCATAAAGCCAGACGCTTCACACACGCCGAGACTTATTTGATCGAGCGGATATACAAATTCCGCGAGCCGAGCAGATTTGACGAAATGCTTGAAATATATAAGCGCGCGGGATTTGAGATCATCCGCGATCTGACGAATGAGCTGGACGGAAGATATTATATTATGCAGAAAAAGCTGTGATTTTTAGCAAAAAGCTTTAAATTATCCCTAAAAACGTATCATTTATCCCAAATATTGTTTTTGACCAAAAAATATGATATAATATAATAGCCGAAAGGAGTGATATTATGAAATACGTTTCAAAAGACAGACTCTGCGATTTTGAGTTCCACGACAGCCGGTGGAGCTTCGTTTCGTGGGAGGACGGCAATCTGACCGTCAAGCTTTGGGAGCTCAATATCCACAAGGACGCCGAGCAGAACGATTGCGGCAAGGATATGGAGATCAAGGAAGCTATCGTAACCTTTATCGGTATCAAAAATTTCACTTATACGTTGCCGCGCACGTGGCAGAAAGACGAAAACGGCAATTCCTATACGGATGACCCGCTTGTGGTCTACGATGGCGACGAGGCTGTCCAAAGATTCATAAAGGAGCTCGAGTCCAGCCACTACGCATCTTCCATGTATTTCAAAGAGATCGACGGCGGATATGAATTCGGCGGAATCGGAAACGAGTGGATCTCGGTGGAATTCGCATTCGACAGTGTCACCGTCGAGTGGGACGAGTACTGCGGCAAGGCGTGGTATTGGGGACATAAATATCAGAAACAGAAGCTCGTCCTCGAAACACCAAAGGGAGAGCTGACGGTCGATGCGACGGTCAGCGAGAACACCGAGCCCGTTTGCGCGAACGGTATTGAGATAGCCCCGCCCGGATTCGGAATCGTACTCAAATATGAAAATAAAGCCATTTTCAGCGGACATTTCAAAACTCTCGAAGAGGCTTTCGAGGGTCTGAAGGCCGCGCTCCCAGAGGGTGTGAAGATTAAGGAAGTTCAGCCTTAACAATACCCGGACTATTTGATTTTCGCAAGGCTTTTGCCCCGAAAAAATATATTTTTTACGTGCTGACCGTTAGTCAGAAAAAGAATGAAAGAAAAAACTTTCGACAAAGAACTCAGATGCCGCATAGCGGCAATGGCGCTCGGACTCATTGACGCTCTCGAAAACGGTGCGATTTCCACCGATGCCGCGCAAAAATTGCTTTTCCGTCCCGGAATTTTCTTTAAATATGAGGACGATCCCGAAATTTTCCGCCTCTTAAACCTCGGCGAGGAGCTTTGTTGGACCGTGTGGAATAATTTCCCCGAAATCAAGGACGTGTCGGTGAAAGAAATCAAAGAGCTTTGCCTCAAAATCCTTTCGGAAGACGGCAAGGAGCTGAACTACGGGATGAAAACCTGTAAACCGAAGCAGTAAAGGAGTATTACAATGGAAAAATACCTCAAGATTTTAGATCGCTTGGAGAAATCGGGTATCACCGTTTCGCGCGGATTGACCGAGGAAGAGATCGGGAAAATCGAAGAAGTTTACGGCTTCACTTTCCCGCGCGAGCTTGTAGAATTCTATTCTTGCGGACTTCCTATAGGAGAACAATTTCCGATCTGGAACGATTTTTCGGACGAAAACGTGCGGATGATCCGTGAAAAGATCGAGTTACCGATAAAGGCTCTGAGGAGTGACGTTGAGGACTGGTTCTGGATCGATTCGTGGGGCGATCAACCCGAAAGCCGCGAAGAAGAGCTTGCCGTCTTTGATTCGATTGCAGAAAGAGCACCCAAAATGATTCCGATCTACGGACACAGATACATGCCCGCGCTTGACGGCGCGCCGATCATTTCCACAGTCGGCGCGGACAGCATCTATTACGGCTACAGCCTCGTGAAATATCTGAATTACGAATTTTTCGGCATAAAAGATGGATTCGTGAGTGGAAAAGTTAAAAAAGTCCCGTTCTGGAGCAATTTGATCGAGAGGCGATAAAAATGATCCATCTTATCCCCGAATCAAAGGAATTATTGCTAAAGATACTCGAAAAGCACGCTCCGCATCTGATCGAGCATGCTTTTGACAAGTCTCTCTACGAGTACACCGATTACAGCAGAGAAGATTACATTGCACTGACCTTGGCGGTATCGAATGAATTTCACGCCGCAGGTCTGCGCGAGGATCTGGAACCAAACGAATACGGCCTTCGCTGTGAGGAACTTATTGACGAGATAATGGCGTTTGTCTTTCTTCTCGAGCGTCCTCCGATGAAGGGCGTGCAAAAGATCCAACACCGCGTCGATATCATCGCGTTTTACGAAGCGACAAACAGCCTTCACGACGGAATGATCGCATTCACTGATCTTTGCGGTGACACTCTGCGCATCGGCGTGGATGTTACGAGTATTATCGGTCACCCGCGCGTAGAAATGATCTTCCGCGGAGTCAAGGATTGGCATATTAAGAACGACGATTGCATTTTCTGTTCTAATATCGCGTTTGAGAACGGCAAAATTATTTGGGCAAATGCCGATAGATTGGATATGGAAATCCTGAAAAGAAGTACCTACGTCAGAGCAGATTCAATGGAGTGGGTAATGTGAATATGAGGCACCAAAATTTTTGATTTTGGTGCCTTTCCTATTGAAAAAAATTTAAAATGTGATATAATTAATAAGGATAAAGCTATGTGAGGTATTCGTATGAAATTTTGTTTTTCCACACTCGGATGCACGGAAAGGGGACTTGGTGAAGTCCTTGAGCTGACTAAAAAATATTCGATAGATGCGCTTGAGCTGCGCGGACTCGGCGGTGAGATGGATAACCGCAAAATCGGGGCGCTCGCTCCCGAAAACCGTGAAGAAACCTTGAAATGCTTTGAAGAATACGGCGTAAAACCGCTTGTGCTCGGCACCTCGTGCAGTTTTCACGATGCGGCGAAGCTTGATGCCTTTCTTGAGGAAGGCTACCGCTCGATCGACATTGCGCAGAGCTTCGGATTCGGCGCGATCCGCGTTTTTGGAAACAATATCAGGGGCGATGAGGTTGAATGCCTTGACCGAATCGCAAACGGAATTTCCGTGCTTTGCGAATATGCCGCGGATAAGGGCGTGGACGTCCTTCTCGAAACGCACGGCGACGTCAACACGCGCGAGCGTCTCGGCGCGGTTGCGGAAATCTGCGGAAAGTATGAAATTTTCGGTTTAATCTGGGATATCTGCCACACCCGACTGACATACGGCGAAAACTGGCGCGATTTTTGCTCTGATTTCGGAGATCTGATCCGCCATGTGCACTTAAAGGACGTGACCGAAAAGGGTCTGACTCTCCCCGGAGAGGGCGATCTTCCGATCCGCGATATGGTGAATTATCTAACCGAGCATGGCTATGACGGCTATTTTTCTCTCGAATGGGAGAAAAAGTGGCATCCCGAACTGCCCGTGCTCGAAGATGCGCTTGATGCGCTGTTTGGATTGTTTAATTGAGGTGGAGAAATGTTGAAACGAAAAGATATCCGCGTCCGCGATCCCTTCATTGTTTTTGAGGACGGCGTTTACTATATGTACGCGACCACGGGCGAGCGGACTTATTCATACTACACAAGCCGAGACCTTGAAAACTGGGAGGAGGGCGGTGTTGCCTTCGAAATTCCCGAGGATTTTTGGGCGTACAAAGACGTCTGGGCGGGCGAGGTTCACAAATATAAGGGCAAATTCTACCTTTTCGTGTCGCTCCTGGGCAAAAACGGTCTGCGCGGAACGCAGGTTGCGGTCAGCGATTCGCCCGAAGGCAAGTTCGTTCCGCTCGTGCCCCGCGCCGTGACTCCGCTCGATCAAAGCTGTATCGACGGAACTCTTTATATTCACGATGGCAAACCCTACATTTTCTATTCGCACGATTGGCCCGATAATTACGTCGAGGAAAAGTCCGCCTTCGTCGGCGAGCTTTGGGCTGCGGAGCTGACGGACGATTTAACCGCCATCAAGGGCGAGCCTTGGCTTGTTTTCGGCTCGGATGAGTCGCCGATTTCGCGCGCGACTCCGCATCATATCGTCTGGAACGGTGAAAAGTCGATGCGTTACGGCTCGGACGCGCCTTGGTTACAAAAACTTTCGGACGGCTCGCTCCTTTTGACATGGTCGCCCTATCTCCAAAACAATTACGTTGTTTTATCGGTAATTTCTAAAAACGGAAGCATTTTTGGCCCTTGGGAACACCTTTCCGAGCCTCTTTTTGATAAAAACGGCGGCCACGCCATGTTTTTCCGCGACTCCGAGGACAGAAACATCATGTGCATCCACGCTCCAGAGGCGCATATGCTCGAACGAGCATGTCTTTTTGAGGTCGCGGAGGAGAACGGCGTGATGAAGATCGTTAAAGAAATAAAAAGTGAGGAATAATTATGATTACAAGCACATTTGATCCGAATCCCACTGCTAAATTGAATCCCTTCGTCAATCCCGATGCCGTGAAGGTTGACGCATGCATCATCACTTTTTCCTACATTATCGAAAAATTCGTGACCGAGACCTACGATTGCGAGAAGATAGGCGAGTCGAAGTCGGTCACGGGAAACACGCCCATCTACCTTATTAAATATAAAAACAAAAAGTTCGCATTTTTCAAGTCCTATGTTGGTGCGCCCGCCGCGGCGGCGTCTGTTGAGGACACTCGCGCTGTCTTTTCGACCGACAAATATATCCTTTTCGGCGGCTGCGGATGTCTTGACCGCGAGATTGCGCGCGGAAAGGTTATGATTCCGACGGCGGCTTACCGCGACGAGGGCACTTCATACCACTACGCTCCCGCTTCCGACTATATCGACGTCCCCGGCTGCGATGCCGTCGAGGCGTTCATGAAGGAAAACGAGATTGCGTACGTTCGCGGCAAGACATGGACGACAGACGCCATCTTCCGCGAGACCGAGGATAATTTCGCCAAGCACAAGGCTGACGGCTGTATTTCGGTCGAAATGGAATGCGCGGGCGTGCAGGCGGTCTGCACCTTCCGCGGACTCAAACTCTTTGTTTTCTTCACAAGCGGTGATCTGCTCGACTCGCCCAAGTGGACTATGAGGGCGAAAGAGGGTCAGATCAAGCATACACAGCACGATTCGGGGCATTTTGAAATTGCCATCGGACTTGCTGACTACATTTCGGAGGAATAAATATGAAACCGCTTTACCAAAGTATCCGTGCGTCCTTCTCGAAGGATATTTATATGCCCGTCTGCCCGATCATTGCCGCGCCGACGGTCGTTCTTGAGGTGAAAAACGCATCGGATTTCGCGCTTTTGACGTCCGAGCAGCCTCCGCAGAATGTGATTTTGCCGATCTCACCCGATCTTACCGTTGCGGGAGAATCGCTTTATGAAGTCCTCGCGCTCTGCTCGCGGAGCGTTCCGATTCTTTATATCAGCGACGAGGCAACCGTCGCACCGCTTGCAAAATTCTGCGACTTCAACCACGTCGGCGACGCGATGATCTGTGCTTCATACGAAAACAGAGCGATTCTCGCCAAGGCTTATTCTGCGATGCCGATGCTCCGCGGAATGCTCGATTGCAGAGGACTTGTGCCCGAGATTGAGAAATTGCCCGCCCTTGCCGTCTCGCACGGCGCAACCACGCTCATTCTTGATCCCGAAATTGCAACCGCAGACGCCACTCATTCGCTCCAGCAGAGATTTATCCATGTTCTGGCCTCGGGTTCATTCGGAAAAGCGGCAACGCGCGGAGTCAACGGCATAATTACATCCGATCTTGCGTCTGCCTATTCCTTCCTTTCGAGCTTCCCCGAGGGTACCGTGATGCGCCGCCGCAATCTTCTGGCGCACAAGGGCTTCCAGAATAACGGCATGTATTCCGAAAATACGATCACATCGGTCGTCGCCGCCGCCAAAAATTACTTTGACGGCGCAGAAATTGACGTCAAGCTGACCTCGGACAACGTCCCCGTCGTAATGCACAACACAAACACCAAGGGACTTTTCGATTGCGAGGTCGCCGTGACCGAGGAGAGCAGTTATGAATTTCTCTCGTCGCTCCGCAGAATCGAGCATCCCGCGGAGACTATCGACAAATTCTCCGACTTGATGCACGAAATGAAGCAGTACCCCGACACCCCCGTGCTGATCGAGATCAAGCCCTCGGCAAAGTATCATAAGGTCGAGATGCTGACGGCGATGACCGATGAGCTTCTCCGCGACGGTCTTTCGCAGGAAAACTGCATCGGAATCATGGGCGGATCGCTCGAGCCGGGTCTGCGCTACGTGCATAAACGCATCCCCTATCTCCCCATCGGCTGGTGCGAGGGCGGAAAGAGCATCCCGCCCGCTCCCGAAAACCGAGAGGAAGCCGAGGACAGACTCTACCGTATCGCTCAGCTGACAGAAGGATGCGCCGCGGGCTACAATCCCGAGGACGTAAACCTCAACCGTCTTTTCAACGAATATGCAAAATTCCGCATGCTTCACGTCTTCGTTTGGTCGCGTTCCTGGACTCTTTCGCCGAGCAAGTGGGAGGAAAACGGTCCCTCGAACGACAATACCTACCTTTCGGGATATGACGCATGGACGACAGACCACGGCGAGAAGTTCCTCGGCTATCCGATTGCTGTTGAGGCGGACGGCATTCTTCGCTTCCGCGACGGACACAAAGAAACGGCTGTCTGCGAAAAAGTGCAGATCGGTGACGAAGTTTTCTTCCTATATAATATAGAGCTTCATTTCGGCGATAGCTATAAAATCTGCTCCGAGCCGATCAAAAATCAATAAACCCTTGACAAACAGTGATTTATGAGATATAATTAGAATATAGAAATTTTTGGAGGTAGCTTTATGAAAGCGTTCAAGAAACTTATGATATTCGCGCTTTGCGCGATCATGCTTCTCTCCTGCTCCTGCAATGCAGGCGGCGGCGAGACAACAACCGAACCCACTCCCGAAAACACCCCCGCGGTAACAGATCCCGCAACCGAGCCCGAGACCGAACCCGAAGAGGACGGCCCTCTTGCGCTCACTCTTTCTTATGACGACTATCTCACCGATATCGAAGGCGTTCTGCCCACCGATGCGGGCGTAAGCATCACATCCGGCACCGCTGTCGAGATCATCGAATCCAAGGGAACCACCTATTTCCACGCTAAGGAAATCGGTAACGCAACCATCGACCTCGCCGGAAGACCCGTTGAGATCACGGTAAAGAAGGCAAAGCTCAATCTGATCGTTATTATGGGTCAGAGTAACTCGGGCAACCATTTTGCCAATGCTACCTCGGATATCACCAACCCCCTCGGCACCGCATATTGGTGGGGCGGCGGCAGAGGTCTTGGCGCAAGAACTCCCTATGATTTCACTCAGGCAACACAGGGATTCCACAGTACCCTTCTCGCAGAGCTCTATGCACAGAGCGTAGCTGCGGGCGATCCCGTAAAGAACGTTCTCGTATGGCATGAGGGCGGAAACCAGCAGGGCGCAGGCACAAGTAAGAACGGAAGCTCGATCTACGGTTGGGCGGCATCGCCGACCGATACCAAGGGCACCGATTTCACCGTTCAGCTTGTAGCAAAGTGCGACGAATACTATGCGACTATGGCAGATCAGTACGAGATCGTCAGCCGCGGAGTTTACTGGCTCCAGGGCGAGGGCGACGGTGTTCGCGGAATCGATCCCAATGAATACATCGCTTGCTTCGAGGCTATCTGGAACAAGCTTAAGACCGAGGCAAAGCTTGAGTACATGGCAATTATGCGTGTACGCAAGGGCGGTGACAGCAACACTCTCAATAACGATATCGACTATTCGACTACTGTTTCGGCTCAGTTTGCGCTTGCAAACAAGCATCCCGATATCTTCATGGCAACCACGATCACCGAGAACTTCACGGGCGCACCCACCGATAAGAAGGCTATCGATATCACAAATTACATCAGAATGATGGCGCAGTATTCCGCAGAGTCCTCACACGATGACTTCTACGGCAATACCGCAAACTACAAAAACGGCACTCTGACCACACCGATGAAGACCCTCTTCGGTTCCAACAACAATAACCACTACGGCAAATTCGGTTACACCATTATTTCTTCCGACGCGGCGTACAACATGACCCGCGCTCTGAAGGGAAGCGAATACAGCTTCGTAATGGCTGACGCATCGGGCGACCCCAAGGTTCAGAAGGCTTCGAAGGCTGGCGACGTCGTTGAGCTCGACATCACTGAAATGATGTATGACCTCGCATTCCGCGCGGCACCCGGAAGCACCGCGGGTACTACTTCGATCAAGGTTACCTCGAACGGCACCGACGTTACTGCCGACGTTATCAATACCTCGGGCGCAAGCTTCGGATGCGCAAACATCAAGAAGCTCAAGGACTACGATAAGGTAGTTATCACCGTTACTTATACCACCGTCGCAGGCGCTTCGGGTTCTGTTACCTATAATATCACCGATAACAGCTTTGATCTTCCCGACTATCTCCCCGCACAGTACACATGGGATTTCAACGGCGACCTTCTCGCTCGCGATAAGGATGGCAACGTTGTCAACGCGATCAACGCTAAGGAGCTTCTCGGCGCTTACGTTATTTCTGACGGCATTCTTATCTGCGACAAGGCTCAGCTTGAAATCGTTAAGCCCATCGAGTTTGCTATCGATAAGAACTGGAGTATCGAGATCGGATTCGGCGATATCACCGGCGCAAGTGGATTCATCATTGCATCCGAGCAGACCAATATCCTTGGCAACAAGGCTATCTCCTACAGAGGCGGTAAGTTCACGATCTCGGATTACGCTATCAAGGCACATGCGGCAAACGGTGGATACTATAACTATTCTGATGAGGGCTCGCGTCTCTCTTCGGGCTGCAGCATCAAGCTTGTCAACACCTATGAAGCGGCAACCGGCACAAGCACTATGAGCATCTGGCGCAACGGCGAGCTGACAGTTGTGAATATCCAGAACGTAAACGGCGACTTCAACGGCGGTTCCGCTATTGATATGTCTCCCTACGACGTAACCGCGGACTTCATCTTCCGCTACCTCGGTAACAGCAACTCCTCGGGTTCCTTCCTGCTTACCAACCAGATCGACTATATCAAGGTTGATACAGGAAATTGAAAAACTGATATTTATAAAGAAATTCCCGCTTCGGCGGGAATTTCTTTGTTTTTTATAAAAAAGCTATTGACAAATCTGTCTATTTGTGATAGACTATATATGCAGTCTACTGACTATAGACAAGAAAGGAGATCAGGTATGGAAGAATTGAGACTTGGTGCGGTTGAGGCGAGATTTGCCGATATTGTTTGGGCGAATGCTCCGATCTCGACAAAGGAGCTCGTTGCTCTTTGCGAAAAGGAGCTTAACTGGAAACGCACAACGACATACACCGTACTCAAAAAGCTTTGTGAGCGCGGACTTTTCCTGACAGAGCAGAGCACGGTCAGCGTGCTGATCGCAAGGGATGAGTTTTACGCTATGCAGAGTGAAAAATTCGTTGAAGACACTTTCGACGGCTCGCTTCCCGCCTTTATCGCGGCGTTTGCATCGCGCAAAAGACCGAGTGACAGTGAGCTTGAAGAGATCCGACGCATGATAGACGGATTCGGAAAGGAGCAGAAATGAGCGATATTTTCATTAAAATATTCAATCTCGCTGTGACGGCGGGATGGTTTGTGCTTGCCGTGCTCCTTTTGCGCCCGCTTATGAGACGCGCGCCGAAATGGATCAACTGCCTCTTGTGGGGCATCGTCGGCTTGCGCCTTGCTCTGCCGATAAAATTCGAGAGCATTTTCAGCCTTGTTCCCTCGGCTGAACCGCTTCCGCAGAACATCGCGATGTCACCCGCGCCCGAGATTCACAGCGGAATCAGCGTGATGAACGATATCGTAAACCCCGTGATATCGACTTCACTTGCGCCGCAGCTCGGCGCAAGCGTCAATCCGATGCAGGTGCTCCTCGAGGTAGCGGCATATGTATGGGTGATCGGAATTGTGCTGATGCTCTGCTACAGCGCGGTGTCCTATATTCTGCTCCGCCGCAAGGTCAGAGCTTCGGTCAAGAGTGAAGACGGCGTGTATTTCTGTGATGACGTTGACTCGCCCTTCATCCTCGGCGTGATTTTTCCGAGGATTTATATTCCTTCGGGAATGAGTGGGGACGCGCTCGGACACGTGCTCGCGCACGAAAGGGCGCATCTGCGGCGCGGCGACCACGTATGGAAGCCGATCGGATTCCTTCTTTTGTCGGTTTACTGGTTCAATCCGCTATTTTGGCTTGCCTACGCGCTACTTTGTAGAGATATCGAGGCGGCTTGCGACGAAAAAGTCATCGGAATGATGGATGCCGAGGCGAAAAAGGACTATTCGCGCACACTTCTTGCTTGCAGTCTGCACCGCAAGAGAATCATGGCGTGCCCGCTTGCATTCGGCGAAGTCGGCGTGAAGCAGAGGATAAAGTCGGTTCTGAACTATAAAAAGCCCGCGTTCTGGGTGATAATCGTTGCACTTGTCGCAACGGTCATTCTCTCGGTCTGCTTTTTGACGAATCCGACCTCGGATGTGCGCGACCTGCTTGAACCCGGCAGTGGATGGATGTACTACAGTGATAACTCATATATTTCGGTTACCGTTGACAATTCGGTGAAAATGTCGGGAACGTCGATGATCGGAGGAGAATTTTACGATATCAGAATAGATTACCGCAAAGACGGCGGTATTTATGCTGAAATTTTCGGTCAAAAAACATCATCTATAAAAAAATACGATGAATATGTTGCCGGAATTAATGATGAAAATGAAGAATCCGAAACGGAAAGACTTCTTCTTTCGGGAAAACTCAAAGCTCACGGTGATAACGTTGTGTTGCAGATAAAAGAGGATGCTATCGGACTCGGTCAAGAGAAGCTCGTCTTCGAGAAGACAAGGGACTCGGGCAACAGAACGGTCAAGATACCCTCCTCGGGGCTTTACGTCAACGTCCTTGATTGCGGAAGCGAAAAGCGCGGTGCGGACGTATCCTTTATTCAGGCAAAGCGAGAGGGTGATGACGTCATCTTTACGCTGAAATGGAAGAACAGCACATTCAAAACACAGATTTACGGCAACTCGTTTGAGGTCTACCGATACGAGGGCGAAGGTCTGACTGCGCTGGACTTCATCGGTTATTGGAATGAAGTCGCTACCGGCGTAGGTGCGTTTTCAATGACCTATCCCTCGTTTAATATCACAGAGCATTTCGATATTTCCGCACTCGGCAAGTACCGCCTTGTTGCGGGCGATGCGTGGGTGGATTTTGAGGTTTCCAATCTGCCCGCAAGCGGCACTTCCTTTCCTGAGCATTTGGGTCTGATCAGGCAAAGCGGTCTTTACGCCGTGATCATTAATTATGGTAGCGATATCGCAGGTATGGATGCAGAGTTTGTGGCAATTCCTTATCTGGACGGTAAAAACAACGGCTTTTCTATCTATTGGACGAACAATACGGGCGAAAGCTACGTGGTCGATCCCAAGTTTGAGATCTCCCGATATAACGGAAAGGAATTCGTTCCACTTAAGGACAAATCAAGTGCGCAGGATGAAGCAACTGTGGTAGCACCGAACGGAAAGGAAAAGCATATCTACAGCATCACCGAGCATTACGATTTGAATGAAAAGGGAAGATATCGCTTCACCTCAAACGGTGTTTGGGTCGATTTTGAATTAAAAACGGTCAAAGAGCTTTATATGGGACTTGATTCTTCAAGAGGACTCGACGTTTACGTATGGCAGATGGCGCAGGGCAGTTACGACTTTGCATTGATGCCGCACAGTGATGAACTGATAGATCATCTTCCTTTTGAGATTCCCGGATTAAGAGCTGCGGAAATGCGCGAGATCCTTGCCACTTACGATATTGATGAGGAAGATATTTATATAATTCCTTATCAGAATTTGGTTTCAAACTATATTGGCGATTATTGGCACAATGTCGAAACCGCACAGAAAAATATGTATATTGAGATCATCCGCGATATGATCTTGGGTGACCGGGTGCGTTCTTATTATCCCAACGTAATTGAACATGAGATCTTCGATATTGACGGAGACGGAAATAGCGAGATCTGTGAGGTTGGTTTGGGCATTGATTCAAAAGGTTTTTCAATTATGATCCGAGCGTGTGAATCGGGCGAGCCTTATGAATATCAAGACTATTTCTATACCGAGCCAATGAGCGCAAAATTCATCTGCTCAGAAGACGGTGTATATCGTCTTGGCTGCAAGACCGAAAAGGGCGAGATCAAGGTGTTCGATATAACTATCGAAGACGGACACGTCAAGCTGACGGAAAACAAGTCCGCGCTCGGATATTTTGACCAAGCGCATAGCAAAATTTCTCTTTCCGAGGCGGATTATTCGATGATCAACAGAATAATGGTGAATTTCAAGACTCCGGGTCATAAAAAGTGGCTTCAATCCTCTGCGGAAGTGGAGAAATTTTTGAATTTCATTAAGCAGATTGAGGCGAAGGATCCCGAAAGCGTAAGCGGAACTTACGGAACGTATTATATGATCAATTTTTGCCACGATCATGACGAGATATATTCGATCTCGATCTTTCCCGAAGGGGATGAGGTCTACCTTGTCGCCGGCGTAAGAGAAAGCTTTTTGAACTATTCGTATGCTTACAAATATAAGATAGCAAATTTCACTTACGAGGAAATTGCGGAATTTCTCGGGAAGTATGTGAAATGACGGAGTGAAGCGATGAAAAACGGAATGATAGTACACCCCGGGGAGCTTTCAAAGAAGTGGATTGACAGGCTTGCGGATGCGGGGATAAATACCCTCGGCATTCATCCCGAGGGAGGCAAGGACGCGCCGAAGTCGCTTGAGCGTTTGCTCGGGTTGCTGAGGACGCCCGAATACCGCGCACTTATCGACTATGCGCGCTCGCGCGGACTTGAAGTTGAATACGAGTGCCACGCGGCGGGTTATCTTATGGACAGAGCGCTTTTCGCGGAGCATCCCGAGTATTTCAGAATGAACGAGGCGGGCGATAGGATTCCCGATTGGAATTTCTGCGTTTCAAATGAGGATGCGCTGACGCTTTTCGCAAAACGCGCCGCCGCTCTTGCGCTGAATCTTTACGGAAGCTCAAAGAACTTTTATTTCTGGATGGATGACGGGCGCGGGATTCATTGCCAATGCCCGAAATGCCGCGCGCTTTCGCCGTCGGATCAGCAGTATATCGCCCTCCGCGCCGCGCTCCGAGAGATCAGAAAGCATATTCCCGAGGCGCGCCTGGCGTATCTCGCTTATATTGATACGATTCAGCCGCCGACCATTGCCCGCAGCGAGGACGGACTCTTCCTCGAATACGCGCCCTTTGAAAAATATACCGCAAAGGGCGAGGATTCCGCGATCCGTATTGAGAGAGAACGCGGTATGATAGCGCCGCTTCTCAAATATTTTGGCGGGGAAGATGCGAAGGTGCTTGAATATTGGTACGATAATTCGCTCTTTTCGAATTGGAAAAAGCCGCCCGCGCGTTTTTCGTTGAACGCCGATGCGATGTCCCGAGATATCCGCGATTACCGTGCCATGGGATTCGACCGCATCAGCACCTTTGCCTGCTTCCTCGGCAATGATTACGAGGAGCTCTATGGCGAGGTTGACGTAATGCCGTTTGCAAAGGCTTTTGAATAATAAAAAAGACTGAATCATCAAAACTTTAATGATTCAGTCTTATTTTGAGGAAATACAATAATTGATATGACATCCTCATCCACCGCGCCAAGCGCGGTCCCCCTTCCCCCACTTGGGGAAGGTTAAAAAGTTTGAGCGATATCTTCGGGAGTGCGCCGAATATCGTTTGGTTTTAAAATTTTACGTATCAAAAAGGAATATTTTATTC
>JAGBYM010000027.1 GCA_017628755.1 Clostridia bacterium | reverse complement strand
CCGATTTTTCATCAGAGTCAAGCTTGTACTTCTTAGTCTGTTGTTCAATTTTCAATGACCTCGCTGTCGGGCTTTCCGCGACAGCTTGTATATTATACCACTTTCCATCCCGTTTGTCAACACTTTTTTGAAAGTTTTTTTCACTTTTTTTCACTTTGTGCCTTTTGACAGCATTCTGCACAATTACTACCCTACCCTTTTGTGCAGGTTGACGGATAAAAACGACCAAAATCGCAAATTTCCCCTTGATTTCTTGCTTATTATATAGTATAATATAAGATGGTTATATATCCGACTTCAAAAAAATTTGAAATTCAGAGGTGAAAAAATGTTGATCCCGAAAAGAATTTTAACCGTAAGCTCGGCAAATATGGACTTTGTTATGAGCGTAAGTAAGATTCCGCAGGGCGGCGAAACGCAGCTTGAGAGCGGAACTTATCAGTTTGTTCCCGGCGGAAAGGGCGCAAATTCCGCGGTTGCGGTCCGCAGACTCGGTGGCGACAGCGTATTTTGCTGCCGTCTCGGCAAGGATGCGAACGGCTCCATCATGCATAATATTTATAAAAAGGAAGGGCTCGACACCCGTTTTATCACAGTTGACCCCAATGCAGTCACCGGTCTCGGCGCAATTATGGTTGAGCCGAACGGTCAAAATCGCATAATTCTTTTCCCCGGAGCGAACGTTCGCCTCACCCGAGAGGACATCGACGCGGCATTTATCTGCCGTCCCGACGCGCTTCTGATGCAGCTTGAGATCACTCAGGAAGCGGTTATGCACGCTGCATGGACTGCAAACGAAAAAGAAATTCCGATAATTCTCGACGCGGGACCCGCAAATCCCGATTTTCCGCTCGAGGATCTTCCTCCCCTTGAAATTTTCTCGCCCAACGAAACCGAGACAGAAATTTTCACGGGAATCAATCCTTCCAATCCCAACAACTGTCTGCGCGCGGCAATGGAGCTCCAGAAGCTCGTCACCGCTAAATATTACGTCATCAAGCTCGGCGGACGCGGATGCTATATATATGACGGTAAATATTATCACTGTCTGCCCGCTTACGGCGTAAACGCAGTTGATACCACCGCCGCGGGCGACGCATTCACAGCCGCATTGACGCTCGAATATCTCCGTTCGGGTGATATCGTTCGCGCGGGACGCTACGCAAACGTCGTCGGCGCACTCGCAGTCAGCAAGAAGGGCGCGCTTCCCTCACTGCCGACAGAGGCGGCTGTGCAGAAGTTTATCGACGAGAAAGCGATCAGAATCTAAACTACTTACCGAGACGTCATGAATAACAAACCGATCAAATTATATACCGAATGCGGCAATCATCCCGTAGCTCTTCTGACAAGCGGCGCTGAATTCTTCTTCTACGCGATCATGTGTTTCATTTTAGCTTTAATAGTCTTCCATTTATATTTTCCGTTAGCTTTGACGTTGATACTGATGGCACTCTCCATGATCGCATTGTGGGCTTTTGTGATATTGAGCAATTACGTCATTTTTGACGGCGACGAGATACGCTTTTATTCGGGATTCAAGCACAAGAAAACCTTCTCAAAGTCAAGCGTTTCCTCCGTCAAATATCTCCGAGTCGCTGTACCAACCCGCGCCCAGAGCGGAAAGCGCGGCAGAAACCATCCCGGCGGTGAGATTCTTTGCGTTTACAACGCGGATGATTTTGCTTTGTTTTACGTTGCCGATGACAACATAGCCCGTGAATTCTTCCGAAAAGAATTCAACACAGTCATTGACGTTACCGTCGCATTTTTCGGAGACGATCTCAACAATTAATTTTTCTACATTATATAATAAGAGGTATACTATGACCGACACTAAAATCTGCCGACTCATTTCGGCACTCCTTAATCACGCTGAAAAATGCGGAATGCTTGATTCCGCCGACCGCATCTATGCCGCAAACACTCTCTGCGCCGAGCTTCGCATCACGACTTTTGAAGACTTTGTTTCCGACGAGGAAAAATCTCTCCGTCTGCACGAAATTCTCGACGCGATCTGCGAATACGCGGTTGAGAACAATATAATTAATGAAGGAATTACCGCACACGACCTCTTCGACACCAAGCTGATGGGCATTCTTATGCCCCGTCCGAGCGAGGTCACCGCGAAATTCTTTGAGCTTTACAAAGAAGATCCCAAGAAGGCGAGTGATTATTTCTACCACCTCTCGATCGACTCCAACTACATACGCGAGGACCGTGTAGAGAAGGACCGCCGTTGGTCCGTTGATTCAAAATACGGAAAGATCGACATCTCCATCAACCTTTCCAAGCCCGAGAAGGACCCCAAGGACATCGCGGCGGCAAAGCTTGCGCCTCAGTCGGGATATCCGAAATGTCTGCTCTGCCCCGAAAACGTTGGCTACGCGGGTCACGCTAACGCGCCCGCGCGCCAGAATCTGCGCCAGATCCCCTTCACCCTTGGCGGTGACGAGTGGCTGCTTCAGTATTCGCCCTACGTTTACTACAACGAGCACTGCATCGCGCTCTCGAAGGCTCACGTGCCGATGAAGATCTGCCGCGAGACCTTTGCGCGTCAGCTTGACTTTGTCACCGAGCTTCCCCACTACTTCATCGGCTCGAATGCCGACATTCCGATCGTCGGCGGCTCGATCCTCTCGCACGACCACATGCAGGGCGGCTGCTACACCTTCCCGATGGAGCGCGCGGAGATCATTCTCCCCGTAAAATTCGAAAAGTTCCCCGAAATCGAAGCGGGACTTGTCAACTGGCCGATGTCGGTTCTGCGTCTGCGCTCGAAATCGAAGACCGCACTCGTTGAGCTCGCTGAGCACATCCGCATCACCTGGTCGGGCTATTCCGACGAGGCAAACGGAGTCGTTGCATTCACCGGTGACGTTCCTCACAACGCCATCACCCCCATTGCGCGCCGCCGCGGCGAGGACTACGAGCTCGACCTCGTTCTCCGCAACAATCTGACGAGCGAGGAGTTCCCGATGGGAATTTACCATCCGCACGCGGACAAGCATAATATAAAGAAGGAAAATATCGGACTGATCGAGGTCATGGGACTTGCGATCCTTCCCGCTCGACTCAAGAAGGAAATGGCTCGCCTTGCCGAGATCATTATTGCCGGCGACGACGTCCGCGCCGACGCCGACTGCGAAAAGCACGCAGAATGGCTTGCAAGATTCAAGGATAACTACACCTTCACCGCCGAAAACGCTGAATCCATCCTCTACGAGGAGATCGGCAAGACCTTCACCGCCGTCCTCGAAGACGCGGGTGTTTATAAGGCAACCGACGAAGGAAGATGTGCGATGATGAAGTTTGTCGAATACGCCGGAGGACGGCACGAATAAATGCTAAATGCAAAATTATAAATGCAAAATGAAGGTAACTTTTCTCGCAAGCTCGAAAAATATTATAAATATATTTTCCGAACAAAGTGAGGAAAATTACCTCAATTTTGCATTTTGCATTCTGCATTTTGCATTACAACCCTACTTATTAAGGAAAGAAATATGATCAAAATTCTACACACGGGCGATTTCCATCTCGATTCGCCCTTCACCGGAGTCGATCTCGCGACGGGCGAGCGGCTTCGCGACGAATTACGCAAAATATTCATCGACGTTGTTGAGCTGGCGGGCTCTCACGATATGATGCTGATCGCGGGCGACCTTTTCGACTGCGGTTACGTCAGCCCCGAGACGCTCACGCTTGTGCGCGACTGCCTTGAGGTCTACAAAAAGCCCGTTGTCATCGCGCCCGGCAACCACGATCCCTACTCTGCGGGAAGCATCTGGAACGCCGTCCGTTGGCCCGAAAACGTATATATTTTCGATAGCGACGAGCTTTCGACCTTCCGCTTCAATATCGGCGAGACTCGCATTGCCGTTCACGGCTGGGCGTTCACCTCGCCCGCGCTCGAACGCTCGCCTCTCTCGGACGGTCTCGTTCCCGATGCGGACGCTCTGAATCTCATCTGCGCGCACGCCGACACCGTCTCTCCGATCTCGCGCTACGCGCCGACTCCCCTCTCGCTCTTTGCGGCGTCGGGATGCGCTTACGCTGCGCTCGGACACATCCATAACGTCCCCGAAATCGCGCTTGCGGGCAGAACAACCGTTGCCTACTGCGGTTTTCCCGAGGGGCGTTCCTACGATGAAGGAGGCGAGGGCGGTGTGCTTTCCGTCACTATTGAGGACGGACGCGCTCCCGAGATCAATAAAATTATTACATCGGAGCACAAATACCTCACCCGCCACCTCGACGTCACGGGTGCCGACAGCGACGCCGAGATTGCCGCGCGCCTTTGCGAGCTTGCAAAGCGCGAGGGCTGCGACGCAAACGTCTCGCTCAAGGTATACCTTGACGGATCGGTACCTCCCGAGTATGCGCCGAATGCTTCACAGATCGAGCTGCTTGCGAACCTGCATATCTGTTCGCTCAAGCTCCGCGACCGCACATCCCCCGTTTTTGGCGCGGAATACCTTGAGACCGACATGACGATCAAGGGCGAGCTCTATCGCACTCTGCTTCCCCGTCTCTCGTCGCCCGACGAAGAGGAGCGCAAGATCGCGGCAGATGCGCTTCGCATCGGTCTTCTCGCGCTTGACGGACGCGCGTTTATGTAAGGAGGCGGCGTTATGATTATAAAGAAGATAAATATCGTATCGTTCGGCACGCTTTCGGGCTTTTCCTGCGAGCTTTCGGACGGTCTTAACATCATTTCCGGAGCGAACGAATCGGGAAAGAGCACGATCCTTGCCTTCATCCGCTTTGTCCTATACGGTCTGCCCTCGCGCCGAAGCGAGGAAGGTGTGCTCGAGCACGACCGCGCGCTCTCCTGGGCGGACGGCACCGCCGAAGGAAGCATCGAGATCGAATGCGAAAAGGGTTCCTTCCGCATCGAGCGGAGAGGCATCCGCGCCGACAACCGCGACGGTTACAGCGAAAAATGCCAGATCATCGACCTCCGCACGGGAAGCGCCGTGCTCAAGGGCGAGGTACCCGGGCAGTATTTCCTCGGCGTCCCCTCCGGAGTTTATGACTCGACCTCATCCGTCAAACAGCAGTCGCTTTCCACGCTTTCGGGAAGCGAAATTTCCTCATCCATCGAAAACATCCTCTTCTCCGCCGATGAGGCGATCTACACCGAGCGCGCGCTCACACGTCTTAACACCGCGCGCCGTCAGTTCCGTCTTCAGCGCGGAAACGGTGGTCTGATCGCCGATCTGACAGCCGAGCGCGATACTCTGCGCCGCAAGCTTATCGAGGCGGAAGAATCGTCCAAAAATATCCTCGCGCTCCGATCTACCGTTGAACGCGCGCGCACACTGACCGCCGAGCTTCGCCGTAAGCTGACCGCGGCAGAGGACAGACTCCGCGCCTTTGAGACGATCCAGACGCTCAAACGCTTTGATATACTCCACGCGGGCGAGGCAAAGGTTGCCGCGCTGAGCGCAGAACGCGAAGAGCTACTTGCCGAATTCGGCTACGAGGGCAAGCTTCCCGACCGCGCATACGTCGCCGAGCTCGATTCACTCTCCCGCCGTCTTGCGTCCGCCGAATCCGAAGCGGCTAAGAGCGCGGGTGAGCTTGCGGGACTTCGCGGTGAGCAGACGGGCGACACGAATCTTGCCGCACGCGCTGATGACATCATTCATACGGGCGGCCCCGAAGCAGTTGCGGAAAGATACAAAAAACTCCGCGCCGCGGTTGGCGCGCGTCTTTGCTGGGGAATCATTTTCTCCATCCTCGGCGCGGCTCTGACGGTAGGCTCGCTCGCGGTCTATTTCCTCAAGCTCATCCCCGCCTTTGATATGTCGTTCTCGTCGGCAATTTCTGTCGGCGGTCTCGTGATCCTCATGATCGGCGTCGCCGTCGCGCTTTCCGCAAGAGCAGCCAAGCGCCGCGCGTCCTCCTACCTCTTCGACCTGGGTTTTGAAGCCGACGGACGAGTAAAGAAGAAGGACATCATCGCGCACGCCGCGCTCTGTATTGAAGCCAAGAAGGAGATTGATGAGTTTTCAAAGAAGCTCGGCACGCTCGAGCAGTCGCACGCGAAGAAGAACGGCGCCGTTCTCGAGATCGTTGACGAGGCGAAGGAGGTTCTCGCCCGCTTCGGTATCGACGGCGACAACCAGAATATCTCCATCCTTCTCGCCGAAACAGCCGAGAAGGCGGCAAAGGTTGCCGAGAGAAGCGGGGCGCTTGAAGCGGATATCGAAAAATACACGGCATCTGTCGCAGATTCCCGCGCAAAGCTCGTTGGAGAGGACGAAGCCGCGCTCCGCGCGCATATCACGCCCGCGGCAAAGGCTATGCTCGACCTCGCAAATCTCACGACACTCAAGCAGGAGCGTGACGAATTTGCCGCCCGTCTCGACGCGGCGCGCACCCGTCTGCTCGATTCCGAAAAAAACCTCGGCATAATCGAGGGCACGTCGGAAAATCCCAACCGTATCGCATCCGAGCTTGAAGCGGTTGAAGCGGCACTTTACGATGCGGAACGAAAGCACGCAGCGATCGTTCTTGCTTACGAATCGATCTCAAATGCGGGCGAAAGCCTCCGCAGAAACGTAACTCCCCGTCTCCGCGCAAGCGCGGGAACGCTTATGAAGCACCTGACAGACGGAAAATACACCGATTTCGGCATCGCCGAGGACTTTTCACTCTCGATCCTCACCGAAAACGGCACCAAGCCCATCGCCTCGCTCAGCGCGGGAACACGCGACGCGGCATATTTCTCGCTCCGTACCGCGCTTTCCTCTATGCTCTATCCCGCTGACCGTCCGCCCATGATCCTCGACGAGATCTTCGCGCAGCTCGATGACACCCGCGCCGCGGCTCTGCTCGATCTGTTAACAAAGCTCTCCGAAGAATCGCAGGTCATCGTCCTCACTTGTCATAACCGCGAGGCGGAGATCCTGTCGAAGTGCGGTGCGGAACATAAAGTTATTGCGCTGTAATTAGTGGACAGTGGTTAGTGGACAGTGAACAGAAAGATGCGAATGATAATTTAATTTGTACTTTCAGTCTATTGTACTGACAAATAATTTAATTTTTATAAAATAATCAAATTTGTTGCGCT